>JACPSE010000234.1 GCA_016193465.1 Deltaproteobacteria bacterium
AATTGAAGAAAGAGATATCTGCCTTTCTCAAGAGAGATTCAACTTTGGCAAAACTCGACTTCCAGTCCTTGCGAGCAACGACCACATCCCCTACAGTAAACATCGTGACAATATCATCCTTTTGCATCACTCAACCTCTTTCTATGACAGAATAATTTTACCGCATCCCTGGTAGTGCTTATCTACGGGCTAGCGGTTTCGCTCAGCGGCAGCCGTCCTCCCCGCTATGCGCCCGAAAACTACGCCCCTGGCGATGCCGGAACCCCCGGCGTAGTTGTAGTAGAAGGTCCCCAGGATGTCCCCGGTGGCATAGAGACCGCCTATGATCTTGCCCTCGGTGTCGAGGACGCGGGCGTTGCGGTCTATCTTCAGGCCTCCAAGGCTGAAGGTAATACCGCAGGTCACCGGATAGCAGAGGAAGGGTGGGGTATCGATCCTCAATGCCCAGTTGGACTTGGCAGGCTCGATGCCCTCGGTCCTCTTGCCATCCAGGATACCGGGATTGAACTCGCCCTCCTGGACAGCAGAGTTGAACTCCTGGATAGTGGCTAGCAGGGAGCTCTTATCATCTATATCCAGCTCGTCTGCCAACTCCTCCAGGGAACGGGCGGTCACCCCGCGGGCCTTCTGATAGCGGTCGTCGAGGAGGTGGGTCACCTTGGCATCGAAGATCTGGAAGGCGATGCCCCGGGGCTGGGCGAACACCTCCCGGCCCAGCCTGGCATAGGTATGGCGCCGGTAGTCGGCTGCCTCATCGACAAAGCGCTTGCCGAGAACATTGACCAGAATTCCCAAGTGATAGTCATGGGCATAGGCCTCATCCCCCATCTCCACGTCCGGGCCGCTGAGAAATACCTGGTTGGCATGGCAGCCGCCTAATTGACCGGAAACTGCCGCGCCGAGATCTAAGGCCATCTCCAGACCCTCCCCAGTGTCGTAGCGAGAGCCGCGCACCTTCACCATGTCCCATTCCGGCCCAAGGTATTTCACCCGCATCTCGAGACTGGCCTGGAAGCCGCCAGAGGCGAGGACCACCGCCCTGGCCTGGAGGTCATGAAAGCCAGTGGTATCCTTGACCCCTACCCCACACACACAACCTGTCCCGTCCACTAACAGCTTCACTGCTTTGGTCTCGTACCTTACCTCCATACCCGGCCTGCCCTCGATGATGCGAAAGAGTTGGTTGTTGAGTCCCCCTCCACCTCCCATGGGGCTCCAGGGCATTGCTACCCTAGGGTTGAAGTGTCTCTTGCCGTCCTTTTCCAAGCTCCCCCTGTAGTTGACCTCCAATTTTACCCCCATGTCCACCAACCACTTCATCGAGGGGCAGGACTCTTGGGCCAGGATCATGGTCATCTCCGGGTCGGCCCTGCCCTGGGAGATCCGCATCAGGTCGCCGTAGTAGTCGTCCACGCTGTAGCGGCCCACCTCCAGACGTTCCGCCTCTTCGTCGGTAAGGTCAGGGATAAGAGCGCGAACGCCCTTGATGTCGCCATAGGCGTAGCGGCCGCCATGGGTGACCCGACCGTTTCCCCCCCGGGCGGACTTGGGGGCTTTCTCCAGGATGAGCACGCTGGCCCCAGCCTCACTGGCGGAGAGGGCAGCGCTCAGGGCGGCGTTACCCGCACCTACCACAATGACATCGTAAACGTTCGTTTCCATGGCACCTCCCTTTAGAATTCTCCGGGTCAGCCCCCGGGTAGGCCAAACACCAGACTGACACTACGGCCTTATCTCTTCGCATCAACCTTTGGAAAGCCATAGGCCTTCGCTACCTCTCCTTCCCACCGCTCCACGTCATGATAGTGCTCCCAGTCCACAACCGAGAGCTTCTTCCCTCGGAGTTCCCGCTCCACCAGGCCTCCACGCACGTGGATAGAAGAGCTAAACTCGGTCTCGTCCACTATCTTCTGAGCCTCGGGACTCGCCATCCATTCCAGCCAGAGAAGGGCAGCATGGCGATGCTGCGAGGAGGCCAAAATCCCCTGCGCACTGCCGAACCTTACGGGCACGGGCTCGAGGATAACATAGCGCAGCACGCCAGTGCGGTCTTTGAGCTGGGCTTCCTTGACACTCGCAAAGTTAGGACCAACCACCATTGGGATCTCTCCCGCGATCATTGAGGTCAAAGCTCTACTCCCACGCACCCAGATAGGTTGCTGGGCGGCTATCTTCCGGGCAAAGTCCAGAGTCTTCTCTAAACCCCAGATCGGAACCAGTGCAGCGACATCTTTGGGTCGAATATCAAGGGCAAACTTTCTCCCCTTCAATTCCGGCCTGAGAAGCTCTTCCCAGGTCTTGGGCACCAGGTCAGGGGGAACCAGCTTCACATTGTAGGCTGTAGGTTGGAAATAGCTGAAGAGCGCGGCGACGTTTCCATATTTTGCGTCGATCATAGAAAGGGGTATCTGTAGCACTCCATGCTTGGCCATCCCAAGAAGATCGACATTCCAAAGATAGGGGCTATATTCGCTGCGGAACGCAACCAGGATATGGGTGGTGTCCCATTCCTTGGCCGCTCCGGCTTTAAGCGCGAGCACTATCCGCTGGGCCGCGTCCGTCCCAGTGGTTTCTTCGATATAGATATCGTCGATGAACGGGTATTTCCTTTTGAAGGCGGCCGTAGTGGCTCTGATCGTGGGGCGATCCATGTTTGCAACAACGCGGAGTTTTCCCTCCTTTTTGGCGTGAGCGACAATTTCATCGTGATTCGTGATGAACGTGTAGCCTTTGGCGTCAGCCTCCTGTTTTGCCTGGAGCAGGCTGGGGTTCGGGGAAGCAGCGAGAACAACAGCCACTGCCCAAACCACGATCATCAAAGCTAGACCAAGAGACTTGAAGAAATGCATCTCTCTACTCCTTTTTAGTCCACCGACTTTCTGTACCCACTATGCGCACTCCGGGGCTTCTTCGATTTGCAGGATGCCCCCGAAGCCGAAGGCGGCCCAGTATCTCGGCTGCACCGATATAAACTTGGCCGGCTTTTCCGAGTCGGTGTTAAAGTGCTGGTGGACAGTGCCCACCGGGATGCAGACCAGGTCGTCCTTCTTCCAGTCGTAGCGGACGCCGTCCTGGACATCGTAGCCCCTGCCCTCCAGGATAAGGTGCAGCTCCTCGGACATATGAAGGTGCTTTCCGGAGCGGCTCCCCGGGGGGATCTCCTGGAGGAAGAGGTCCCAGGTCCACTTGCCAACGAAGGAATCAGGCCTCCCAGGCCCCATGAGGAACTTGATCCGGCCCTGGCGGGTGTTTTCCCAGGGAATCTCATTCCCCTTGATGACATGAGGAGCAGTCCTCAACTCCTCGTTCTCCTGGGCCAAGAGCTTGAGATAGTGGTCATAGGTGGTGCTGGGGCTCCTGTCCTCCCAGGGGCGCGCACTTCTCCAGAGCTTGAAGACCTCGTCCCAGCGGGCGTCCCGACCCTTGTAGACTTCTATGTCCTTGGTGGCGCCCATGTAGCCGCGCTTGATGCGGAAGCCTATCATCTCGCCCTGATCGTTCATTATGGGATCGGTGCCTGGCGGCAGCTTCGGATTGGTCCCAAACTCATCCTGCTCCATCCAGGAAAGGCCCAGGAAGTTGGGAAAGAGAGGCTTAGGCACCAGCGCCTCGCAGCCGGTTTTGGGATCAGGGAAGTGCTGGTGGGTAACGAAGGGTGGAACCACAAAGACATCCCCCTCCTCGAAATCAAACTCCACGCCGTTTTCCTGTTTTTCGTACCCCCTCCCGCGGGTGATGTAGAAGAGATAGCCCTGCATATGGCGGTGGGAGCCCCGGCGGGGAGCGTCCTTGGGCATGTAATGGTAGCTCACGCTCATGGTATAGAGAGGGGCCCGGGTGAGTCGCTGCTCCACCACCTGGTAGCCGAACATCCTTGACCGGACCAAGGCGTTGTGAATGCCGCTAAACTTGAGCGGAAACGTCTCCATGGGAAAGACCCTGGGCAGGCTGGCAATTTTTTCTCGCTCCGTTATCTGGTGAAAGAAGCCATATTCATAACTGGTAAGAGGGTTTAACTCCTCTTCCTTCTCCCGAAGGCGCTCCCTTTCTTTTTCCATAGCTTATTCCTCTCCGTCCGATTTGTGGCCCGGAATATACTTCGCAATGCGTTCGGTGGTCAAGTGCTCTGGGACTTTTGAGGCCTAAATTTTTTTCTTGACACAAGCTCTCTTTAGCAAGGAAAAGGTTTTACCCATGATGGTGCCGGGCGGCGGCCGAGGCATATCCGCGAGACGGAGGGAAGAAATAGAAATGTTCATAACTTACTAAGGACGGATCGAAACTTGAGATTTTACTTTGGTAGAACTGCGACACTCACCTTTTTTGTTTGGTGTTCAGTCCTGATTGTTGATTATCATAACGCAACTGGAGCTGACTGTGACACCGCAAAAACGACCAAGGATATTGTCGAGTGCGAAGATTTGCAGCTTAAGAACGCCACCCGGACATTGTCTGACCTGCACAAGCAACTTAATCGCGTTCTCACTATGAAGCAGCGTAAGGCACTCGAAAAGGCACATGCTGCTTGGTTGTCGTACCGTGAAGAACATTGTGATAGTGCTGCCCTGCTCTACGAAGGTGGCACGATGGAAACAATTGTGTCGGTGACTTGTTTCGCGGAGATGACTAAGGAACGCGTGAAACAGTTGCGCGCCGCATTTAAGCTGTGGTTGACAGCGCCGAAGCCCTAGGATAGTGCAGAGATAGTGTCAGACATTTAATTATTTAATTCTGTCGTAGCCACGTCAATCTGTCAGGGTCGTCGGAAAGGGGGGCGCATCTTTACCTTTGACATTCGTTGAGGTGCCGATGAGAGAGCGTCAATGTCACAGTGAAAGATTTGACCCCAAAATTCTTGAGGTATTTCGGGCCTGTCCCGTGACTCAATGTGGATCTGTGCATTTCATCCTTGATAATCGTTATATATATGGATTTGGTAGGACGGGGGACGTTTCTCGCACTCCCATCGGAAGAACAGCCGATATTCTCCCTCGATGAGTCATGTTAGGAGGCACGATATGCGAAACAGACTTCTCACGTTTGCTTCATTCTTCACCGTGTTGGTTTTTTTCAGCGTGCAAGATACCAGAGGTGCACAAGTGACACACACATCACCCGGCATAACAGAAGAAGAAAGGAACGTAATTACCAAAATTGCAAAAAATAAAGCTAGGGCCTTAGGCTATAAAACGGAGGAACTAAATTTTGAGTTGAGGAAAGAAAAGGACTTCTTTAAGGCCTATTTTTACCCTAAACAGAAGAAAGGTACGGTTACTTACGGTGGTACGCTCACCATTTATCTAGATCAGAAACAGAACATCTTGCGCTTCGAACGAGGCGTTTAGTCAGCACTCATCTGAGGCTGACTCATCTTGCTCCTTGAGGTCGGAAAGGGGGTCGGGTCGGAAAGGGGGTCGCATCTTTACCTTTGACATTCGTTGAGGTGCCGATGAGAGAGCGTCAATGTCACAGTGAAAGATTTGACCCCAAAATTGTGGATTTGACCCCAAAATTGTGAAAGGTTTTACCCATGATGGTGCCGGGCGGCGGCCGAGATAGGCTGCGGGCTGTTAG
>JACPSE010000007.1 GCA_016193465.1 Deltaproteobacteria bacterium
AATGTGACCATCGCCTGGCAGGTTTACCAGATCACCGACTCTCCTTTGCAACTGGGATTGATAGGATTATTCCGCGCCCTGCCGATGATTGTGTTTTCCTTGACAGGCGGGTTGCTGGCTGACCGATTGGATCGGCGCCAGCTCCTGATGGCCACCCAGAGTCTGGCCATGATCCTGGCGGCGCTGCTTGGGGTACTGACGCAGACGGGCTATGTGCAGGTATGGCACATTTACACGGTCGCTTTTTTGACAGGAGCGGTCAATAGTTTCGATCTTCCCGTGCGAACCGCTATGATTCCCAACCTTGTGCCCCGAGAGCATCTCACCACCGCCTTTGCTTTGAATGTGACTCTGCGTCAGACCGCTACGCTGATTGGTCCCTTCCTGGCGGGGGTGATACTTGCTGTGGTCGGGATTAGCTGGGCCCATTACACCAACGCCTTGAGTTTTGTGGGAGTCATTGTTTGCCTTATGTTCATTCGGATTCGTGAGAGCAGGAGCACGGAGAAAAAAGAGTCGGCGCTGCAAAGCATGCGGCAGGGGTTGAGCTTCGTCTGGGGTAGTTCGGTGATTATGGGGCTTTTGGTCATGGATACTTGCGTGAACTTTTTTGGCGCCTATAAGGCCATGATGCCGGTTTTTGCCCGTGATCTGCTGGGGGTAGGGCCGACCGGTTTGGGAATGCTCCTGGGGGCGCCGGCTGTGGGCGCGCTGGTCGGCTCCGGCGTCGTCATGGGGCTGGGCAATCCAAGGGGCAAAGGCCGGCTGATTATTTTTGTCACCTTATTTTACGCCGTCGGGCTTATTTTATTTGCCTTAAGTCGCTCTTTCACGTTTTCCCTGATCATTGCATTCTCTCTTGGAGCGTTTGATGCCGTGGGGGAGACCCTCAGGATGACGGTCATTCAGCTTATGACCCCGGATCATCTGACTGGAAGGGTGCAAAGCCTGGTCCATGTGTTTGTTTTGGGCGGCCCTCTGATTGGGCAAGCTCAGACTGGGGCTGTCGCTTCTCTTTTAGGGGCGCCGGGCGCAATCACATTAGGTGGATTGGTTGCTTTGGGGGTGGTAGGCTTGATGGCTAAAAGGGTCTCTCAGCTAAAACAGTTCGAAGCGTAAAGCAGTTCACGCCATCTCCCTCGGCTCAGAGCTCTTCGGTAACCTTGACGGTGAAAGGTCCATGGTGGTAGACCTGCTTGCGGGTCGGAGACGCTAACAGAAATCCGTTAAGGAGGCGAGTTTATGTCAAAGGCTACCAGCGGAAACGGCACTGGCGAGGGGGTTCTGATTTCTTCGGATTCGCACGTCATGGAGCCATCGGACCTACTGGTCACGCGAGTTCCGCCGCCTTACCGGGACCGCGCTCCCCGTTTCCCGCAATTGAAGGTCGGGGAAAGTTTCCAGACGCACCCCGGAGGTCAAGATCCCGAATGCAGGATCAAGGAGATGGAGACCGACGGCCTCAGCGCGGAGGTGCTCTACCCGACCTATCTTTTGGATCTCTTCGGCACGGACGACGCAAAATTGCAGGAGGCCTGCTTCCGCGTCTACAACGACTGGTTGATTGATTACTGTCGGGTGGCCCCCCAGCGATTGGTCGGCATAGGCGCCGTCTCGGTTTACGACATCGGCGGGGCTGTAAAGGAGCTGGAACGCTGCAAGAAAGCCGGCCTGAGGGGCGCGATCATCTGGCAGGCGCCCCATCCAGACCTTCCGTTTTACTCCGATCACTACAACCGGTTCTGGGCCGCCGCTCAGGAGATGAACATGCCGGTCAACTTGCATATTCTCACCGGACACAGTTACCACAAGAACAAGGAGAGCCGGAAGGGAGTAGAGAGCTATCGGGGCAGCGTCAACTTGAAGCTCGCCGACGTGGCGAGCGCGCTATTCGAGTTCATCTTTTACGGCGTGCTGGAGCGCTATCCCAGGCTGAAGATTGTCATTGTCGAGAATGAAATCGGCTGGCTTCCCTTTATGCTTCAGCAGTGGGATTACTACTACAGGCGATTCCGCGGCGTGAATCCGCCTCCCATCAGCAAGGATCCAAGCGACTATTTCTATCGGCAGATCTACGCCACTTTTTTCCGCGACACGGTGGGCGGCCACAACCTGGAATGGTGGGGGTCGGATAACTGCATGTGGTCCAACGACTATCCGCACGGCAATTCAACCTGGCCGGAATCCCGAAAGTACATCGAGCGAGACCTGGGACACCTTCCCAAAGAGACCCGGGCCAAGCTTCTCTGCACGAATGTGGCGCAGCTCTACGGCATGGAAATCCCGCAGCCTGTCAGTCAACAGGGGCAGACGCGGTGACGTTTTGGATTCCGGCCGCTTAGCCGCGCGTTATACCAGGGTATTAAATCCCCGCGTACCATTCGTAACCCCGGTCTTCCCAGTAGCCCCCTCTGCCCCGGGCAATCTGTTTGTAGTCCGCCACAAACTCCACGCGCTGGATATACTTGGCCATTTTATATCCTAATTGCGTCTCCACGCGAAGGCGTAGGGGTGCGCCGTGCTGGACGGGCAGGGGTTGATCGTTCATCTCGTAGGCGAGAATGGTCTGGGGATGGCTGGCATCGTGGAGATCGATGCTTTCATAGAAATTGTTTCCTTCTTCGTCCGTGTCCATACAATAAAAAACTACATATCTGGCCTGGGGTTGAGGTTGGACCAGTTTCATAATCTCGCTCAGGGGTACGCCCTTCCATTTTGCGATGGCGCTCCAGCCTTCCACGCAATCGTGCCGCGTGATCTGGGCGCGCGCGGGCAGCGCTTTAATTTCTTCCAAAGAAAATTTTCCAGGCTGTTTGACTAGCCCGCCGACCTCGAGCCTCCAGAGCGGCCAACCGCTGGTGGCGTTGATCCTATATTGCATGTTGAAGGGAGGAGGGTTCCCGTTGGGCTTGAAGTAGCGGGAAATATCCTTTTCGCTGAACTCCTGTGCCAGCTTGTTCTTTCTCGTAACAAGACGGAGCAGCCTTCGGTTCAGCCCCTCGACGGATTCCAAGAGAGAGAGGACCTTCTTATTTTGGTGCAGTTGGTTGAAGAGGTTCTCACAGCCGGAAAGGAGGAGAAGGCCGGTCGCCTGCAGCGCGCCGAGCAAGATTTTTCTGCGTGAAATGACAGAGCTATTTCTTTTCATCGTTTGACCTCTTCCCTTCGGAGTTGTCCTCCGAACCTTGAAGGTTTTCAGGGTTTAAGGATTTATCTTCATTTTTTGAACCATTGATGCTTTGTTCCTCCGGCGTTTGAATGTTCGCCTTTTCCGGTGCAACGTCGGGCCTCTCTGTATCGGAGTCATCCTCTGAACGCTTAAGGCCTTCGGCTCTGAGGCTCAGGCTCGAAGAGGTTTCAGGGTCCAAGGGTTCCAGGGTTGAAGGGTTTAAAGGTTGAAGGGTTCCGGGCGACTCGGAACTTTGTTTTTCTCGATACCAGCCGGTGACGATGGAGCGCATGTTGTTAAGCAGGCCGGTCGCGACGACCATGACAATATGACCGAAGGTGAATGCGGCAAAGAAAAAGGTGAACAGAAAGTGAAAGGCGCGCGCCGACTGTCTGCCGCCGAACATCGCGGGAAGCCAGTTGAAGGCTACGTTCAGTTGGGGTGACAGAGCCAGACCTGAGAGGACGATCAGCGGGGTGAGCACGAGCAACGCTCCCGTGTAGGCCATTTTTTGCAACGGGTTATACTCCCCTTCCTGGGGGGATTCTCTCCGAAGACGGAGGTAGTAGAGAATCATCGGCAAGATCTTTGTTATATCTTTCGGAGTCAAAAGAAACTTTCTCAGATGGCCGCTGGCGAGATTATAGATGAGATAAAGCAGGCCGTTTAATGCGAAGAGCCAGGCGAAGAAAAAGTGCCATCGCCTACCGCCGGCAAGCCAGAAGTATCCGGGTATGGTAACCCAGCTCGGGAACGCCCGAGGAAAAGGGCCCATCTCGGTGTGCTGGACGCCAAAAAGACCTGTTGTTTCCACGCGCCAGCCGAAGAATTGGGTATAGCCACGTATCTCTCCATCCTCGGTTGCGGCGTAGATGGAGAAAAAGGCCTCCTCCGGTTCGGCCTTGCTGCCCCAATGGAGATGAGGATAGGCATTAAAGATCTGCAGCCCGCTCATAAAGAGAATCAGCAGCGCCAAGGCGTTGATCCAGTGGGTGCAACGTGTGATCCGATTGTGACGATAGATTAGAGAGCCCATAAGATTGAAGGTCATGGTGAAAGGCCAGAGGAGGTCCTGCCGACGACTACGATGGGCCGCCTCTGAAGCCTTTTAGTAAGCAACCGATAACCCAAGAGAACTGCCAGGATAGCTCCGTAGATAAACGGATTCCTTCGGTCCGCCTTCACCAGCCACAAGAAATGCACCACGCCCCCAATGGCGATGACATATGCCAGGCGATGCAATTGCTGCCAGCGCTTGCCTAGCTGCCTGATCATGCTGTTTGTAGAGGTAAACGCCAGAGGGAGAGTCAGAGTAAAACTAAAAAAGCCCACGGTGATGAAGGGACGCTTGGCAACGTCCTTGATGATCTCCGCGAGGTCGAAAAACTGATCCAGCCAGATATAAGTCGTAAAATGCAAAGAGGCATAGAAAAAAGCGTACAGCCCCAGCATCCGCCGCAGCTTAATCAACCACTGCCAGCCAAAGATTCTGCGCAGGGGCGTGACACCGAGCGTGATCAGTAGAAAGATCAGCGTCCAACTCCCGGTCGACCGGGTAATCACCTCGATCGGATTGGCCCCCAGGTTATCGGTGTAGCCGTCCCACGCCAGCATCCCCAGGGGGACAAGGCAAGAAATAAAAACAAGCCCCTTGAGAGTTGTGAGTTTTAAGTTTTTAGTTTTCGACTCAGAACTCATAACTCAAAACTAAAAACTGATTTTGAGGTCCATCCCCTTATACAAATGCGCGACCTGATCAGCATAACCATTGAACATGAGCGTCTTGCGCTTGCCGAACTCGCCGATTCTCCGCTCTCGTGCCTGGCTCCAGCGCGGGTGATCCACCCCGGGATTCACGTTGGAGTAAAAGCCATACTCATGGGGCGCGGACTTCATCCAGGCAGTCAATGGCTGCCTTTCGACAAAACGGATCCTGACGATGGCCTTGATGCTTTTAAAGCCGTATTTCCATGGTACCACCAGCCGTAGCGGCGCGCCATTCTGATTGGGCAGGACCTCTCCATAGAGACCGACGGCAAGAATGGTCAGGGGATGCATGGCCTCGTCCATACGTAAACCCTCCACATAGGGCCATTCCAGCACCCCCCGGCTCAGGTAGAGCTTCTTATCCGTGATCTCCGAAGATTTTATCGCCGCGGGCTTCGCAATCAACATAGGGCTACCTCTATTATGCCAATTTCTTTCATCTGGCTAAACGGCACTGCCCGCAAAAAGGTTCCCACCTGCCGGCCCTATATTCCCGGCCAAGACTCTTCCGGCGTCTCCTCCGGCCGGTCCGATCCGGGTGAGTCGTTCGGCTTGCTTTCGTGTTTGTGCCACAGGGGCAGGTTTTTGGCCCGGAGGAATTCTTCCTCGCCGATGTAGCCTATTTTGGCTAATCGGGTCAAGATGAGATTTCTCCGGTAAAGCAGCCCCTTTTCCCGAGGGTTCCTCGGGCTGGGAAGGAGGGCGGCCAGGGTAGCCGCCTCTTCCGGATCGAGATCCCGAGCTGACTTGGAAAAATAATGGCGGGCGGCGGCCTCCGCCCCGTAGATGCCGGGGCCCCATTCCACCACGTTCAGATAGAGCTCAAAGATCCTCCTCTTCGAGAGAGAGTTCTCCAACTGCCAGGTGATGATGATCTCCCGTATTTTACGCAGCGGATTCTTGGACGGGCTCAAGTAGAGGTTTCGCGCCAGTTGCATGGTGATCGTGCTCGCGCCCCGTTTGAATTTGCCCTCTTCCCAGTCTTCCTTGATCGCCTCCTTGAGCTCGAAAAGATCGACGCCCTTGTGGCTGAAAAATGCGGCATCCTCGCTGATGAGGATGGCTCTTTTCAGATGTTCGGAAACAGCATCATAGGAAGCCCAGCTTTGCTGGCGCACAGGCCTGGTTACTTTCGTGCGGTATTCCTGATCGCGCAGCTCCATGAGCGCGGTGGTCCTGGGATTTTTTTTCCTCAGCGGGGTGACGTCGGGCAAGGCCGAGTATTCGTGGAACGCCAGCCCCACGATGAGGCTTGCCAGAAGACTTGTGATCACGAGCCTTTTCATCGCTGCACCAGCTTTATGGCCTTGAGGCTCAGGCTGGAGAGGGGATAGCGCCGTAGCGAAGAGAGCGGGACCCAGCGCCATCCCGGGCCGGGGTGGATCTCTTTTCCAGGTTGAAAAGCGAGAAAGACGGGCGCCCGGATCCGCCGGTGCGTGATGCTGTGGCGCACTTCGCCGACGAGATGCGAGTCGTTCACTATGTCGCCGAGGCCGTTGAGATGGCGCGTGAGAGCGGCTGTCAGGCTTTCCCCTTTCTTCCTCTCTCCGCCGGGAACCTCCCAGAGGCCGCCCAGAAGAGCCGCTGCCGGCCTGCGCCGTAATAGCACTTTTTGCTTCTTTTGAATGACTACGAGGGGCCATTGGACCTTTTCGACGCTGGGCTTGGTAACGAATGGCTTTTTTCTCAGGGAGCGCCGGGAGCCCCATGCCGCGCAAAATCGCCTGAGCGGACATAACGGGCAACGAGGATCCTGAGCGACGCAGATCGTCGCGCCGAGCTCCATCAGCGCCTGGTTCCACTGGCCGGGCCGGGCGCAAGCGACCAGGCGGGAGGCGATGGTATGAAGCTCTTTTTCTCCTTTCGCGCCGAAGAGGCGCGTCAGGACGCGCCGTGCGTTGCCATCTAAGGCCGGATAGGGCCGGTTGAAGGCGATGCTCATCAAGGCGCCCGCCGTGTAGGGACCAATGCCGGGCAAGGCTCGAAGGGCGTCGAATTCGCGCGCTATCTTTCCTCCGTGCCCCCGCGTCATGATGCGCGCGGCCCTCTTTAAGTTTTCCGCGCGGCGATAGTAGCCGAGCCCGCTCCACAGCGCCAGCACCTTCTCCTTTGATGCCCGGTCGAGCGCCTCGACGGTCGGAAAGGCATGTAGGAACCGGCGGTAGTAGGGAAGGACGGTCTGGACCTGGGTCTGCTGGAGCATGGTCTCGGCAATCAAGATGGCGTACGGATCCCTCGTTCGGCGCCAGGGGAGATCACGCCGGTTTTTTAGGTACCAGGAGATTAATCTGTTACGAATGCGACTGAACTTCGTCTGCGACACAAACCCAGTATAAGAAATCCTGACGTTAAACTCAAAACTCATTTAGCGCCAAAGCGGGCAAATGGAAAGTTGAAAAGCTTTAGGTTAGGCTGTTTTTTCTCTTGTCATCTCTCCCCTAGATGGCCTAAAATTCACCAGAAACGATATCTTGAATAAGGAGGTGCTACCATGGCTTACTCAATTCGTAAAGTAGACGTTTGGGCGGCAGAGATCGACGACCGCCCGGGCGGACTGGCGGGAAACTTGGAGGCCCTG
>JACPSE010000221.1 GCA_016193465.1 Deltaproteobacteria bacterium
GTCAATAGTCTCTCGTTATCACGCAAAGTACGGCTCTCCTCAGATGCTTGAATTGCCGGGGCCCACTGGGTATACAAGGTAGTCCGCTCTGCCAAAAGCCTCTGATAATAGCGCTCCGTAAAAACAAGAATCAGATGAACCCCTAATAAGACCGCCAGGATAACGAGAGCCAATCCTGGTCGTTGGAAAAAAGACCAATCGATACTGGGTCGTCTGCTTACCGGCTTCCGCGCCGCTTTGGGCAGCAGGTTGATCCCCGCCGGAAGATAGGCAGCGGCGACAAGTCCGAGCGGGGCTAGAAAAGAAGGAAAGAGATCACGAAAGATCTTGCCCCGTTCGCCCAGCGGGCTTAAATCCACTCCCGGACCAGGCTGCGCAACTTCTCCTTGGATCCCGGTCTCTCTCTGAAGGCGGGCCTGAAGCTCGTCAAGGGCCTTTTCCCCGCTCAGCAGAAGGCCCATCTCTCCTCCGTCCCGATAACGCTGGCGGTGGTAGAGAAGAGCTCGATTCGCCTCCCTTACAGCCTCCTCGAAGAGGGCATCTCCTCCCTTCTCGGCAGTCCGACTGGAAAATTCACGATAAAAACTCCACACCCCATCTTTGACCCCGAGGAGATATCCCTGCTGGCCCAACACATAGAGGATCGCCTGCAATCCTTTTCCTTCACCTCGAACAAACCTGAGAGCGCGCAGCAAAGAAACAGGTGGAGTGGTAAAGAGGGCTGGCTTGAGGCGACACTGAATCAGGAGTCCTTGCGCTCGATCCACTTCGGTCTTTGGGGCGATCGCAACCAAAACTCGCATCTCTTTGAGACTCCCTGTGTCTCTCTCCTCGATCACTTCCCAGTCAAAGGCAACATCCTCCGCGCCAGACCCGCCAACCAGACGCATCTCCCTTTCAACCACAACGGCAAGCTCGCTTGCCGGCATCGAAGGAAAATCCAATAGCCGGTGCACAACACCGGGACCAGAGAGGGTAAGCGCAACCGGACAGGAACGAAGCCCCTTCCGTTCCGCCAGCGATCCCAATTGTTGAGGGACATTCTCCGGGTTGGAAACCAGAATCTCGTCCGCCGCAAAGTCATAAACCCTAAGCGCATTCCCTGATACGGCGCCATGAATAACCCGAAGCTGACCAGACCCGATCTCGATTCCTAAAACACCCGCGGTTCCGAAGGCCATCCTTACCTCTTACCCACCCTACCCAAGGCGCCGTAAAGAGGAATAAAAATGGATAGGGCAACCAAAAGAACAACCGCCGCCAGAAAGGCTATGATGAGAGGCTCCAACACCGCAAAGAGCTTCTTAACCGTGGCCGGGATCTCCCGGTCGTAAAATTCCGTGACCCTCTCCAAAGTATTGTCGATGGTTCCCGTCGTCTCGCCGACAAAAATCATGCGAATCACTAAGGGAGGGAACACGCCGGTCTCCTGAAGCGACCGCCAAAGGGATCCGCCCTGAATGACCTTTTCCCTGGCTTCGCTTACGGCTTGAGCAATCACTGCATTGCCAACGACCCGCTCAGCAATGGAGAGACTCTGCGAGATGTCGACGCCAGTTCGGAAAAGAATCCCCAAGTGATGCGCGAAACGCGACAGGCAGATCTTCTCCACCAGGCCCCCAATCACCGGAAGTCTCAACTTGATCGCGTCCACAATCAACATCCCACCCTCGCTGGCCTTTAGGAACCGGACCAGGAAAAACAAACTAGCGCCGCCTAACAGGATCCAATACCAGCCGTAGCGAACAAAATTAGCAGCCGCCATGACGGCCCGCGTTATGAAAGGCAAGGGCACCTTAAGACTCAGGATCACAGGAAGGATCCTGGGGAAAACAAATCCTACAAGAACCCCTATCAGTCCTATGACAGCAATCAAAACCGTGGCCGGATAGATTGTCGCGCGTTTGATTTCGGAGGCCAAACCGTCCTGCCATTCGAGAAAGCTGGTCAGGTGTTGAAGGACTTGCACCAAGCTCCCGCTCGTTTCCCCGGCCTTGATCGTGCTGACGTAAATGTCAGAAAAGATGTGCGGGTGGCGCGCCAGGGCATCGGAAAGACCGCTTCCACCGAGCAGATCCTCCATGATGATCCGAACAGCAGCTTTCATCCGGCGGTTGGACGTTTGAAGCTCCAGATCCTCGAACGCCTGAAGGATAGGAATCCCGCCCCCTATGGCAGCCGCCAGGTGGACCGTAAAATTGATCAGCTCTCTCCTTTTGACCGGCCGAGTGATATAGAACGGCGTAGCACTGTCATCAAGCTTAGCATTGACGAGATAGAGATCCATCTCGCGCAGGGTTAAGGCGAGTTGTTGCTCATCTTGTGCAAGCATGATCCCAGTTACTTTCTGTCCTGTCCGATTCCGCGCTTGGTAGTTATAACGTGGCATCTCTCCGTTGTTGGTTTTTGGCTGTTAGTTGTTAGTGGGCCGTACAATCTCCAACTCTTTTCTCCTCCCCCTTTTTATTTCATTTTTGCTCTGATAACTAAAAACCAACAACTAACAACTTTTTCTATGGCTGGTAAGCAACGCGAATTACTTCGTCCAGGGTGGTGACACCTCCGCTGGCCTTTTCTACTCCATCTTCCATCATGGTGGTCATTCCCTCTTCTCTGGCCTTTTGCAGTATAGCCTGAGCCGGGCTGCGTTGAGCAATCATCTGGCAGATCGCCGGAGACAAAGCAATAATTTCAAAAATACCAATCCGACCGCGGTATCCGGTCTGGAAGCAACGCGTGCACCCCTTCCCGTGATAAAAGGTCATTTCCTGCTTCTCCCGGCCTAGGGCGACTGGTTGCTTATCGGCCTGGCGGAAAACTTCAAACGTTGACCGATCTTCCTCTTTGCCTGTGCTAAGACCGACGAGCTGTAGCAGGGACTCGTCCGGCATGGCCACTTCTTTGCAGTGGGGACAAATCTTCCGCACCAGTCTCTGCCCGACAATCGCTACAAACGTGGAGGCCATCAAAGAAGGATTCACGTCCATATCCAGCAACCGAGGTATCGAACCGACCGCGTCATTGGTATGGAGGGTGCTAAAAACGAGATGGCCGGTCAAAGCGGCCCGAATGGCAACATCCACAGTCTCCCCATCCCGCATCTCCCCAACCAAGATGATGTCAGGATCTTGGCGCAAGATCGCCCGCAGGCCGGAGGCAAAGGTCAAGCCGGCCTTTGGATTGATCTGCGACTGGTGGATGTCGGGGATCTCGTATTCTACCGGATCCTCAAGAGTCATGATATTCCTTTCGGCGGAATTCACGAAGGCCAGGGTGGAATACAAGGTGGTGGTTTTCCCCGAGCCCGTGGGACCAGTCACCAGTATGATTCCGTTCGGCCTTTGGACACTCTTCTTGAATATGGCTAAGGCCGACTGAGAAAAACCGAGTTGCTCCAGGCCCAAGATCACTCGCTCTTTGTCCAGGATCCGCAGGACGATCTTTTCGCCATAGATTGTGGGGAAAGTAGAGACCCGGAGGTCATAGTTTTTCCCCTCCCATGGAAAACTGACCCGGCCGTCTTGCGGAAGGCGACTCTCGGAAATATCTATATTCGCCATGATCTTAACGCGTGTGATGACCGCCGGCTGCAGCACCTTGCTGATGCTGGGGCGACTATGCAGGATGCCGTCAATTCTGAATCGGGTCTTCAGGTTTTTCTCTTCGGGTTCAATGTGGATATCAGTCGCCTCCTCCCGGATAGCGCGGCCAATCAGCGCATCAACCAGCCGGATCACCTGCGGCCCGACCGTCGTCTCCCCTTCCTGAACCCCGGCATAGCTCTCTTTCTCTTCTTTTTTCTCGGTCTGGGCAGAACCGTTGACTACTCCCCCGTAGTATTTCTCAATGGCCTCCAGGACCTTAGATTCGGGGGCATAGCGGGCATCAATATAGAGGCGGGTCATGAATTGGAGTTGATCAAGCGTGGCGAGATCAAAGGGATTGGCCATAGCAACCGTGAGCCGATTTTGGGAGAGGGAGATAGGCAGGAGCTTATGCTCCAAAGCAAACTGATTGGAGACCTTTTTTAGTATCTCTGGATCAACCCTGACGCGGGCTAGATCTACCCTTTCAATTCCCGCGTCTTCAGCTAATAGATACTGCACAGTTTCCGCTCCAAGGCCGTAAAGCTCTTGGAGGAGATCGGGTAGGAGTTTTCCACTCTTTTCCTGTTCGTAGATGGCCAATGCCAATTGCTGATCCGTAATAAGACCAGCCTCAACGGCCAGCCTTCCCAGACCCTTCTTTTTGTTGGCCCTTTTAGGGAACTGGCCCTTTTCACCGGACAGGGCCATTTTGAACAACTCTTCCTTTGGTTCCATGGGCCTCCTTTTTACTTAGTTATTAGCGAATTTCGGTTGACACCCCCATAACGTACCGATTATACTGAGGCCGCTAGAAAAAAGCAATTATAAAAGAGTTATACTAGCATAAACAGGCAGCCATTCTATTCAGGTAAATATTGTTTTATTCTTTGTTCGTCCGTTGACGAAAAGATTGCTTGCGGTTCTTTAACCACTAAATGAATCTAGCCCATTAGCCCATTTTTCATTCTCATCCAGTGGCCGCAAAGGAAAAACTCATCCCCGGCGATTCATCCCGAGAGCGCCTTAATCTTCGCCTCATCATAATCATTCCGGCGATTTTTATTCTTGTTTCCCTCAGCGTTGGCCTTTCTGCTATGGCCTTAACCCGCTTTGTTCTTCATCCCCCGCCTTCCACCTCGAAGGTGTTACTTTTCTTAAATCTTTCCATTGTGGGATCATCTCTTTTGGCCGGCCTTCTCGGCGCGCTCTTGGCCTATGGTATCACAAAGCCAGTGAGAAGAGCTATTTCTGAAGCGCAGAAGATGATTCGCTATGTGGAGGCCAATCCTCCTCGTATCGAAGCGGCCAATGAAGTCCGCGCTCTTTCGGCCCTCTTTGACCAAGCCTTCGTCTCCTTCATCGAGCTTGTTCAAGCTCGAGAGATGCTCGACAGCGTCACCGAAGGAATCATAGCCCTTGATAAGGAAGGGAGAGTTGCCGGCATGAACATACGGGCCCAGGAGATTCTGGAGATTCCTCTGGCTAAAGCGCGCCACCAGAGCTTCAGCGATCTCATCGGCAAAGCCCCTGCCAATGAAGTCCTGCTAACCATTGTTCAGAGCGTGCTCAGAGAGCAAGAGGAGAGAGTCCACAACCGCGTTCCGCTTTGTCCTCCGTCGGGCAGAGAGACCCTCCTCTCATTGAAAGTTTCCCCCTTGAAACTCAAGAGTGATCCGCAAGAGCTTCTCGGCGCGATTGTTGCTTTCAGGGAGCAATCTCTTAGATCCGAAGAGCTGCCCGAAATCGTGGGGAGGAGCCAACAATTCACGGAGGTTTTAGATCTGGTGGTTAAGGTTGCTCCTACGGACTCCAGGGTCCTTATCATGGGAGAAAGCGGGACAGGAAAGGGGCTTATTGCGAATGCCATCCATCGTTTAAGCCCACGCAAAGATAAACCTTTTATCAAGCTGAACTGCGCGGCTATCCCCGAAGGGCTGTTAGAGAGCGAACTTTTCGGCCATGAGAAGGGAGCATTTACTGGTGCCGTGAGCAAAAAACAAGGGAAATTTGAAATGGCGAACGGCGGCACAATCTTTCTTGATGAGATTGGAGATATGAGCCCATCTACTCAGGCCAAGGTTCTCCAAGTTCTCCAGGAGGGAGAGTTTACTCCGGTAGGCGGGAATCAGACAAAAAAAGTGGACGTCAGGATCCTGGCCGCGACTAATAAGGACCTTTTTTTAGAGGTTCAACAGGGAAGATTCCGCGAGGACCTTTTTTACCGGCTCAATGTTATTACCTTTAACGTCCCCCCGCTTAGAGAAAGAATTTCAGACATCCCCTTGTTAGCGGAACATTTCCTGGAAGAAGTAGCCAAAAGAGGCAACAATGAAAAAAAATCCCTCTCGCGTAGCGCATTGAATTGTCTGCTTGCCTATTCCTGGCCAGGAAATGTGCGAGAATTAGAGAACTCCATTGAAAGGGCCGCAATCCTCTCTACCGGCTCAGCCATTCAAATCGAGGACCTTCCCATCGCAACTAATGGCTCTCTCTTAAATCCCCACCCCCGCGCCGTGCAGAATAACCTTCTGGAGAATAAAACTGTCGCTTCGGTTCGCGGGGAGAAACGGGGATTCGTGCTCCGGGCAGTCGCCAGATTGCCAGAAGAGTTTACCGCACAAGAACTTCGACGCTCCTGCCCTGGCGTGAGCCCGGAAATGGTCCGGCTTGTCTTGCGGGAGCTACAAAAGAAAAGCCTGCTCATATCAGAAGGTCATGGACCTGGGGCAGTTTGGCGGAAAAAGGGTAATATTGTCGAGAAGGGGTAGTAATAGGGGTATTATTTTTAATTTTACCCTTACTCATAAGTACAACATGGAAATCGAACCGTATAGATAAAATGTTTAGAAAGCATTTAGTTTTCAAGTAGTTATCTCATGTTTGCTGGTTTTTAGTTTGTTGCTTATCGCCCGAATGGCACGCCGGTTGCAGCCTCCAATCTGTAGGCGCGAGGTCATCACTCGGAGTAATAATTTAGGAGAAGAAAATGGAAACAAAACCATATTTAAAGAATCCTTCAGGGATCATGCCTGGCGTGTCACGTCTCACATCTAACGGATTCACGTTGGTAGAGATTATCGTCATCTTGGCCGTGATCTCGATCCTGGTCGCAATTCTGACTCCGACTGTCCTCAAATATATTGATGAAGCACGAGATGATAGAGCCCATGAAGACGTCAAGAATGTCAGCGCCATGTTGAACGACTTGATAAGAGACACAGGGCAGTATCCTGGTGATTTGGCTGGTACGAACTTCATTTGTGGGCCGGGGACTATTGCATCAGCAGGATCAACAGGCTGGGCAGCCAATAGCGCTGCGTGCACATCGGGGACCGGCAAAACCAACAACAGTTTAAGTAACCACCTTCTCGTGAATGATCCCAGTGAAGATGGAACCACAGATAGTACGGGGGACTACAGAACGACTGGTAAATTCAAATGGAAAGGGCCTTATGTCGCCAGTACAAGTGAAGACCCGTGGGGTAATGCCTATGAGGTTAATGTCTCAACTCTCAAGGGGGCTAATACCAGCCCCACTTGGGTAATCTCTGCGGGACCGAACGGTGTTCTCGATACATCGACTTCCGCAACCACCCTTTCCGGCGACGATGTGGGAGTAAGGATAAAATGATCGAGCACGGAACTTTAGAGATAAAAAGGGCAATTTAAGGATAAAGAAGAGTATTTAAGGGGACGTCAGGAGATATTGGAACTCGGAGAAAATTCGGTGTCGTGAC
>JACPSE010000222.1 GCA_016193465.1 Deltaproteobacteria bacterium
AGGATTGTCAATACTGCAGTGTTCGGCGTGGCGAGTGATGCGGAGCCGCCGGGATTGATCGGATTACTGAGGCTCAGATTCACTGTCTCATGAGATTCAGGGATAGTGTCATTCAGGATGGGGACTGTGAATTCCTTCACCCCAGGGTCGCCGGGACTGAAGGTGAGGGTTCCAGTCGTTGTGCCATAGTCAGCCCCCGCTGTCGCCGTGCCGTCGCTCGTAGCATAGTTAACAGTTACCGTCTCTGGAGTCCCGCCGAGCTTTTCCACCCGGATCGTCGTGGTTCCGCTAGGCTTGCCCTCCCTTACGGTGTAGAAAAGATCCTTGAAACGGAAAGACACATCATCGTTAGCAATCGTCAATACGGCTGTGAGCGGCCACCATAGGAAGCCATCCCCTGTCCGGTTGGTAAGGTTGAGGTTGATTGTCTCGTTATCTTCCACCTCCGAGTCGTTTACGATCGATATCGTAATCGTCTTAGTGGTCTCACCGGATGCGAAGGTCAGCGTCCCAGTAAGGGCTGCTACATTATAGTCCACCCCCACAGTTGCCGTGCCATCGTTTACCGTGTAATCAACACTCACCTCGCTCCCCGTGTAGCCCACGCGCTCAACGGTGATCTCGACGGATCCGCCATTCTCGCCGACGCCATACTGAGCCGCGCTAAAGCGGATGCAGGGGGCCAGAGCATATATGCAAGTTGGGTTGATAATCCCGACTTTCTGGGCCAGATCTTCAGGCAGTAGGTTTAAAAAAGTTCTGGCCCGCTTCAGATCTCCTTTGATCCTATCGAGCTCATCCGTAAGGTGCTTCACGTCCGTTCCGATCGTAAAGCGATCGGGGAAGTCACTGATGAGATCGAGCCATTCAGGCTTAAGTTGGAGGTCGTCGTCGAGGGGACGATTAAGATTTGGTCGTTCCGTTGTGCTCCCGCCGCTCATCTTTATGTTCATGTAGAGGTTCGGGTAGCTGTTGAGAAGACGTCGCATGAGATCGACGGTCCTATAGCCCGTGTTGTCCCATCCAGCATGAACCCAGATGATACGGGCGTTGGGGTTATGAGCCAAGAGCCTTTCAAGAGCGCTTATGTTCTCGGGGATAAATTCCGGGTTCACGTCACTTAAATCGGTCGGCCTCGGTATGCCGCACACCCCATCCCGGGTTTCAACACATGGGACTGCTTCCATGTGCAGATCTATGGGTACATTATTAGCGGCGGCGATATCGGCGAGGCGCAGGAAGAGCGGATGATCGGGCGGCGCGCTCATGTAGGGATGATTTGCGTGCAGGGAAAAGTGCTCGGCGACAAGCTCGCCGAACCCTATGGCTCCGGAGGCCAGGATGTCGTTTGCTACTGCACTGAATTCATCTTCATCTACGGCAACCCCGTTGACCGCGTCTTGAATCAGGGGATTCAAGGTTCCACCACCGCCGAGGAAAGCGAAGCGTCCGGAAGAGTCACCGGCAACCAGAGCCAGCCCTGTGTGATCGTCGCACGCATCACCCTGCTCCTCGTGCGGCGTGGGCATCACCAGAGACATCTGAACACCGAAAGCATCCATAGTTTCCAAGGCCTGGCTTATCGCATCATCGTAGCTACAGGGGTCGGTTGAAGTGCGGAACATATGGATGTGCGTGTCAATGAACTCAACCTCAGGAAGAGCGGGCGCTGCGGGTAGACCTATGAGGGCTATTAGCATCAGCAGCCTGAAAGTTGTTCTCATATATTTCCCCCTCGTTTCACTATTCCGGGCTCTAGATACCCCACCCTCACTCTACACGGGGCAAGTTCCACAGGCGCTCCGCGTTGCCGTGAGCGACGGCCTCCGCCACGTTAATCGGAAGCCACTTGAGCGCCTTGCGCCAGAACGCTATTTGGTCCAAATAACGATCCGGCTCATTCCAGTTTTCACGATATACGTTATCGAAGGCCAGAATAAATCGATCGGGGTGATCTCTGACGAGCCGTTCCCACTCTTGGGTCAGGCGATCACCGCTCACATCAAACATGTTGACCCATGGTTGTCTTTCCTCAGCCGTGACTGGAGTGGCCTGCGATGTCATGAAGTAGATGTTGTTGTGGGACTCAATGAGCCGACGGACCTCATCGCTTTGGAGCTGTCCCATGTGGATCAATACAAAGGGATGGTCTGGGTGTTCCTCCAGAAGCTGCTCTAGCTCTTCCATAAGATGATCGGCTAGATTTTGATTGTTCAGCTTCTTCTTGGACGCAGCGGCGAACTCAATATGTACTATAAAAGGCCAGTTTTCACTTAAAGTAAGTCCCAGAGCTCGCTGGACGCGATCATCATGTGGATGGACTATGACCTCAGGATCCTCACCTCCTCTTTTTGCGGTGTGGTACATCAGGATCTCAGCCATCGCTTTAAAACGGCCTGAGTCCACTCGCGCTTTAAGAGTTTGGAACCATTGATCAATCCTATCTTCGTCCTCGTACCCATCGCCTTTTGTCCTTACGGCAGGGGTTATCCTATCGGGGTGGTCTACGGCTAAATCAGCCACGTCTCCAGCAGGCCTCCCGCGAATCGCTGACAGAATAATGCGGGAAATTCCTCCTTGGTCCAGGAGATTTATAACCGCCTCCCCGTTCACCTCGTGGTCGAACTGCCCATGAGCATCGATCAGAACGCAAGGACCTTCCAGGTCGCTATGCCCCAGATGACCTTGTAGAGCATTCAGGTTGACCATCATGGTCTTCTCCGCCGGAGTTTCCGGCTTATGGCAGATTGTCACCATAGCGCTTGGCCCTCTTTCCGTCCCATCTTTCGCCAGAGCCTGACTCCCGTAGACGAGTTCGAGAAAGAATGCGACTGCAACTATTGTGACCGTTTTCCAGAAGAACATTTTGCACCTCCGGCGTCGGTTGGAAGCATCAATTTACATACAGCTTCTAAATGGTAGGAAGTTTCCTTTGAGGGTGAGCCACGGAGAACTCATGGACGATTCTCCCTCACACCTTTAGCCCTCCTCGGGGCGCATCAAGTGGATACCGGAGAGAGCAGAACAGCGTGGGATCTGTATTTTGAGGCAGAGAGTATCCGATAATAACGCCTTATGTCAAATCATTTGAGAGTGGATTTGAGGAAGGGGGTGGCAAAGAGGCCGCGCAAGATGATAAAAGCAGACTCAATCAACTCTATAGCCAGGAGGGAAAAACCTTGGCACAGCAGCCTGATACACGTAGGGATGAGAAGGATAAAGATGTTTTCCGCAAAGCGCCGCCGCCACCGAAAAAAGGCGCGAGCTTTTTTCTATTGCTCGTGGCCTTTCTCCTGGTTCTCTGGTGGTCCTTTCAGGGGGCCAAGATCAGACCGGGAGAGATGGTTCAGGGAATACCTCAGATCTTCATAACCTTGGGGCGGATGCTGCCGCCGGATTTCTCCAAGGTGACCAACGCCAAAAGCTACTTCTTTCCTGAGAGCCTCTCTGTCGCCGCCCTGCTATTGCCCCTTCCCGCTTCTGAGGAACAGGCGCGGATCAAACAGAGATGGTGGGACAACACCTTTCCCCAAACAATCGTTGGAGCGACCATTGAAACGATCCAGATGGCATTGGCGGGCACTTTCCTCGCCCTGCTAGTAGCCTTTCCCGTTGGCTTTTTGGCCGCGCGCAACGCCACGCCCCATCCTGCTGTTTACCACGCCACGCGCATTGTCTTGAATTTTCTCCGCACGATTCCCGACCTTGCGCTCGGCCTTCTCTTTGTCGCCGCGGTTGGTCTTGGCGCCTTCGCCGGGACCCTGGCCCTTTTCATTCACACAGCGACGGTGCTGGGGAAGCTCCTTTCTGAATCGGTGGAGAACATCGACGAGGGCGTGGTAGAGGCGATCCGCGCCACGGGGGCGAGTTACACCCAGGTCCTGACCTTTGCTGTCCTGCCGCAGGTGTTGCCGGACCTGATCTCTTTCACCCTCTACCGATTAGAGACCAATATCCGGGCCGCTTCCGTCCTGGGTTTGATCGGCGCTGGCGGCATTGGCTATCTGATGAATACGAGCTTTAGGACTTTTCAATATCAGGAGGCATGCGCCATCGTGCTTGTCCTGATTGTGCTGGTCATGGTAGTAGATTACGCAAGCTCTCGTCTCAGAAGACTGGTCGTATAAGTCGCGGTTCGTGTTCGTGGCTCGTGTTCGTTTAGAACGATGGATATCAATGCCTGTTGAAATTCTTTTCCGAGCACGAATCACGATCACGAGCACGATCCAGAACTGAAAGGGAAAAGACAAAAATGGAACTTAAAGTTGTGGGACGTCCGCTGGGAAGGATTGAGGGGCCGGAAAAGGTCGGGGGTAAAACTCTCTATGCAGCCGATGTTCAGCTTCCGGGGCTGGTCTGGGGCAAGTGCCTGCGCAGTCCCATCCCGCATGGCAAGATCTTGCGGGTAGATGCCAGTAAAGCGAAAAAGCTCAAAGGGGTCCTTGCGGTCCTGACAGGAGAGGATCTGCCGCCGGTTCGAGTCGGGCTTAGGCTTCAAGATATGCCGCTCCTGGCCCGGGGCAAGGTGCGCTTTGCCGGGGACAAAGTGGCTGCGGTCGTAGCCGAAGAGCTGGATACGGCGGAAGAGGCGCTCTCGCTTATCCAGATTGATTACGAGGATTTGCCTTCAGTCTCCGATCCCATGAAAGCAATGGAACCCGGCGCGCCGATCATCCATGAAGAGCTGGCCTCCTACAAGGAGCTGCCTCATCCACCTGTGGAGAAACCAAATGTTTTTTCTTCGCAGAAGTGGAGCTCAGGCGACCTGAACAAAGGCTTTGCCGAGGCGGATCTGATTTTAGAGCATACCTTCCGCACCCATCTTGCGCACCAAGGTTACATTGAGCCTCACGCGTGCGTGGTGGCTGTCGATAGCGGTGATCACGTTCAAGTCTGGGCCTCCTGCAAGGCTCCGTTCCGCGTGAAGGAGCTGCTAGCCGAGCAGTTGGGTCTGCCAAAGGAGCATATCAGGGTCAACGTGATCACTGTGGGGGGAGACTTCGGCGGGAAAGGGTCGCTGATGGATGTGCCGCTGTGTTATTTTCTCGCCAAGGCTGTCGGCCGTCCGGTGAAAATGGTGATGAGCTATGCCGAAGAGTTGATGGCGGGCGATCCGCGCCACCCGTCGGTGGTGCGACTCAAGACCGGGGTTGAAAGAGATGGCCGGCTGATAGCTCGGGAGGCCGATATCGTCTTTAACAGCGGCGCCTATGCCGCGTTTAAGCCGGCCGAGGTTGTCAATTTGGGTGGAGCCAGCTACGCGACCGGCGTTTATCGTATTCCCAATTTCACCATTCATGCCTATGGGGTTTATACCAACAGTGTCCCTTGCGGCTATATGCGCGCTCCCGGCCAGCCACAGGTGATCTTTGCCGTGGAATCGCACATGGATCTCATTGCCAAGGAGTTGAAGATCGATCCCCTGGAATTGCGGCTCAAAAATCTGTTCTCGGACGGAGAGCTTTTGCCCAGCAAGAGGCCGCTGGAGCGCGTGCGCTGTCGCGAGGTGCTGGAGGCCGCGGCCAAGAAGGCGGGTTGGGGCAGGCCGAAACCGGGAAAAAATGTCGGCCATGGAATTGCGGTCTCTTTCCGCCATGTGGGCGGCAGCGGCGAGACCAATCTGGAGATGTCAGTAACGCCGGCAGGAAAGATCCATATCCTGAGCACTGTGCCGGATACCGGCACTGGGACCCACACGTTGCTCAGGCAAATCGCCGCTGAAGTGCTTACCATTCCTCCTGAAGATATCGGAGTGGCGATCGGAGATACGGAAACTTTTGAAGCGGATGCCGCTCCCGGCGGGAGCAAGATTACCTTCATGTCGGGCCGTGCCGTGCTGGCGACCGCCGAGGAGATGCGCGAAAAGATGAAAGTGGTCGCAGCCCGGCTCATGGGATGCAATCCGGATCAGGTGAAACTGGAAAAAGGATGTTTCTTTGGGCCACGGGGAGAAAAAAATAAAGTCTCTTTTGCCGCTGTGGCCCGCGAGGTCGCCCACTCGGGTAATGGCCTCCACATCCGCAAAACCTACCGACCGAAAGGCCGCTCAGGCGTTGCCGGCTTTTTTGCTCAGGTGGCGGAAGTCGAGGTCGATCAAGAGACCGGTATTCTCAAAGTCAGGCGCATTGTCACGGCCCATGATGTCGGAACGATCATTAATCCTCTCACCCATCAAGGCCAGATCGAGGGCGGAGTGATCCAGGCTTTCGGCTATGCCACGATGGAAGAGGTAGGTATCGAGGACGGCAAGGTGGTAACGCTGAATCTTGGCGACTACCGCATCCCATGTACCCAAGATCTTCCGCTCCTTGACACCGTGCTGGTCGAGGATGCCGCCGGCCCCGGCCCCTTTGCCGCGAAGCAGATTGGAGAGAACAGTATCGTGGCGACTGCTGCGGCCATCGCCAACGCGCTCCATGATGCGGTGGGGGTTCGAATCTTTGACCTTCCACTGACGGCTGAGAAGATCTACTTTGCCTTGAGGTCATCGAAATCGGCTGCTTAAGGTGCCCACCCTGTCCGTTCGCTTTAGCGTCCTGTCGGCGGGACTTCCATTCGGGGACCCGCCTCTCGCGCCGAAGGCAATAGGGTCGCTCGGGAGCCTGCTTCGCGCGCCCAAAGCAATAGGTCAGTGGGTTCTTTGAACCGTTCACGCTCGATGCTTTGGGCTTGCTCAGCAAGCTCCCTCACTCCGAGGCAAACCGCCGGAGGTGGATCGAAAGATCGATGCACCAAACGTGAAGGTTCAAGCGTATCTTGCGGTGCAGCGTATCCCGAATATATTGCATCGAGCTTGAGAGACGCCTCCGCCGGAAACGCCTCCGGGCCGATCTTCGCTCACGAACAGGGCAGCCCTCAATCTTGGATGCAACCTATTGGTCGTTCCTCGTAGACATTTTTCGACGTTATGGTAATCTCTCGCGTGGGAGAAAATTGCGCAGATGATTCACGTCGTAGGTCTGGTGGCGAAGCATGAAGAGCCCAAGGCGGCTGAGATGGCGAGCTGGCTTGTCCCGTGGCTTAAGGAAAAGGGGAGACGCGTCCTGGTAGAAGCGGCCATGGCGCGGGCCGGCGGGAGGGCATGCAGCAAACAGGAGATGGCCAGAAAGGCCGACCTGATCGTGGTGTTGGGAGGGGACGGCACGCTTCTCAGCATAGCTCGGCTGGTGGAGCGGCCGAGTGTGCCGATTCTTGGGGTGAATCTTGGGGGATTGGGGTTTATCACGGAGGTCGCGATCGAAGAGCTGGAGTCGGTTCTCGCCAAAACCCTTGCGGGAGATTTTTCCGTTGAGAAAAGGATGACGCTCGAGATCCAGGTCCACGGCAAGCGGCGCAAGACAAAAAAGTTTCGCGTCTTGAACGACGCAGTCATTACCAAGGGGGCGCGCGCCAGGATCATTGACCTGGAAACTTATGTAGGGAAAGAGTACCTGTGCACCTACAGGGCGGATGGACTGATTATCTCCACCCCAACGGGTTCAACGGCCTATTCGCTGGCAGCCGGAGGACCGATCCTTTACCCTTCCTTGGGAGCCATCGTTCTCTCCCCTATTTGTCCTCACACACTGACCAATCGCCCCATCGTCGTTTCGAATAAATCCACCGTACGCGTCAGCCTGCGTTCCTCCGGAGACACGGTTATTTTAAGTCCCGACGGACAGGAGGGTGTGCTCTTGAACAACGGCGATATCGTAGAGGTCCGTGATTACAGGGTTCCGGTCTCCCTGGTGAAGGCGCCCTCTCGGGGCTACTTTGAGATCCTGCGCAACAAGCTCAAATGGGGCGAGAGGTAGGCGTGTTTCGCGATGCTGCGCGAACTCAGAATCAAAAATTTTGCCGTGATCGATGAGGTGGCGCTGGACTTAGGCGCTGGGCTCAATGTGCTGACCGGCGAGACCGGCGCCGGAAAGACGATTGTGCTCAACGCCCTTGGTCTTGTCTCCGGCGGCAGGGTCTCTTCGGACATCATTCGACACGAAGAGGAGGAGGCGAGCGTTGAGGCGCTCTTCGTAACCTTGCCGCAGCCGCTTCGCGGCAAGCTCCGGGAGGGAGGATACGGAGACGAGGACGAGCTGGTTATCAGGCGGATCGTCAGCCGCTCGGGAAAAAACCGCATCTACTTAGACGGCAGCCTCTGTCCCTTGGCCTTCTTGTCTGATGTGGGAGACCACCTGATCCACATTTACGGCCAGCACGAACATCAGGCACTGCTGAGAGCCGAGACCCATCTTCAATTGCTTGATTCCTACGGCGGGCTCGAGGCGAAGGGAGAAGAGATGAAACAGAGATACCGCTCCCTCGGCCTTGCCTGGGACTCCCTGAAGCAGGTGAAGGGAATCCTTGAGAGTCGGAAACGCGAGGAGGAACTTTTCCGCGCGCAGGCGCAGGAGATTTCGCAGGCCCGATTGCAGATTGGCGAAGAGGAAGAGCTCAAAGCGAAAAAAAATATCTTGATCCATGCTGAGAAGCTCTTTCAGGGCTGTAAGGAAGGGGAGGAACTCCTTTACGAGGGTGAGGACGCGCTGGCCGGCCGGCTGGGGAGATATGCGCTGCGGCTTAAGGAGCTGGCCAACATCGATAGCGGCTTGAACGAGGCCGTCGAACTGCTCAACTCTTCTCAGGCTCAGTTGCAGGAGGCGACGACGGTTCTCAGGCGCTATACCGGAAAGATCCATTTCGATCCGGCTGCCCTGGAACAGTTGGAAGACCGGCTCGCCGAGATCAATCGCCTGAAGAGAAAATACAACGGTACGGTTGAGGATATTCTGAAGATCGAGGAGAAAGTAGAGGAAGAACTGAAGGCCCTGGACCGCGGCGAGGAGGAGATCCCGGTGCTTGAGCGCACCTTTGAGGAGGCGCGGCGCTCTGCCTGGCAAATGGCCGAGGTGCTCTCAGCCGAACGCAAGCGGGTCGCCAAGAGGTTTAAGAAGGAAATGGAAAAAGAGGTCGAGGGTTTGGGAATGGCCGGAACCGTGTTTGAGGTCCGTTTTTTGAATGAGGAAAAGGACGGATACGAGCCGCCGTTTTCGGTCGGTGGCAAGAGGGTGACCGAGCAAGGGATGGATCAGGTCGAGTTTTATTTTTCTCCCAATCCCGGAGAAGAGGTGAAGCCATTGGCCAAGATCGCCTCAGGGGGCGAGCTGTCGCGTCTCATGCTGGCGATGAAGTCTCTGGTCTTGACCCAGGGGGATATACCGACGCTACTCTTCGACGAGGTGGATGCCGGCATCGGCGGCAGAGTGGCTGAGATCGTCGGCAAGAAGCTAAAAAAGGTCGCCGGGTCACATCAGGTGCTGTGCGTGACTCACCTACCGCAGATCGCGGCCCTGGCCGACTCCCATTATGTAGTGGAAAAAGAGGTCGTGAAGGGAAGGACCTTCACTTCGGTCAAGAAACTCAGCGACAGGGAGAGGATTGCCGAGGTGGCGCGCATGCTCGGCGGGATGAAAATCACGGAAAAGGCCAAGCGCCACGCTGAGGAGATGGTGAAAGGGCAGGGATAACGACTTGAACGGTTGAAACAGTTCGAACGGTTCAAGATGTTCAAGGGATGCTGTTCGCTGTAGTTTGACTTTTTAAGATCTCTCCAGCATCCTGGCAAGAAGAGTGGGGCCGTAGCTCAGTTGGGAGAGCGCTTGAATGGCATTCAAGAGGTCGGGGGTTCGACTCCCCTCGGCTCCACCAAATTTTTGCTCCGCAAAAATTCAGAGCGTTGGACCAAGGCGAGAATGCGATCTATCGTTCTACTGCTCACGCTTGTCCGTTAAGCAAGCCAGCCATCGTGAGAATTGCGCTGCAACCAAGGTGGCGGTTAGAATCCCACGGTTGCCGTTAAAAACATCGGTTCGAGCACTGCGGATTTATTGTCAGGGAGCGAGAAAGCATGATCGGGACCATTCGGGATACACTCATTAGGTGGCTATCAGATCCCTCCGCATTTTGGCTTATCTATGGCACCATCTTGTTCTGCGCCTTCTTGCTTTTTGTTGCAACGGTCGAAAATCTGATCCTTAGAAAACCCATGAACGCCTTCTTGCTGGGTGTTTTGTTTGCCGCCTTCGTTTACTTTGGAATTCATTGGGGGGAAAATGTCGCGCCGAGCGGCCCAGCTTACGTGTGGCGGTTCGGGGTTGAGCCGCTCTCTGAATTGGCCTGTCCAGCGTCCCACCCGATTAAAGGGGCTCTCGCTACGTCCGGGGACAAGCGCTGCACCTACTACCTTCCGGGCGCTGACTTTTACCATCAGACCAGGCCTGATAGGTGCTACGTAACGAGGGAAGAGGCAACGGCTGATGGGTGTGAACGCTCGAATTATTGAGCACGGCAGTTAGCTAACAGAATCTCTTTCAATCTCTCCCTAGTCTCTTCAGCCTCTTTTCCCTCGGCGCCTGAGGTTGATCAGCCTGGATGCTCGCTAGGATTCCTCCAAGGCTCGCAGTTCAGCATCGGTTTGTCGCAACCTTATTGCGAGGGCACGCGCCAAGCGGGCGAAGACCTTTTTCCCGATGGCCGGATGGTCATCAGCTACCTTATCGAAACCGGCGCGGGGGAGGACATAGAGATCCGTGGCCGCAAAGGCTATGGCATCTGCCGAGCGCACGCTGTGGTCGAGGAAGGACATATCTCCGAAAAAATCCCCTCGGGCGAACGTTGCAATATGATGGGACTTTCCTTCACTAATCAAGAGAACGATCCGAACAGCGCCGCGTCGGATCATGAAGAGATCCCCTCCAGTATCGCCCTGATTGAAAATCCTCTCTCCGGCCGCAAACGATTTTTCAGTAAGGCAGGAATAGAGAGCGGTTAGGGTTTCCCCGTCAATGCCTTTGAAAAGGTTGATTTCGTGGAGTTCCAGGAGAGATTCGTGGTCGCTTAGCAAAACCCGCTCCTCTGTCAGGATCTGGTCTTCGGTCCATTCCAGGGCGTCGTCGAGTTCGTTGAATATCAAGGCATTCCTGGACGGCTTCACCAGGCCTACCTGGTCAAAGTAGGTCTGGAGATCCTGCCCCGTTGGTAAGGTAGGCGGGAGATCGGCGAAAAGGAGATCCCCTTTGTGTGCGGCTAGTTGGGCCTCGATCTGCTCCAACATGTGGGCCGCGGTAAAGTCGACGAATTGCACCCGGCGCATATCAAGAATGACATATTTTCTGGTTTTGAGATCGTCTTCTAGCTCAGTAAAGAGTTGATCGGTCGTGCCGAAAAATAGATTTCCCTGCAATTCATAAATCGCGGTCTGTTCCCCTTTCTCCTCCAAGACTGCCGCCTCTTCAGGGAGGCGTCGCTTCTTCGAAAAGCTCTGGTTGCCGTAGGACTTGCGGCGCACGACCGTGCCGCGAATCTGTTCGCGCAGAAAGAGCAATATGGCCAGGGCCAGGCCGACACCCGCGGCGGCAATGAGATTCACGCTAATAGCAGTGACGACGACAGCGGCAACCACGGCAAAATCAAAGATCGTGGATTCCTGCCGGAGCAAGTGGAAACTGTTGCGGTCGATCATGCGTGAGGCGATCACCAGAAGGATGCCAGCCAAGGCGGCGATAGGGACCCAGGCAACGAGGCTGCCCAATAACAGGAAAGCTACGAGAGAGAACACCCCTTCAAGAATACTTGAAAGGCGGCTCTGGCCGCCGCTGTAGATGTTGACCAGAGTAGCGCCTAGCGTCCCGGCCCCAGGCAAGCCACCTGCCAAAGCCGCTGCCATGTTGCCAAGCCCTTGCCCCACGAGTTCCCTGTTAGAGTTGTGGCGGCTGTGGGTTAGCGCGTCAACGATTACACAGCTCTTGAGCGTGTCGATGGATAAGAGAACGGCAAGCGTCAAGGCTGGAACGAGGATGATGTTCAGATCTTCAAAGTTGAGTCGGCTAACCGAAGTTAAACGCTCCGCTAGGGCGTCGAGAACCGATCCTCCGGTCTCGGTGACCGGGCCGATCACAAGTCGATTGCCAGAAAGGGTCAACAGTTCGGGCATGAATGTGCCCAGAGTAAAATAGGTCACGACACCGCTGAGGAGGCCTAAGATCGGGGCCGGGATAGCTCGCGTTACCCTGGGCGCGAATATCATCACGACCATGGTCACGACTCCAACTATGAGCCCCGGCCACTGCCATAGTGCTGGCGAGGTAAGGCCTCTCCACCAGTCCGTTCCCTTGGGAAGCCCAAATAGCTTAGGAAACTGGCTTAAAAAGATCAGCGCCCCAACACCGCTCAGGAACCCTGCCACTACAGGATAGGGGATATACTTGATGAGCCTTCCGCCCCCCGCCGCGCCGAAGAGGAACTGCAAGGCCCCTGCCAGAGCGGCTGCCAGCGTCAGGAGCAAGATGACCTGTTCAGGTTGAAAAGTGGGTGTTTTATCTGGCAATCCTAACCTCAATAGATCCGCTGCCAGCGCTGCCATGACCGCGGCTGCCGGAGCACAGGGTGCCGAGATCAGGCGAGGGGTCCCTCCGAAAACGGGAGCGACAAGTCCCAACGCGATCGTGCCGAGAATGCCGACGACTGCTCCTTGCGCGGCGAAATCAGGGCCCAGGGTCGAATAGATGACAAGGCCGAACGCGATCGATGAAGGCAGGGCGACCAACATGGCCGCGAGCCCGCCCCAGATCTCTCCGGCCCAATTGCTTGTTCCAGGCATCTTCACTGTACTTTTCCATTTAAATCAAATCGGTTTTAGGTGCAACATCTATCTTGCACCTCTCTTCTCAAGTAGATGGCCGAAGCAAGTGAAGCAGAGAATGCGCGATCTGCGAGTTCTTACCTTAGGCACTTCTCGATCGTCGTCTTGAAACGGTAGGGTGTCGTAGGTTTGGTCAGAAAATCCACTAACTCACGGAGCGCAGCCGGTGAAGCGCGCGATTTTCGGGCGCGGGTAAGCGTGCATTTATACTTTCCTCAAATCTCCACCCGAGGAGTAATTGCATCATCCTTAACAGCTCTTCTTTCACGATAGGTCTATGGAGAAGCAGGTCTGCCCCCGCCGAAATACCTCTGACGCGCTCTAAAGAGAGGTAGCCGGATAAAAGCAGAATGATCGGAATCTGGTTGTGCGATAAGGACGCCCTCAAGGTGCGGCAGAGCTCAAAACCATCTATTTTTCCTCTTAAGCAACTGTCCACGACGACCAAATCAATGGCCTCTCGTTGGAGCTGGCTCAGGGCCGACGCGGCGTCGCTTGCGGAAACGATCTCCAAGGGAAGGGGGAACCCGGATAGGTGGCTCGAAAGCGATTTCAGGTTGCTGCCAAAGCTCTCAACGATCATAATCCGAGGGATAATCTGGCTCATATCACTTCCCTTTCCCCGGAAAAAGTTTGTCAGTTTGACAAAAAAGTACCAAATCGCGGCAGTGAACTATCTGTTTTTCCAGCGTCTTTTTTGAAACTTTTCTGTTACTTGGGTTGCAGCAAGTTCTATGCCAATTATTGTCCTGCCTTCCTGAAGGTTATGATTGCCTGAAGGGTTACAGGCGCGCCTCCGGTAGGTGGAAAGGATTTGAAGACGGGGTCCGTTTATGCTATAAAATGTTAAAGGGAAAAATCATGAAAGAAGGCATCCATCCAGAGTATAAGAAGGCGACGATTACGTGCGCCTGCGGCAACGTCGTCGAGACACGTTCCACGGTGCAGAATATTCACGTTGAAATCTGTTCTCAATGCCACCCTTTCTTTACCGGCAAACAGAAGTTTGTCGACTCGGCTGGTCGCGTAGAGAAATTCAAAAGGAAATACGGGATTAAAAACTGAGTCTGGCGGAGGGTTTGGGGCTGCATGTGATTTATTAGAGGCCTTAGGTAAGAAAAAGGGCAAAGGGCAGCGAGACTCCCTTTGCCCTTTTTTATTGTGTGCCAAGCATGTTCGACAGTTTGGAGGTGAAAGTCCTCTACCCAACCTGATGGGGGTGAAGGGTTAGCGAAGCGCAAGGGCGTTTGCGTGAGGAGGCGTCTGAAGGGAGCGCAAGCAG
>JACPSE010000223.1 GCA_016193465.1 Deltaproteobacteria bacterium
CCTCCCCTTTTCCTGACTGCGATAACCGCTCCGGGGCCGACGAAACTATCCAGAGGCAGCTCTTCGATGGACTTGCCGTTCGGAATGATGTGGACCGGGGCGTCCACATGCGTCCCTGCGTGACAGGGTAGAGAAAGCTCCGTGACATTCAGCGGATGCCCCTTGTCCAAGCTGAAAAACTTCTGCACATGGACATCGGGGAGCACCGGTATCTTCGGCATGCCGTCATAAATGACGCGCGAAAGATCGACCATTTCCATTTTCGTCTCCCCTTCTATCGGCCGTTTCTCCACTTAGCGTATAAAGGATCGCGATCCACAAAGGCCCGTTTGATGCCGTCGTACGCAAGCCAGAACTGATCCAGGGTCTTCTGCACGGCAAAGCGCACCTGGTCTTGCTGGATATCCGTCACGGCATATCGCTCCACCGCCAGGGGACCGACCTTCATGTGCTCCTCATCGACGCCCATATGAAGCGTCCAGTAGCGGATATCCTCGGAGTTCCTGTCGAAGCCGTAGTGTTTGGTTAGGCCGTTGACGATCCGCGTCATGCGCTCGCTCGCCGTCCCTTCCAGGCAAAAGCCCTGGCAGGCGTAGAGTTCGAGCCAGGTTCTCTGATACATCAAGAGTTCGCGCCAGTCCAAGAAGGCCTCCGTCTCTGGCAAAGCCTCCACTCGATCGAGCTGTTCCTTCGAGAAACCACATGCCCCGGCAAAACGAATGTAAAGTCCTTTATGGCTGTCTGTGCCCGTGATCTCACCCGTGCCCTCTTCCACAACGTTGTCGATCCACATTTTTTCCAGCTCCGGATCGTCCGGGCAGCGGCTGAGCATGGCGGCTATCGGCTTGGGGAAAGGCTTGGGGAAGAAGAGATAAAATTGGCCGACAAAACCCTTCAGTTGTTCACGATCCAGCTCTCCCCTTTCGATCATTCCGATGACCGGATGGTCCTTGGAATGTTTGCGCCGCACCATTCCCTGGATCTCTTCGACGAACTCTTTCGTCGGAAGCGCCATATCTCCTCGCTACGCTCGGAATCTCAAATTTCAAATCTCAGATTTCAGATTTGCAATCCCGAAGGTAATGCCCCCGGCGGGATTCGAACTCACGACTCCAGGATCAGGAAGTCCGAGCGGGGGATCACCTCAAGTTCCCTTACCTCATATCACATTGAAAAATCGAAGCAAATGTCTCTACTTCGAAAAAATCTCCCTGGCTTGCTTTGCATAGAACTCCATGTCTTCGCCCAAAGCTGGATCGGCAGGAATCAACTGAAGATTCTTAATTGTTACCTGCTCCTGGGACAGGTCGGACCCGGCAACGGGTCGATCAAGACCCATAAACAGTCTTTGCCCCTCCTTGGATAGCAAAAAATCCGTGAACAGCTTTGCTGCGTTAGGATGGGGAGCGCGAGTTACAATCCCATGTCCGCTGAGAATGACAAGCACAGGACCCAGCAGTCAATCGGCGCTCCACGCTCCTTCAACACGGTCACGCGACTCAATATCGAATCAATATCGAGGACGGCCTCACCAGCCCAGGCGAAAGTGCATAGTGTCCCGCTCTTTTTCCTTTCCGGGACCCGTGGTAACGTGGGCACTCTTTTGCAAAGAAAGGATGAACATGGAAACCGCTGGTGAGCTTGCTCCTTCCGCGAGAATTTTGCTTGGACCGGGGCCGAGTAACGTCCATCCCCGGGTGCTGAAGACGTTATCCACTCCGCTGGTTGGTCACTTGGACCCGGAGTTCCTCCGTGTGATGGAAGAAACCAAAGCGTTACTCCGCTTTGTGTTTCAGACTAAGAACGCCTTGACCTTGCCGATCTCTGGAACCGGCAGTGCTGGTATGGAGGCTTGCTTGGTCAACCTTATCGAGCCCGGGGACGAGGTGATAGTGGGAGTCAACGGTGTCTTCGGCACCCGCATGGTTGATATCGTCGAACGCTGTGGAGCTAAGGCCATCACCATGGAAGTCCCGTGGGGAAATGTCTTTACTCCAAACCACCTGCAGGACGCACTTAATAGTTGCCATCGGCCCAAGCTTGTGGCGTTGGTGCATGCGGAAACCTCAACCGGCGCCTGGCAGCCACTAGAAGAGATCGCACCGCTTGTGCATCAAGCTGGCGCGCTCTTTGTGGTCGATGCCGTCACTTCCTTAGGGGGTTGTCCGTTGCAGATTGACGCGTGGGGGATCGATGCCTGCTACAGCGGGACGCAGAAGTGTCTAAGCTGTCCGCCTGGCCTGGCGCCGGTCACCTTCAATCAGGCTGCCCTCGACGTCATCCATGAGCGCAAAACGAAGGTCCAGAGCTGGTATCTCGACCTCACGATGATCGAAAAATACTGGGGTGAGGAACGGGTCTATCACCACACCGCGCCGGTCTCGATGAACTATGCTCTGCGTGAAGCCTTGCGTCTGATACAAGAAGAAGGGCTCGAAGCACGCTTCCGCCGCCACCAGCGTAACCACATGGCGTTGGCTGCCGGCCTGAACGCCCTAGGGTTACCGTTGGCTGCACAGGAAGGGCATCGGTTGTGGATGCTCAACAGCGTGACGATCCCGCCTGGTATTGACGATGCCGCCGCGCGCCGTCAGTTACTGGAAAACTACAATATCGAGATTGGCGCCGGTCTCGGACCATTACGAGGGAAAATCTGGCGTATAGGGCTGATGGGGGAATCGAGTACGCGCAGCAACGTGCTCCTCGCCCTTAGTGCTCTGGAGGAAATCTTGCAAAAACAAGGCTATCGCGTTACCCCGGGGGCCGGGGTGGGCGCAGCCCAGGCGGTGTATGCTGCAGCGTAAGTAGAGAGTGAATCCGAGCAAGTATTTGATTTCTCAAATGCCCCCGGCGGGACTCGAACCCACGGCCCCAGGATTAGGAATCCTGTGCTCTATCCTACTGAGCTACGGGGGCTTAGCGTTTCTTCTATTCCGTTCCTAGGAGGAATGCAAGATTCTCTACCCGGCCTTGGCGACTGTTTCAATCAAGCCGGTACTCCCGCCACCGGGATACGACCTTGGACATGAGCTCCCTGCTTACCTCATTTACCGGCGGGAACTTGGTCTCCTTAAAACGCATGGTAGCGTCGATTCCCATACCGCACGAAGGAGGGTCAAATTCCCCTTCCATCCGGCTGCGAGGGGCCCGGGCAAGACCTTCAATGATATCCTTTTTGGGATCGGCCGCCGAACAAACTCGCCACATCACGTCATTCCAGTCGCGAACGTCACAGTCTTCGTCGACTACGATGACCCACCTGGCGCCTCCGTTCTCCCACGCGGCCCGCATGATACGCCGGGGCTCGCCGGCATCGCCTATTTTCGCAGAGATGATCACCATCCCTAGGCGCCCTACCTCAGGAAGGTAAGCCTGTCTGATGTTTCTCAATCCGTTCTTCCGGATCAAGAGGCTTTGGAAAGAGCCGGACCTCAATAAGGTGCGCGGATAGTCCTCAAAGACCCTACAGATCAATCCGTAACTGATGGGATTTTTACGGTGCGTGATGCAGTTCACCTTGATTTGGAATCCCTCTTTGTTTTCGCCATAGAATCCCGTGGATTCTCCATGGGGCCCTTCAGCGGTCCTGACATTAGCAACCACTTCGCCCTCGATGATGATTTCCGCATTCGCCGGTACAAGTAAGTCGCTGGTCTCGCACCGGACCAGCTCGGTCGCAGCCCCTCTCCAGCCGCCGGCTGCTTCATACTCGGTCTGGCCCTTGTCGTCCGCGGGGACCGGCGTGCCGGAGGCCAGGGTCAAGAGCGGGTCCATTCCCATGGCAAGGGCTATCGGCGTGGGCAATCCCTTCGCCTCGTTCTGCAAGATGTGGTGAACTGCGCCGCCGCTCAAGCGCAGACTTGAGCTAGGACGCTCACCGACGGGATGAGATCCCTTGATATTGGCAGCGAGCGTGGTCCTGTCTTTGATCATCACTCGATAGGAACCCATATTGTGGATTCCCGTCTTCGGATCTTTTGTGACGCAGCCTGCTGTCGTTCCAACGTACTGCCCCCCGTCCAGTTCGTGCCATACGGGTGTCGGAAACTTGTAAAGGTCAATGTCGTTGCCTCGATAAATCTCCTCTTTACATGGCCCACTGCCTTGAGTCGCGGAGGGGATCCGGTTTTCCATCCCGTGGACGATGCGGCTGTAAATTTTTTCCTCATCCGCCTCGGCGCCAAAGACCAAAGCCAACTGAGCGGTAGTGGACAGAATGTTGCAAACCAAAGGAATGCCGCGATAGCCTTTGATATTTTCGAATAGGAGCGCGGGGCCTCTCCTGTCCAGGGACATGGCGCATATCGCTCCGATCTCGTGTCTCAGATCCACCTCTGTCTTTACCCGCTTGAGGAGACGCTTCGATTCCAGAATCTCCAGGTACTCTCTTAGATCTCGATATTTTACGCCTGCCTTCGCCCGTTTCATTGACTTACACCGCTAATCTCGTTATGAATGAAAAGTTGATTTTCTCACCGCGAGCCGTTAGCTCAGGCGGTAGAGCATCTGCCTTTTAAGCAGAGGGTCGCTGGTTCGAATCCAGCACGGCTCACTATGTCCCTGTCGTCTAGCCTGGCCCAGGACACCGGCCTTTCACGCCGGCAACACGGGTTCAAATCCCGTCGGGGACGCCA
>JACPSE010000224.1 GCA_016193465.1 Deltaproteobacteria bacterium
GGCACATCTGCCTTGGTGACCAGCCTGGTATTGTACTGGATCACGTTGGTGTTGATGTAAACTGGAGTAGTCATCCCGTCCGGATCCAACAAGTCTTTGTTGATCCCCGATACCGATGGGGGAGACCACTTGAGCGCCAGCCCTAGGCCTTTCGCATAATTGGCTGCGGTGGTGATCAGGACATCGAAGTTGTAGGTTTTGGCCTTAGCCTCGGCCAGGATTCTGCTCAGGAGTTTGTCCTCGCTGGAGCGGAAATAGTCGATCTTTACCCCGGGGTATTTTTTCTCAAAGGTATCGAACACCGGCTTGGCCTCGTCGTCACGCATAGAGCCGTAGAGGTTGAGCTTCCCTTCCTTTTTCGCTCCCTCTTCGATGGTCTTTAGCTCCTGGGCAACTGCGGAAGTGGCAAGGGTTAAAAGAAAAAGAATAAGGAGATAAAGGGTTAAGAAGATAAAACCCTTCAACCCTCCAACCTTTGAACTTTTTAGCATAACGTTCTCCTTTCTTTATTTTAATCCTGACTGTCTCTAGGCCTCCAGAGCGGCAAAAGCGGACCTCCCGCGATTGCCAGGAAGCCACGCCTGAACTCCCTCCTCAGCAAAAGATTTCTTTCTCCCTATCTCTATCGATAAAGCTCCTGGTCATCGTCTTTGCTTTTTTGCATGTGGATCTTGGGGAAGATAGAGAAGCGTCCCGGTCTGCCCTGCAAGAGGAAGTCCACGGGAATAAAGCCCTGAAGCATCGGGATCGGGAGCTGGAGCCCGGCGAAGGGGCTCTTTTGGTCGGTGCCGACGGAGAGCCGATCTCCCCAGAGGCCGGCCGGGAAAGACCCGCTCAGGTCAAATCCGCTCGCCGAGATGCTTCCCTGGATTGGAGGCAGCTTCCATTTTGTTGCTCCCTCTTTTTCGCTTTCGCTGAGGAGTTTATGGTCAAGGACTTTTGGAAAAGCGCTGACCGAGCCCGTGGCCTCGCGTAATAGACTCAGAGTGGTATCGTCGGATTCCGACCCTTTTTTCCCCAGTTCCCCTCTGAGAAGGGGCAAGGGCAGGTTTTTGATTCCTCCTGGGCTTCCCTTGGACCGGGCATCGACGTCGCCCATAGCTACCTCATAGTTCTTATTCCTCAGAGCGGTTTGGAGTCGCTCGCTGACTTCTTTGTTGATTAGGTAGCTTTGGCTCTGAACGCCCCAGGGGCTTTGCAAGTGGAGAAGGAGCTCCTGGTCGCTCAAAAGATTGATTCCCTTATCTGCCAATTCCATGTTGCTCAAGTTCCCGTCGAAAAGCGTCGCTTTTAACCTGAGTCCCCCCGGTCCGTAGAGTTCGGGATTCTCCATTAGGAATGTCTTGCTCATACTGAGACCTTGGTTCTCGACCTTCATGAGCGCCGCGAGCTTCTGCGTCGCCTCTTTGGCGGCGGTGCTTTCCGGATAGTCGTCAAGGATGCTTTTTAGGTAAGCCTCCTTGGCGCTTCTGCTGCTGTTTTTTTCCGCTGCCTGGAGAAGCGCCTTAGCGGATTTTTCTTTTAGGTCCGTAAGTTTTTTCTCCGTGGCCTTGCCCGACATCTCGTGGTAGGCAACGGCCTTGTCATACATCCCAATTTCCTCGTAGGCGTCGGCTAAAACGGCGTAAACCTCCGTGGCGCCTGCGGATTCAGGGTGGTTGCGGATGTAGTCGACGCCTTTATCGATCACGCTCTGATAGGAAATGGGGTTCGCCGTGAGGACCTGAAAGAGGTTGGTTCCGATCATGATCGCATTGGCGGCGGCCAGAGAGGCCGCGCCGGCCGGACCCGAGACGATCAGCGGGGCGGTGCCGTAGAGAAGATTCTTCTTGAGAAGGTCTTCTCCCAGCAGGACATATTTGACGGTCTCGAGACGGTGTTGACTGCGGGCCTCGTTGAATGAGGCAAGGAGGTTATATTCCCGGCTGCTGAGCAGCAGCTCGGCCCTCCTTTTTGCATAAGGGTCATTGGAGGAGCGGGCAATCTGCTGCAAGATTTTTTTTGCTTCCTCGTGCTGGCCCTTGATTTCGAGCGCCACCGCCGAGGCATCTTTTGCCGAGTCCGGCAAAAATCCCAAGTTTTCGGCTGCCAACCTTTTCGTCTCCGCTTCAATCTGCTCATGGTCTCTTAGGGTCAGGGCATCAAGCAGTGCCGTGAGTTCCCGTCCCTGTTGCGGGTTTGCGTTGTCTGGGACCTGTGCCGTTGTAACCGAGAGCCCTTTTTTCTTCTCTTCTTCTTTTTGTCGCGAGCTTTTTCTTGCCTTCTCAAGACCCTCCTCTGCCGGGCGCGACGATGGATCGATAAATGTTGCCATCTCGTAGTGAAACAGGGCGTTATCCCAATCCCTTTTTTGGGCCGCTTCTTCCGCCTTCTCCACCTGCTTTTGGACCAGGGACGCCCTTTTCTTTTTTTCCAGCGCCTCCACCTGTTTTTGGACGCCGCCGTTTTTAGGGTCGTCAGGATACCGTTTCAGATGCTCCAGATAGCGGGTTAATGCCTTCCTCTCTTCCAGCGACATCTCCGAGGGACCGAGCGCAAGGAGTTGGCTCACTGCCGAGTCCACCGCGGCCCCTATGTAAGAGCCCGAGAGGATGCTTACCAGGTCTACGGAGCTGAGTAGCCGGTTCAGCATGCCGCCCCACTTGTTGGCGCTGTGGGCGCTCAACAGCTCCTCTGCCTGGGTGAGGTCATCGTTGCGTAGTCTCGACTCGATGAGTTTTTTTTCTTCCGGCGAAAGAGATGAGGCGAGCGACTTCTTCTGGGCCTCCAAGTAACGCTCGCGATCCGGAATCGTGTTGTGGAAAAGGTCCACGACGTGTCGCGCCAGACCAGTGACCGTTCCCCGTTCTTTCTTGAGCTCGGCGTCCTTCTTGGTAAGAAAGCGCACGTGATCCTCCAGCGCTTCATGCCGGTTCGTCAGACTATCCACGAGCGCCTCGCGTACCCGCTTGTCGACCTCGTCGGGAAAGAACTGAGGGGCGGGAGCCGGCTTGTCAAAAGGGTCGTATTCGGGCAACGGTTTAAGGATGCGCTCGA
>JACPSE010000225.1 GCA_016193465.1 Deltaproteobacteria bacterium
AACAGGATTTGTCCTTGCCCTCCTGGTCCTCAAGCTTGTTGCCAACGGCCTGCATGAATTTTTTGAAGTCGGCCTTCTCCCTTCCTCTGAGACCGTTCTTGAGATAGTCGGCTTTCTCACCAAGGAGAGCACCTCTGTGGTTATTCTTATAGCCCTGCTCGCGGTGCCAGCGCTGAGCATGCTTCAGGAGGCGTGGTCAAAGCCTCTGGAGTTGGACCTTTCCCTCTCACTTCCGGAGCAACGAAAAATGAAAGCCGAAGCGCGCCGCCAGAGAAGGTGGACCACCGCGGCGGCAGGGGTAGCCCTGGGCATCAGCTACTTTCTCGGCATGTCCCTCGCGGTATCGGCTGGCAGGGGACTCGACCCGGCGCCAGTTGCTATGCCGTTTACTGAGACGGTCCGCATGCCGCTGAAAGAGCTCGATGACCAGCCGATACGGAAATACACCGTCAAGGCAGGCGGCGTCGATGTTCGCTTCTTTATCGCCCGCAACAGAGACGGGAAAATAGCCGTGGCCCTGGATGCCTGCAACATCTGCCCATTAAAGGGATACTTTCTGGATGGCGAGCACGTGGTCTGCCGCAACTGCAACGCGCCTATCGCTTTTGAGGCCATTGGCACTCCCGGAGGATGCAATCCAGTGCCGCTGGAGGCGGTTGTGGAAGGAGACGCGGTTGTGATCCACGCCCGCGCCTTGGAGGAAGCCCGAGCCCGGTTTGCGCGTAGATGATCGGCCGGATGGAATATGCTTGGGCGTTTGCTTTGGAAGTCACTCTGGAGGCAAAAAAGCCGGACTCTGTTGACCTTGCTGTCGGTCGGGAGCGCGGCGACCCTTATATCTGCATTTCTCAGCATCGCTTTCACCATCACCGAGCAGATGGCGCGAGAACTGAGGTCTTTTGGCGCCAACATGCTTCTCGTGCCGAAGGCCGAGCCCTTGGAGGTGGAAATCGGCGGCCTGAAGTATGTTGCGCCTGAAGCGGCGGCCTATTTGGAAGAGGCTGATCTCGCCAAGATCAAGACAATCTTCTGGCGTCACAATATTGTCTCCTTTGCCCCGTTTCTTTCACGCGTAGTCCAGGTTCAGGGAAAGCCAGCTCCGTTAGTCGGAACCTGGTTTGAAAGGGAAATTTCAATCCCGGAGGGCAGACGATTTTTCACCTTCGCCCGGGGCTCGAAGCGAGAGGCGGCGCCGGAGCAGGGTACGTTTCGTGCTGGCGTGAAAAATCTGGCGTCCTGGTGGCAGGTAGAGGGAAGCTGGTTAAGAGAGGGCGAGGATGGGGTGCTCCTTGGAAGCGCGATTGCGCGGAGACTAAAAGCCGGGGTGGGCAGCTTGATTCGCCTTTCGTATGAGGGAAGGCCCGCGCTTGTTCCTGTCAAAGGGATCGTCAGGACCGGCGGGGTGGAAGAGGAGCAAATTCTTGCCGATCTTAAGTTTACCCAGGAGCTTTTCGGCATGCCGGGAAAATTAGATAAGGTTCAGGTGAGCGCTCTGGTGACGCCGGATAATGGTCTTGCCATAAGGGCCAACAGGATTGGCCCGACCCGGCTTCCGCCGGAAGAGTATGAGACCTGGTACTGCACGCCTTATCTGGGCTCCATCCTCTATCAACTCGAAGAAGTTATCTCAAACTCCAAAGGAAAAGCCATCCGTCAGGTGAGCGAGGCTGAAGGGGCCTTTCTTGCGCAGATGAGGTTCACCTTTGTCCTCATGACCGCGGTAGCCCTTCTCGTGGCCTGCATGGCGGTATTGGCCACGATGGTCGCAGCTATTTTCGAAAGACGGCAGGAGATCGGCTTGATGAAAGCATTGGGGGCCGAAAGGATCCAGGTGGCCCTCCTTTTCTTGCTTGAGAGTGCCGTGGGCGGCCTGCTGGGTGGCCTGCTTGGTTACGGCGCCGGCTTGACCTTGGGCCGGTTCCTTCTGGCCCGGAGCTTCTCCACGGCCGGTGCCGGGCTTACGCTCTCTATTCCATGGTTGATTCTTCCAAGCACTCTGTTCCTGTCAGTGGGCGTGGCTCTGTTGGGCGCCCTTTTCCCTGTAAGGGAAGCGACGCGACTCGATCCGGTGAGGACATTGCGAGGGGTTTGATGCGAAGCTTGTTTTGGCGGATTTTTTGGGCCTCTGTTTCCCAGCGAAAAGGGCGGGTGGCGGTCTCTGTCTGTGCGATTGCGTTGGGCACCTCATTGGTGGTCGCGAGTGTCAACCTGCGCCAGGGAATCGGAGGAAAACTTGCCGAAGAGCTAAAACATTACGGCGCCAACCTCTTGTTGCTGCCGGCAGACGGGACGGGGCTGTTTCTCAAGGAAAAAGAGCTAGGCAGTCTTGCGGGGCAGGGGGGCGAAGGTCGCCTGTTAGAGTATGCCCCTTTTCTACATCAAATAGTGAAGATTCGGGGAAAGGATGCTGTCCTGGTGGGTACGCGCTTTGCCGCAGTGAAAAAGGTGAGCCCATGGTGGCAGGTAGAGGGGGACTGGCCCGAGGAGAAAGACGCGGTCCTTGTAGGCTCGAATCTGGCTTCCAAGCTTGGCCTCCGTCCGCAAGCTCGCATCTCAGTGGCTTACAAGGCCTCCAGGGCGAGCTTCACCGTGGCGGGAGTTCTCAGCACCGGAGGGGCTGAGGAGCATCAGATTTTTGTCGATCTGGAAAGCAGCCAGGTTTTGACCGGCAGGGATGGCCTGTTGAGCGCCGTTCTCGTGCGCAGCCGTGTTGAAAAGGGGTTGGATGGGACCGCCGCTTTTTTGCGGCGGGCCTGGCCTGGGGCGGAGGTTAGAACGCTATGGCAGGTGGCCCGCGCGGAGGATGCGCTTCTCTCTCGCGTCGAGATTCTCCTCACACTGGTGAGCCTTATCATTCTCTTTGCGTCTGGCGTCGCTGTCTTTGCTACCATGAGCACGGTGGCCCTGGAGCGAAAAATCGAAATTGCTTTGATGCGGGCCCTGGGCGCGGAAGAGAGGAGGGTCGCCTTAATTTTTGCCTGCGAAGCATTTACCATAGGGCTTGCTGGCGGGCTGGTGGGCTCTGTCCTTGGCCTTCTATTTGCCGAGGGTATCGGGTTGACCGTGTTCCGCTCATTTGTGATTCCGAGCCTGATCAGTCTTCCTGCGGGGCTCTCAGTCGGGCTCGGCGTGGCGCTCTTTTCGAGCCTCTCCGTCGTACGGAAGGTGGGACGCACGGCTCCGGCAGCGGTGCTGCGGGGAGAATAAGGGCGTTGACAAGGACAGGGACTTGGCGAGGAGAGTTGCAAGATGGCGCCTTTAATTGAGCTTAAGGACGTGACCAAGGACTACAACGGGAAGGTTAGGGCCCTGGACCGGGCGAGCTTGGAAATCTATCCGGGTGAATGGGTTGCTGTTACGGGGGCCTCCGGCTCGGGAAAAACCACGCTCCTGAACATGATCGCTATTCTTGATCGCCCGACCTCGGGCTCCCTGCGGGTCGACGGGGTGGATCTTTTGTCCTTAACGGAGAGGGAGGGTGCGCGATTTCGGCGGGAGAAAGTTGGGCTGGTCTTTCAACAGTTTCACCTGATTCCCTATCTGACGGCGCTAGAGAACGTCATGCTCGCACAGTATTTTCATAGCATGGCCGACAGAGACGAAGCCGCTCAGGCCTTGGCGCAAGTAGGGCTTCGAGAAAGAAGCCACCATCTTCCCTCGGAGCTCTCCGGTGGAGAACAACAGCGGGTCTGCATCGCACGCGCGCTGGTCAATCAGCCAAGGATTATCCTGGCTGATGAGCCTACAGGGAACCTCGACGGAGAAAACGAGGAGATTATTATGGGAATCTTCCGAAAACTCCGGGGAGCCGGGCACACGCTGCTCCTTGTCACCCATGATCCGAAAATTAGTGGCCAGTCAGACCGGATTATTGAGCTGGAGCACGGGAAAATTCTTTCCCCTTGCTGCTCAGCCGGCCAGCGCGGCTGAATATTGAAACAGCGCTATCGCCGCTGGCAATTCAAGCGCCAGTTGAGATGAGGGATTTTCTCCCGCTGCTAGCAGAATGTCGCAGAACGACGTTGGAATAAACGACAGGTCGCCATGTATAAGGCGTTGGTATCGGCGAAAGGTCAGATAGTTATTCCATCTGCCCTTCGAAAGAAGTTCGGCGTCAAGAAGCGCACGCAGGTCTGCCTCTACGAAAGGGATGGGGAGATAATCATCAAGCCGATTACGGACAAGTACATTCAGAGCATGGCCGGTATGGCACGCACAAAAGGGCGGCTGCTTAAAGCTCTGTAGGGCTCACCTACGCTAGCCAGTCAGCGACGGGTTTAAGGAGAAAATCTTCAACCCCGATTCCGCCTGCGCCGACCAAGAGCTTGCGCTGGATACGAAATTGCTTGCTCAGAGCCTCCATGCCGGGAAAGCTCCCTTTTGCATAGCCGCTCTTGACTTCGATGGCGACAGCCATGCGGCCCGCCCGCAGAATAAAATCGACCTCTCGATTTCGCTCCCGCCAATAAAAGAGCTCAGTACTCGTCCTCCATGTGTTGTTGATGAGATGAGCTCCCACGGCAGATTCCACAAGCCGGCCCCACAGATCTCGCTCCCGGCGCGCATCTTCAAAGGAAAGCGTAGACATGGCCGTCATTAGACCAGTGTTCATCACCTGGAGTTTAGGGCTGGAGGCGCGCTGGCGCGCCCGGCCGCCGGAATGTTTGGGCAGGCCCATCACCATCCCAGCGCCTGCAAGTAGATCGAGATAATGAGCCAGGGTTGTCGTATTGCCCGCCTCTTGCAACTGGCCGAGCATCTTCTGATAGGAAACAACCTGCCCTGAGTAATCGCAGGCCAACTGGAAAAGACGCCTGAGCAGTGC
>JACPSE010000226.1 GCA_016193465.1 Deltaproteobacteria bacterium
GACATTGCGGGACATCGCAGAGTCGGCCATGCGCCGCGTGGTCGGAAACCGGTTGGGAAGCGATGTCTTAACGGTGGGCCGGGTTGCCGTTGCCAGCGAAGTCAAGGAGGAAATGCAGAAAATCCTATCTGGCTATGAAACCGGAATCCGACTGGTCACGGTAGAGCTTCAGGACGTCACTCCGCCGGATCCAGTCAAGCCCGCGTTCAATGAAGTGAACGAGTCCAGGCAGGATATGGAGCGGATGGTCAATCAGGCCCAGGAGCAGGCGAACAAGGTGATCCCCAAGGCCAGCGGCGAAGCCAAACAGGTGATCGCCGAGGCGGAGGGCTACGCCACGGAGCGGGTCAATCAAGCCCAGGGTGAGGCCGCACGGTTTTTGGCGGTGCTCAGTGAATACCAAAGAGTTCCGGAGGTGACCCGGAGACGTCTCTATCTGGAAGCCGCGAGCAAGGTTCTGTCCGAGGCCAAAGGGGTCTACATTGTCGACAGCGAACAACGGGCCTTGGTCCCGTGGCTTTCGTTGGATTCGGGCGGAATCCCGCCGCCGCTGAAAGAGGAGAAAAAGCCAAAAGAGGAGAAAAAGCCATGACGCGCGCGCTGCAAACTACGTTGGCAATTTTGGTCGCCCTGGTGCTGCTTGCGGCTTTTGGCGCCTTCTACGTGTTGGAGGAAGGCGAGCAAGCGGTCATTTTGCAGTTCGGCCGGCCCGTGGGCGCCCCGGCGACTGAAGCCGGTCTTCACTTCAAAGTCCCTTTTATTCAAGAAGTTCGCCGCTTTGATAAGCGTCTCCTCATTTGGGACGGCGCTCCGAACCAAATCCCCACGGCGGGGCGGGAGTTTATCTGGGTGGACACCACGGCTCGTTGGCGCATTGTCGATCCCTTAAAGTTCCTTAAGAGCGTGGCCACGGAGGGCGGGGCCCAGTCGCGTCTGGGCGACATCATCGATTCGATGGTCCGGGACCACGTCGCCGCTAACCCGCTGGCCGAGCTGGTGCGGAGCTCTGCCTGGGAACCGCCGAAGGGGGAGGTGCTCGAAGAGGTTGCTGAGGAGATCCTGGCGGAGCTGAAGAAGGAGGTCCGCCTCGGGCGGGAAGGAATCTCGCAGGCCATCCTTACGGCGGTGCAGAAGGTCACGCCGGAGTACGGCATCGAGGTCATCGATGTGCGGATCAAGCGGCTCAATTACGTGGAGAGCGTTCGAGAGAGGGTGTACGTCCGGATGATCTCCGAAAGAAAGCGGATCGCCGCTCGCTTTCGGTCCGAGGGGGAAGGTCGGAGCGCGGAAATACTGGGCAACATGGAGAAGGAATTGCGGGAGATTCGCTCCACGGCCTATCGCAAGGTGCAGGAGATCCGCGGCAAAGGGGATGCCACGGCGACGCGGGTTTACGGCGGCGCCTATGGCCGCGATCCGGAATTCTACGCGTTCTCGAGGACGCTCGAAAATCTGAAGGAGAGCCAGAACAAGAACTCCGTCCTCGTGCTGACCACCAACAGTGACTACTACCGCTACTTAAAGGAGGCACAGCCCTCAAGTCCGAGAGCCCGTAGGTAGAAAAGGCACAGGATTATGAGCGTAGCCGACATATTCATGCCTTCTGTGGCATCGTTGAATGCTGGAGCCATGGGAATTATTCCGGGCTTTTTAGCCCTCGAGTACTCTCTTATCAACGAGAAGGTCTTTGTGGCGTTGGTCATCACTGCTATTGCGACCTCCATGATGAGCGGGCCGCTCATCCAGTGGGCTATGGGTGGAAGGGCGCTCTTCGCAAAGAAAGCCTTGGCCAAGAACGACCGCGGGTTTGAACGTGAAGGCATCGCAGAATAGGAGACTACCGTGCAATCTTTTAGCGGTGGCGGGAACCTGAGTCAGCTTATTTTCTCTCCCGACCCTCTATCGCGCTTTCAGCATGAAAAGGTCTACGGGGCTCAAAGGGGCTCAGCAGACGATCGGGCCGTGAGGGAGTTGATGCTGGCGGTGTTGGAGGATGCGATCGCCTGCTTTGAAAGCACCAATGCAAACCTCGTCCAGGAAGCAGAAGAGTGGATCAACTCGGACGACGATGAGGTCTTCTCATTCAATAACGTGTGCGAGTCCTTGGGCCTTGATCCGGACAGACTGAGAAAAGGGCTACTGCGGTGGAAGGCACAACAGATGGGAGTTCCTCTCGAAGAAAGAAGTCGCCTCATCTTAAGCAAGGGAAAACGAGGAAAGAAAAAGACTCAGGTTAAGGCTTAACCGGTCTATTGACGTCTTTGAACTAATATTGCGCCGTCAAGAAGGCCGTAAATTAATCACAGAAAGGAGGTGAAACAAAATGACACTCAGAAAGCAGATCATAGCCATTCTCCTGGCATTGATGCTGGTTCCGGCATTTGCCCTGGCCCAGGAAAAGGAGGCCACAGTCGCGGGATACGAGTCGGGTTCAAGGATGCTGACTGTAAAAGGGAAAGACTGGGAGCAGAAGGCCAAAGTCGGCAGTAAGCTGGCCGAAGAGAAGGCTGATCTCCTCAAGGCGGACACTAAAGTCCTGATCGAGTTTGATGACAGGGGAGGTGGAGATATTAGGGTAAAATCTCTCAATCCGCGTTAATCTCTGGAGAAAGGGATTCACCTGAAGAGGGCAGGGCGGACTGATGTCTTCGCCCCGCCCTGTCTCCTCAGTATCTACAGGATGTTGACGTCGCGGGTCGGAGCCTGATACTCTTTAGCAGGGTATTATTCAAGAAAATGAGCCGAAAATTCGTTGTTCTTAGTCTTTTGTTCTTTCTTGCTTTCTTCCCGGTTGCGGCGCCTGAGATTGGAGAGTTTGTTCATCTCGATTCTGGGACGGAGCAGGAAGTATCCTCCAGTACTGAAAGTCAGGACCTCTCTTCAAACACTAAGCGTCGGTTGCGTTCTCTAAGCCGCCTTTTAAGAAGGGAACTTTCGGGCAAGTTACTGCCCGGCCTTAGTTCGAGAGGGGACCAGGTCGCCTCTGTCACCTGGACAAAGCAAACCTCTCTCTCTTTATCCCTTTCAAAACAGGATCTTTATCAGCAGATAAAAGTCTATCGCATCTAGAAATTCTCCTCCCAGAGTCTCCACACACTTTTTTTGAGCACTATAAGTCCCGAGTCAGCCCATCTGATCTTTCGGAATGAAGATCATCCGGGTTGGATTTGGACCAAAACACGTTTCAAGCAGTACAAGGAGACTAAGTTGAACACGCTAAGAACTACTTTTTTGATGGCGCTCCTGACGGTTCTCTTGGTCACAGCCGGTGGGGCACTAGGAGGTGAAGGAGGCATGATGATGGCCTTCGTCTTTGCCCTGGTCATGAACGGTGTCAGTTACTGGTTGAGCGACAAGATCGTTCTGCGCATGTACGGGGCTAAGGAGATCGGCCCGGAAGAGGCCCCGAAGCTCCATCGGATTGTGCAGGAGCTGACGTTACGCGCGCAAATGCCCATGCCTAAGCTGTATCTCATTCCGCAGGAGGCCCCGAATGCATTTGCTACGAGCCTGGCCAATGCGCTCAAAAAGCTTCAACAAGCCGCCGAACGAGTTCCTATGGAGGCCAACCCTGCCACGGCCCACATGTTTATCGTGAATCCCTTGACGGGTGGTGGTCTCATGGCCCTCTTCAGCACCCATCCGCCTATAGAGGAGCGGATCAGGCGCCTTGAAGAGATGTCGGGAAGGAGAGGATAAGTTTTTAGGAAAATCCTGTGTCGAATAGGTTTCTAAACTCTCAACTTTTTATCCTCGGCGGTTGCACGTTCATCGTGTTTTATCTTGCGGGGATTCCTTTGCTCATGCTCCTCTATGGGAGCCTTCGCAGCGCTCCTATTGGGGAGCCTGGTGCGGTCTTCACCATTCAGAACTATATCAAGGCCTATAGTGATAAAGAGTTTTATCTGCTTTTCTGGAACTCCTTCCGATACGCCCTGGGGACCTCAACCCTTACTTTCCTTATTGGAACGTATCTGGCTTGGCTCAGTGAGAGGACCAATACCCCTTTCAAAAAGCTCTTCATTGTGATGGCTTTGATCCCTTATATCATTCCGGGAATCTTGGACACCATTGCCTGGATTTTTCTGCTCAGCCCTAAGATCGGATTGATCAATTTGACCTTGATGAACCTCTTGGGCCTGTCCTCACCTCCGTTCAATGTTTATAGCATGTGGGGTATGATTTGGGTGGAGTCCATACACGACTATCCCATAGTCTTCCTTCTCATGTCTGCAGCCTTCCGCTCCATGGACCCTTCCCTGGAAGAGGCCTCCATGGCGGCAGGTTCTAGCACCTGGACCACCTTTCGGCGGATCACGCTTCCGGTTATGCGGCCGGCCATGCTGAGTGTTCTTTTGATCATGTTTATCCGCGGCATCGAGGCCTTTGAGGTGCCTGCACTTGTGGGGGTCCCCGCAAAGATTTCTGTGTTCACGACCAAGATATTCCTTGCTATCCATCAGTTTCCCTCGGATTTCGGCTTAGCAGGAACTTATGCCGTTAGCGTCATGATTCTCAGCATTGCGGGCATCCTGCTCTACCAAAAAGCAACGAAGCGTGAGGAGCGTTACGCGACGATCACAGGAAAAGGTTATCGTCCACGGTTAATCGATCTTGGCCCCTGGCGCTACGTGACCCTTGCCAGCGCCTGTTTGATTTTCTTTACCGCAGTTATCCTACCCGTATTTGTGCTTCTGTGGTCTTCGCTGATCCCTTATTACGGCCTTCCCTCACAGGAACTCTTAGGAAAGCTCACCCTTACTAACTACCTGTATATTCTGAATTATCCTCTCGCCTGGGTCGCTTTTAAAAATAGCTTCTATCTCTCGATAGGCTCCGCCACTCTAACCATGCTTCTCACCTCCGTGATTGCCTGGATCACTGTGAGGTCGAAGGTTCGGGGGAGGGGGGTTTTGGAGAGCGTTACTTTTCTTCCCATCACCATCCCGGGCATCGTTTTGGGAGTCAGCCTGATCTGGGTTTATCTGACTCTCCCTATCCCTATCTACGGCACCATTTGGGTGCTCCTGCTTGCCTACATAACCAAATACATGCCTTACGGTATCAGGGCTGCCTCGGCTACCTTGATCCAGATCAATAAAGAGCTGGAAGAGGCCTCCATAGCGAGTGGGGGGTCATGGGCACAGACTTTTAGGCGTGTGATCCTTCCCTTAATGATGCCTGGCTTTATGGCGGGCTGGATCTATATCAGCATTGTTTCCTTGAGAGAGCTCTCCACTTCAATTTTACTCTACTCCTATAACAGCACCGTTCTTTCCATCATGGCTTTTGATCTATGGGAAGGAGGGCAATACACCTATGTCAGCGCCTTGGGGGTTCTGATGGTTCTTCTCATGGTGATCATGGTTAGCGTGGCGAGACTCCTAGGAGCAAAAATCGGCGTCGTAGAACGTTAAGGGAGAAAACAAAATGAAGATAGGCTTGAAAAAGAGAAACGTGCTCGTCGCAGCGTTAAACTGGGGCTTTACTCGGGTCATCGAAGGGCCGGAGGGCTATGCCAATTTTGAGGAGACGGTGAAACTTTATCAGGAAATTTTTAAGACGCGGTGAGCCGGCCATCTTTCAAGAATAGGGGCCATGACCCATCTGCAAGCTGTGACCTCTAGGGGGCAACGTGGATTCTGACCGATTGCTTTTGTGGATCATATTTAACGTCTTTGTCTTGGGCATGCTGGCCCTCGACTTGGCGGTGTTTCATCGCAAGGCCCATGCCGTTTCCCTGCGCGAGGCCTTTGTCTGGAGTGTCGTGTGGATCAGCCTGGCCCTCATTTTCAACCTGGGGATTTACTACTTCTGGGGAGCGGAGAAGGCGCTTGAGTTTCTGGCTGGCTACCTGATCGAGAAGTCTCTCAGCGTGGACAATCTCTTTGTCTTCCTCGTGATCTTCTCTTACTTTGCTGTCCCGGCCATGTACCAGCACCGGGTCCTCTTCTGGGGCATCCTGGGAGCCCTGGTCATGCGGGCAATCTTCATCGCCGTGGGGGCCGCCCTCCTAACTGCTTTCCATTGGATGATCTACATCTTCGGCGGTTTCCTAGTCATCACCGGCATCAAGATGTTCTTCGCTGGCGAGGAGAAGATTAAGCCCGAGCGGAATCCAGTCCTGCGCCTCGTACGCCGGATCATGCCTGTAACGAAAGAATACCACGGGCAGCGCTTCTTTTTTCGAGTTGACGGACAGCTCTGGGCTACGCCTTTGTTGTTGGTCCTTGTGTTAGTTGAAACCACTGATGTGATCTTTGCCGTAGACTCCATCCCGGCCATCTTCGCCATCACCATGGACCCTTTTATCGTTTACACATCCAACGTGTTCGCGATCCTCGGATTGCGCGCCCTCTATTTTCTCCTGGCTGGTATCATGGATATGTTCCGCTACCTCAAAGTGGGGCTCTCCTTTGTCCTCTGTTTTGTCGGTATCAAAATGATGATTGTGGATCTCTACAAGATTCCCATAGGCGTCTCCTTAGGAGTGGTGGCTGGGATACTGGCCCTTTCGATCTTCGCCTCTCTCATCGTCCAGCGTAAGACCGTAGCGATTCCAGCTTCTGGGCCTGATCCCAGATTGGGTCTAAGGGACGGATTGGGCATGAGCCTTAACAGAGGGCCATCCCGGCGCCAAAACAAGGTCTGGATATGGTTCGCCGTTATCATTGCGGTTCTAGCGATAGTGAAACTGACATCCATCAGTACAGGGCCTTCAGCAGATGAGGCTATTGTGGCAATCCGCGTGGCCCAGCGTGATTTGGCCGAGGCCAAGCGGATCCATCCTGGAGCGAAATCTCCTGCCCTCAACGATGCAGAGGCTCAACTGAGTCTGGCGTCATCAGCGCTAAAAGAGAAGCGCTATGAAGAGGCAATTCTAGCAGCTCGCAAGGCAATTGAATTGGCAAGGAAGCTTACGGGGTAACGCTTTTTCGCAACTGACTAGGTCCATAGGAATGGACGCACGGGAGTAATGATGGATCTAAAAATTATTGGCACCACAATTATTTAAGGAGACCCATAGTGAAGCTACCCCCGCATTCAATGGAAATCGACTCCCTACTCAGGGATCTTGACACAGATCCTCAGCAAGGGTTGGCCGTAGAGGAGGCTCGAAGGCGCCTTGAAACATACGGATACAACGAGCTAAAAGCAGAAGAGAAAGCTTCTCCTTTCACCATCTTCATAAATCAGTTCAAGAATATCCTTATTATCATTCTACTCATTGCTATAGTGCTTTCAGCGATTATCGGAGAAGTTGCGGAGGCTGCCATCATAGGGGTCATAGTTATCTTTTGTGCAGTCTTGGGATTCATTCAGGAGTATCGGGCAGAGAGGGCACTTGAGGCGCTGAAGAAGATGCTCTCCGCTACTATAACAGTCCTGAGAGATGGAAAGGAAGAGGAGATACCCTCGAAGGAGCTCGTCCACGGGGATATATTACTCCTCGAGGCAGGAGACAGGATCCCCGCAGATGCCAGATTGATCGAGATTCACTCCCTGAGATGTGATGAGGCGCCCCTTACCGGGGAGTCGGTGTCGGTAGGCAAGGATATAAAGCCATTGCCTGAGGATGTACGTGTGAGCGATAGAAAGAATATGGTTTTTACTGGCACCACAGTTACATACGGAAGGGGTAAGGCTGCGGTCACCTCAACAGGTATGAATACAGAGTTTGGCAAGATTGCCGAGGAGGTGACCACGGTCGAAGCGGAGAAGACACCCCTTGAGAAAAGGACAGACGAGATAGGCAGGTGGCTCGGCATTATTGCCCTTTCCATATGTTTGCTGGTTGTCGGGATAAGTATAGCGAGGGAGGCCCTGGGCGGCACGTTCAATTTACAGTTCATAGTGACAGTGGTGATGTTTGCGGTAGCCCTAGCCGTGGCGGCAGTCCCCGAGGCGCTGGCAGCCATTGTTACAGGAGCCCTTGCTATCGCCATGCACCAGATGGCGAAGAGAAATGCCCTTGTGAGGAAGATGCCTGCGGTTGAGACCCTTGGCTGCACCACCGTGATCTGTTCAGACAAAACAGGTACCCTCACAAAGGGTGAGATGACCGTGAGGAAGATATTTACAGGCGCCAGAATGATTGAGGTTACAGGCGCGGGGTATACACCCATTGGCGAGTTCAAGGGTTCCAATGTAATCAACCTGAGTGGCACTCAATCTTTCCGATTACTACTCCAGGGCGGGCTCCTCTGCAGCGATGCAGACCTCCATGAGAAGGAAGGGCAATGGCTCATTAAAGGAGACCCGACAGAGGGAGCCCTCGTTGTGGCAGCAGCAAAGGCAGGCCTTCATATTCGTGAGGCGAGGCTTAAAAGCCCGAGGATAGAGGAGATACCCTTCAGCTCCGAGAGAAAGAGAATGACCACTATTCATCAGATGGAGAATGGCAAAAGGGCGGCATTTATGAAGGGTGCTCCAGAGGTGGTTTTAGAAAAATGCACCCGTATCTCAGATGCCGACGGAACGAAAATCCTGACAGGTGAAGAAAGGGAGAAGATCTTAAAGATAAACGAAGAGATGGCACAAGGTGCTTTAAGGGTTCTTGCGGTCGCCTATAGAGAACTCCCTGACGGAGTTGGCTATGCAGAAGATGCTGTGGAGAATGACACGGTCTTTCTGGGCCTTGCAGGAATGATAGACCCACCGAGGGAAGAGGCGATCGAGGCCACAAGGGTATGTAAGCAGGTGGGGATTAAACCGATTATGATTACAGGAGACCATAAACTTACAGCAGTAGCTATAGCAAAGGAAGTAGGCATTTATAAACATGGAGATGTCGTACTGACGGGTGAAGAGCTAGAAAAGATAGCTGATGAGGAATTTGAGAAAATTGTAAGTCAGGTGACTGTCTATGCCAGGGTATCTCCAATGGACAAGTTAAAGATAGTTAAGGCGTGGAAGAAGAAGGGGGAAGTGGTTGCCATGACAGGAGATGGTGTGAACGATGCGCCCGCGCTGAAACATGCGGATATTGGAATAGCCATGGGTATAACAGGCACGGAGGTGACAAAAGAGGCTGCTGATATGGTCCTCACCGATGATAACTTTGCAACCATCGTGAAGGCCATAGAGCGGGGCAGATGGATATACGATAATATAAAAAAGTATCTTGCCTATCTCCTTCAGGCTAACATTACTGAGATAATGGTCATCGGAGGAGTAGTCTTAGTGATGGGCCCGGAACTTTTGCCCCTTCTGCCAGCAGCCATCTTGTATATAAACCTAGCGACTGATGGGCTTCCTGCACTTGCCTTAGGGGTTACCCCTCCTGACCCTGACATCATGGAGCGACCACCAAGGGATCCAAGAGAGAGTATCTTTGGATGGGACGTAAAATCATTTATATTGCGGGCAGTGTTCATAGAAGTTCCTTTCTTCTACTTCCTCTTTTTCTACGAGGTCTCCGACTTAACCCACGCGCGGACAGCGATATTTTTCCTGTTTATAGTTGTCGAGTTCGTTATTGCCCTTAACTGTCGTTCTCTCATACACAGTATTTTCAAAGCGCCTCCCCATAAATGGCTTGTCGTAGCCGTCATATGGGAGCTCGCATTGGTGGCTGCGATAATTCAGATCCCGGCTGTGCGTGAGGCATTCGGCATCACGAAGCCTTCTTTCTCTGATCTCGCCATAATTGCAGCCTTTGGTTGTGCCATCTTACTCATAATTGAGGCGACAAAAGTTATCCTACGACAGAAGACGCCAGTGGGAAGGGCCACGGCACGTCAGACGGAGCGGTTCTCCGTGTAGGCAGTTGCGTTCGAGGGGTCATTGAGGTCGACATGCGTGACAACCTGATTTCTGGACTCCCACTTTTCAAACAGGGAAAGGTGCGGGACATCTATGCCGTGGGCGACCACTTGCTGATGGTGGCCTCGGACCGCATCTCCTGTTTCGATGTAGTTCTCCCGACCGAGATACCCGGCAAGGGCAAAATTTTAACTTCCCTTTCCTCCTATTGGTTCCAGGAAATGGAAGACATAGCCCCGCACCATATGATTACGACTGATGTCTCAAAATTCCCTTCTATCTGTCAACGCTACAAGGATAAGTTGGAAGGCCGCAGCATGCTGGTCAAGAAAGCTGCGCCCGCACCCGTAGAGTGCATCGTGAGAGGCTA
>JACPSE010000227.1 GCA_016193465.1 Deltaproteobacteria bacterium
GTGAACTGATGATCGTGTGTTGGGCGAGGCAATGATCGAAGACTTCTGCGCAGGCGCCGTGGGTGATAAAAGCGGCAAGGAGGACGTTGGTGTCGAAGACGATCCTTACGAGACTTGACGGAAGACGTCCTCATCCGTGTAAAGACCGCGCTTTTCTGCTTCAGGCACTAGAGAGGCGCGCAGGCGCTGGAACTCTCTTCTCGCGAAGTACTGTCGTAGGGCCTCCCTGACCACATCGCTCCGATTGAGACTTTCCTGCCTGGTAAGTTTGTCCAGTCTGCGCCTGAGCCCTGCCGGCAGACTAATAGTTATGGTTTCTCTCATCTACGCACCTCACCCCAAGCTTTGTAAGACAGATTATTACACAGGTCCGCCCTTGTCAATTCACGCTCGGTCCTTCCGTCGCGACTTCTATCGCCTCCCTTAACGTGAAGGCACCGCTGTAAAGCGCGCGGCCGACGATGACTCCTTCAACACCGTCGTTCTCCAACGCCTTGAGGCGGCGGATGTCGTCGAGGGAAGAGACGCCGCCGGAGGCAATCACAGGGATCTTTACCGCGCGGGCGAGACATAGTGTCTCCTCGACATTGACACCTAAGCTCGTCCCGTCCCGGCTGATATCTGTGTAGATGATCCGTGAAGCCCCGTCTTTTTCACAGCGTTCTGCCAGCTCCGCAGCATCCATCGAGGTCCCTTCCTTCCATCCCTTGATCGCGACGCGTCCCTCGCGGGCGTCAATACCGGCAACGATCTTTCCAGGGAATCTGCCGCAAACGGCGCGAAGAAACTCAGGATCTTCATACGCTGCCGTCCCAAGGACGACACGTTCGACACCCAGAGCCAATGCCTCTTCGATAGCCTCTAAAGAGCGCAAGCCACCGCCCAGTTCTACTGGAACGCCAAAACCCATACAGATCGCTGCTACCTCTTGTTTGTGCACCGGGTGGCCCTCGACTGCGCCGTTTAGATCAACGACATGGAGCAGCCCCGCCCCCTCCTCTACCCAATGCCTTGCCGCTTCCAGAGGGCTCTCGTAATAAGTGGTGTCCTTATCCATTTCTCCCTGATAAAGACGCACGCACTTGCCGTCTTTGATATCAATGGCTGGGATGATCAGCACCGGACTAGCTCTTTTCTACGAAGCGAGCGAAATTGGCCAGGATGCGAAGGCCGACCTCCTGGCTCTTTTCCGGGTGAAACTGGCAGGCAAAGAGGTGATCGGTAGCGATGCTGGAGACAAAGGAGTTGCCGTATTCTGTCGTGGTAGCGACCGCGGAACCATCCGCCGGCGCCACATAATAAGAGTGGACAAAGTAGACAAAATCTCCATCCGAGATTCCTTCCAAGAACGGAGACTCTTTCTTTTTTTTTAGCCGGTTCCACCCCATATGGGGTACCTTGAGACCGTTTCCCTGGCGGAAGCCCACGACCCTACCGGGAAATAGGTCCAACCCCTTCTGCAGACCGAACTCTTCGCTCTCAGTAAAAAGGAGCTGAAAGCCGAGACAGATTCCCAAAAACGGCTTCTTTCCCAGCACCACCTGCCGAATGAGCTGCACCAATCCAAAGCAGCGGAGATTTTCCATGCAGGCATTAAACGCTCCAACACCAGGAAGAACGACACCTCGGGCGGAAAGGATCTGCCCGGCATCCCGCGTCACTTTCGCCTGGCAACCAACTCGCTCCAATCCCTTCTGTACGCTGCGCAGATTCCCCATCCCATAATCAATGATAGCTATCTCGCTCATGTCCCGCTTCGCTATTTGCTATTCGCTGTTCCTTATAGGCTCCCTTTGGTAGATAATACCCCTTTGATCCGTTGATCGACGCGCGTGGCCCTTTCCATAGCGCGAGCCAATGCCTTGAAGCACGCCTCGATGATGTGATGCGGATTCTCCCCCTGGGAAACATTGATGTGGAGGTTCATCCCAAGCTGGTTCGCGAAGGCCTGGAAAAACTCGTGCGGCAGATCCGTGTCAAAATTCCCCACACGACCTGGACGGATCTTGACATCGTAAGAGAAATAGGGCCGCCCGCTGAGATCCACAACCACACGGGCCAGCGTCTCATCCAGGGGGACGCTCGCCTCGCCGAAACGGGAGATCCCCTCCTTGCCCCCCAAACCATCTTTAAAGGCCTGGCCTAGAGCCAAGCCGACGTCCTCCACCGTATGGTGAAAGTCTACCTCGATATCTCCCTCCGCTCTCAATTTTATGTCAAAGAGGCCGTGGCGGGCGAAGATCTCGAGCATGTGGTTGAAGAAAGGTATGCCGGTCTCTATTTCCGCCGTGCCGCTGCCGTCGAGATTCAGCTCTACGCTGATCTCGGTCTCTTTGGTCTTGCGGCTTGCTTTAGCCGTTCTTTCCATAATCTCTCTCCTTATTTAAACCGCACTTCCACAGCACGGGCATGATCGTAAAGCCCCTCAAGCCGTGCCAGATGAATGATCTCAGGCGCCAAAGCACGCAGCGCCGCTCTATCCGCCCGGATCACGCTTGTTCGCTTCACAAAGTCGTATGTCCCAAGGGGCGAAAAGAAGCGAGCGCTTCCTCCCGTCGGGAGGACATGATTCGGACCCGCCATGTAATCTCCCAATGGTGGCGTCGAATACGGGCCGAGAAAAATAGCCCCGGCATTGCGAATGGCGCCGGCCCACCTGCCAGGCCGCCTTACCATCAGCTCGACGTGCTCCGGAGCGATCTCGTTGGCGATCTCCACCGCTTCTCCGAGCCCGCGGGACACAATGATCGCTCCGTATCTCTCCAACGCCTTCACCGTAATCGCGCGCCGCTTGGTCTCCTGTAACTGCCTTGCCAGCGCCGCCTCAACTCTGCGCGCCAACGAAAAGGACGGGGTAACGCAAAGCGCCGCTGCCAGTTCATCATGCTCAGCCTGAGAGAGCATGTCCGCAGCCACGTGGGACGGACACGCCCGGGCATCTGCCAACAACAGAATCTCGCTGGGGCCGGCGATGGAATCGATATCCACCTCGCCGAAAACCATTCTCTTAGCTGCCGCGACATAAATATTCCCAGGCCCAACGATCTTATCTACCCTCGGGACCGTTTCCGTCCCAAAAGCCAATGCCGAAATCGCCTGCGCTCCGCCGATCCGAAAGATTCGATCCACCCCGGCAATGCGGGCCGCTGCCAAAATAACCGCTTCATTTTTTCCAATCGGAGAGGCCATCACGATTTCCCCAACACCTGCGACCTTCGCGGGAATAACGTTCATAAGAACCGTTGAAGGATAGGAGGCCTTTCCTCCCGGCACGTAGACTCCCACGCGCCCCAACGGGGTTATCCTCTGTCCTAGAAACAGGCCAAGGGAATCGCGGTAGCCCCAACTCTTCTCCAGTTGGCGCCGATGAAAAGCAGCGATCCGTTTGGCCGCAAGGCTGAGGACTCGGAGATCGTCGCGGGGGAGCAGCTTCATCGCCCGGTCCATTTCCTTTTGCTTCACTTCGATCGCAGATTTGCTCAGGCGGACGCCGTCAAAGAGACGGGCATAATGCATCAGCGCGCGATCCCCTTTTTTCTTGACCAGATGGATGATCTCCGCGACCCGCTTTTCGATCCTCTCTTCTCTCTCTCCTCTTCTGTCGATGATCCTTCTCAGTGTGAGCTTGAAAGCCGGATCGCTGGTCTTAACAACTCTGATTTTCATCCCTTTAACCCTTCAACCCTGAATCCCTTCAACCTTTTATTCTTTGAATGTCCGCCCCCATGTTAGAGAGTTTCTTTTCGATATGTTCATATCCCCGATCCAGGTGATAGATCCTGGAGATCTCTGTCCTACCCGTAGCCACAAGACCAGCCAACACGAGGGAAACGCTGGCTCGAAGATCGGTGGCCATCACCGGCGCTCCTGACAGGCTTTCTACCCCTTTGATAATGGCCCGATTCCCCTCAAGACGAATATCCGCTCCCATGCGACTTAATTCCTGGGCGTGCATAAAGCGGTTTTCAAAGATAGTCTCTGTGATCATGCTGACCCCGTCAGACACCGACATCAAAACCATCATCTGAGCCTGTAAATCGGTGGGAAAGCCCGGATAGGGAAGCGTGGTAATATCAACGCTCTTTGCCTTTCCATCTCCTTTCACCCGAATTTCATCCCCCGCAACCGTCAGCCCGACGCCGGCCTCCCTGAGCTTCAGGAGAAACGCATCCAGATGATCGGGCCGAGCCCCTCGCACCACGATATCCCCCCGTGTCAGAGCCGCTGCGACCATAAAAGTCCCGGCCTCGATCCGGTCGGGAATGATACGGTGCGACACCCCATGCAATTCATCTATGCCTTCGATCTTTACAATATCGCTTCCCGCGCCCTCGATCCTGGCCCCCATCTTGTTGAGGACCAAGGCCAATTCTTCTATCTCCGGCTCCTTGGCCGCGTTCTCAATCGCGGTCGTCCCATCGGCCAGGGAAGCAGCCATCATGAGATTTTCCGTCGCCCCGACAGAAGGCACATCCAAGTAGATCTTTGCCCCGTGCAGTTTTCTCGTTCTGGCCTCAGCGTACCCGTGGACCAGGTCGATGCCCGCCCCCATCTCAGCCAGTCCCTTCAGGTGAAGATTAACCGGGCGAGCCCCGATCGCACACCCTCCGGGAGTGGAGACCCGTGCCGCGCCAAACCGGCTTAGAAGCGGCCCCATGACCAGAAACGAGGCGCGCATGGTTTTGACCAGATCATAGGAAGCCTCCATCTTGCTCACACGATCTGCCTGGAGGGTTAGTTCGCCTACCCCACGAAACGGGCTGCGCTCTTTCTCTACCCTGACTCCTAGGCCGGAGAGAAGCTTCAAGGCAGTGTGGATATCCACGAGATCAGGGATTCCCTGGTAACGGCAAGGTTCCGCGGTCAAAAGGGAAGAGATCAGGATTGGCAGAGCGGCGTTTTTCGAGCCACCCACGGCCACTTCACCCTCAAGCCTGCGGCCTCCTTTAACCAGGATCTTATCCACCCTGGACAACCTCGCAATTTGTTCTATCGGCCTCCAGGAGTTTCCGGGTCACGACAACGCGATCTTTTCCGGCATAGTCTTGGTAAACAGTGGTTGTGGAATAGCAACCAACACTCGCAATCAGCCGACAAATCTCTTCTCTCATGTCAGCCCCGATCTCAAGGACCACGCATCCTCCGTCTGCCAGATAGAGGGACGCTTTTTCCGCGATCCGACGATAAAAATCGAGCCCGTCTGCTCCTCCATCCAATGCTAACCTGGGCTCCCAGTCGCGAACCTCTGGGGGCAACTCTTGCATCTCTTTGTGCCGCACATAGGAGGGATTCGAAACAATCAAATCGAATAATTCTTTTTGACCCTTAACAGGCCCAAAAACATCTCCCTTAAGAAAATGGATTTTTTCTTTGACACCGTGGCGTACTGCGTTGGTCCGGGCAACTCGCAAGGCTCGAGCGGAGAGGTCCGTCGCCCAGATCTGGACGTTGTCCAACTCCGTGGCTAAGCTAACGGCAATAGCGCCACTCCCGGTTCCGAGGTCAAGAATCTTCAGCGAGCGCTTCTTATCCAACATCTTCACCAGCCTTAGAGCTACCTCGACCGCCCGCTCCGTCTCGGGTCGCGGCACCAGCACGTCCGGTGTCACATAAAACGCGAGCGACCAAAATTCCCGTTGCCCCGTGATGTAAGCGGCGGGCTCCCTTCGGGCGCGGCGCTCCAGCAGGGAGTCGTATAGATTGCTGGCCGGCACACCAAGTTTCACCTCATAGTCGAGGTAGAGCTGTTCCCTTCCACATCCCAAAACCTTGCCCAGGAGCAGCTCCGCATCGAGCCGCGAGGTATCAATTCCCATCTGGGCTAGAAACTCTGCCCCTGCCCGGAGCGCCTGCCGAACCGTAACCGGGCTTGGCTCGCGAGAATCGATCGGCCGGATTTGTCTACACGCCATAGCGTTCATTCTGTTGCCTGCAATGCCTCTGCCTGATAGTGCGTGGTCAAAGCATCCAACAACTCATTCAGCTCGCCTTCCATCACACGTTCCAGCTTATAAAGCGTAAAATTGATCCTGTGATCCGTAACCCTCCCCTGAGGAAAGTTATAGGTGCGAATCCTTTCGCTTCGATCCCCGCTGCCGACCATGAGTTTTCGGGTCGCGGCGATCTCGGATCTCCGCTCCTCTTCTCTTTTCTCCAGCAGGCGCGCCCTAAGGACCTTGAGGGCCTTAGCTCTATTCTTGTGCTGCGACTTCTCATCCTGGCAGGAAACCACCAGCCCCGTGGGGATATGGGTTACCCTAACGGCCGAATCCGTTGTGTTGACGCTTTGCCCTCCCGGCCCGGATGAGCGAAAGACATCAACCCGAAGCTCTTTTGGATCAATCTCTACTTCCACCTCATCGGCTTCAGGAAGGACAGCAACTGTTACCGCTGAGGTATGAATGCGACCTGAGCCCTCGGTGACAGGAACCCGCTGCACCCGATGAACTCCGCTCTCAAATTTCAACCGGCTATAGGCCCCTTTCCCCTCAATCAGCACAATGATCTCTTTAAGACCGCCCAACCCCGTAGGATTGGAGTTCATTACCTCAACCCTCCAGCCACGCGACTCGGCGTAGCGGCTATACATGCGAAACAGGGAAGCAGCAAAAAGGGCTGCCTCCTCTCCCCCGGTCCCCGCCCGGATCTCCAGGATCACGTTTTTGCTGTCATTTGGATCTTTCGGAAGGATCAGGATCTTAATGCGGCTCTCGATTTCTTCCTTCCGCTCCCGAAGAACGGACACTTCTTCTTTCGCCAACTCTCTGATCGCCTCATCATTTTCGTTGAGCAGCTCCCTGTTTTCCTGGATCTCCTGTTCGACCTTTCTCCACTCCCGATAGCAGGTGACAATCTCCTCCAGTTCAGCCCGCTCCTTTGCCACCTTGGAGTACTCTCTCTGCTTGTTCAAGATCTGAGGATCTCTCAGCAGGCTTTCTAATTGTTCGTATCGCTTTTCGACTTCCGCCAGTTTGTCCAACATACTCTTACCGCTCTGCTCCATAATCGACATAGGTAAGCGGTTGCCCGCTGTCCCTGTCACACCACCGTGCGTACGGGTCCGTACACGGCGGTTCGGCAAATTAAGCTATCCACGAGCCCCCAGCGTCGGAAGGCCGAGCGAGCTAAAGTAAGCATTGGGCAA
>JACPSE010000228.1 GCA_016193465.1 Deltaproteobacteria bacterium
ACTGCCCGAGCAATACTGGATCGAATACAATGACCTTCTGGTTACCTTCGGGCAACAGCTCTGCCGGCCGATCTCGCCGATGTGCAGCCGGTGTCCGGTAAAAAAATATTGTGATAGGGTTGGGGTCGCGAAAAGCCGGTAACTGATACAAACGCATCAAGTAGGTTGACATTCGATGGGAGCGAGCCTCCGTTTACTTCCCTTCCGGCCTCATTGATTCCGGGAAGTACTTCGACGGCGCCCAGAGATGGGTGGAGAAGTTGCGGCAGCCCAGGATGCGCAGCTCGCGCATGATGCGGATATAATCCTGCGACTCAACGTAACTGCGCCACGCCTCTAGATCCTCAAATTCAATGCCGATTCCGACCTGAGGGGTCACCTCCAGAGGGTTGCGATAATTACGGATCTCTTGAACGCCGGGATGCGCCAGCGTCGCCGGCAGCCAATCGTTTCTCGCCTTGTTGGCGTAGACCGTAAGATTAGCCTTCTGGTCGGGAAGATCCCACTCAATAAAATAGATGATCATTATTGAATCCCCCTTACCAATCCACCGTCGATCTGAATGGTGGTTCCGGTGATATAACTCGCCCGCTCAGAGCCCGGAAAAACCTCCGCCGCCATCTCTCTATCGAGCTCCGCAACAGGCCGCTTCAGCCCGAGGTGTCGCAGCCGCGAGTTTTCGTCGTCGTGCCCATTCCCTGGCCTTAATGATACAGGGAATCCATTGGGAGAGCTTCGAGCTTTGCAACTACCCTCTTCACCCCTGGGACTTTTTCAACAATACCAACAATGGTCTCCTCCAAGCCTGGGTCGGCAAGCACTCCCCAGAGATGGACTTCTCCGCGCGCTGCCCGTGTTTTGAGATTCAGATTCCTGGTGGCACGGGAAATAATAAGGGCGGCTTCAACCCTTGCCGTGAGGGTTAAATCTTCAAGGGCCTGTTCCGATTCCTGATTGGATTGAAACTCTTCCCGCTGGGCGGTCTCCACAATGAGACGAGCGGCTGATTCCAACGTCATGCGGGAGATATTAAGAACGAGGTCATAGCGGCTGGGGTCATGCCAGTCAGCGCCGAACAGATCCTTGAGCCGCCGCGTCCGAGCTTTATCCACCCGCTCTATGTAATCGCGCGCGGATTCTTTATCAAGCCCTTCCCGAGCCATCACCTGCGCCAGGCGAAACTCTATGGGAGCCGTAAGATGCACTTTGAGGACATGGCGGATTTCAGGAAGGAGCTCGTGGCCGCCGTGGCCGTGGTAGACAAGCTTCCCGTCCCGGGCTATCTCGCACATGGCGGCCTGGAGGGTAATGCGATAAAGCCTCAGGCCTTCCCGCCACTTCTCCCACCAGTGAGGCTGAGTCTCGAGAATTTCCGTGTACCTCGCTTCGGAAATCCCATAGCGGCGGCTGGCTTCGATGAGCACTTCTCGGTCAATGCAGCGGTAACCCAAGACTGAAGCGACCCGTTCTGCCAGAACCTTTCCGCCGCTGAAGGCACCGCGAGATACGGTAACGATGGCCATGGTCACACCTCCTCAGTCATCATCCCTTTTTATCAGCAGCTCGGCCAGGACATCAACTTCTTTTCCTCTTACCGGAACGTTTCCTGCCCTTAGAGGGCGCGTTTTTATGGCCCTGAGGTCTTGACCTCAAATACGCCAAAAATAGCGGCTCAATTTTCTTTAGAACATTTCTTCGGAGCGGCACTTCTATAAACTCGGCAAAGCAATCGAGCGTTGCTACGGCGTTACCAATTCCATCCTTGATGTGAGCATCCAACAACCGTTTACAAAAGCTTTTGTTTACAAGGTGGACTTCGGCATAAATCTCAGGCAGATTCTTCAATGTCCAATCTGGCTTTTGGCCCGCCCGGCGTAGAAAGTATTGAGCAAGCAGGTACATGGAAAACACCCGGTACATGGTCTCTTCCGCCGTCGCAAAAGGTAGATGAGTTTTTACCATCGGCCTAAGCTTATCCATGATAGGGCAACCGCTTGTGACCATGTATATCCCAACTAAAGAGCTGATCCCCTTCTGCAAGGACACACGTTGTTTGTAAACCCTTACCTCTGTAGCGACTTCAATATCAGCCTCTTCATAAGAAACATGGTCTTTAAAACACTCCACCACGTCAACAAGATTAGCTGCGATGGGACATAGCTGCTGAGGAGGTCCTAGCGGGCAGCACGGACATTGATTATATGATAGTCGAGTCCATTCTGGGTATGATGCTCTGTCCGACGTTATCAGGCCAAGGGTTTCGCTGTCGAGTTGAAGATCAAACTCTTTGATGTCGCCGTTTGCCAGAGTGAACTTATAATGAAAGGAGATACCCTTTGCGTCATTTCCGCTTGCCTTGTTCATAAATACCTCACTCGATCAAAACACTTTGCTGATCCAACCGACAGCATCCATAGTTCCAAAACAATCCTAAGCAGCCCTCCGTTTCTCCTCAAAATCTACCTTGAGCGTCGCGTTAAGGGCAAAAGCAACCTTTTCTAAGGTCTTCAGAGAATAGTTTCGGTAGTTAGGATTCTCAAGGCGAGAAATTCCAGCCTGTGTGGTCCCAACTTTTCGCGCCAGTTCAGCCTGCGTAAGACCACATTTCTCTCTCAGCTCTGCAATGCGATGAGCAAGCCTCAAACGGCTTAGTTCCTCATAAAAAAGTTTTCGAAACCTCGGGCTTTCTTTTTCGACATCAAACTTATAGGGTGCTGTTCTCTTAGCTCTCATCTCTGACTTCCTCCATCCTTTTCAGGGCAATATCGATCGCCCTTTGAGGGGTCTTCTGTGCTTTCTTAGTAAAAGCGTGAAGGAGCACAATATTGCTTCTTGGTCTAAAACAGTAAAGTATCCGCCTGGATCTAATCCGAAGCTCAAATAAGCCTGCCCCAAGGCTTTTGGAGTGAGGTTCTCTCACGCGATTGCCCCGCTCTCCTAAAAAACCGATCCTCGCCCTTACTAACGCTCGATCCTCCTCCGGTAATCCCTCAATAAACTCTTCGACTGGATTTCCTCCCCTGCCGTCCAGGTAGTAACGGAGCTCCCACGCCACTGGACAGCATTACATAAATGTAATGCTCTCGTCAACTGGCTTGCCGCAGGCCAGACGCTTTCTGTGGAATTTCATCGAGCCAAGGTGGGAAAGAAAAACCTAGAGTCGGGAAAAAGGTAAACAAAGATGGATGGTGGCCAGGGACGGAATCGAACCGCCGACACGAGGCCCAAAGCGCAAGTTTCGCTTGGAATTTTGCGCCTGCTTTAGTATGATTTGCGCGCGTCAAGTTGGGCAGACCGATTTTGTGAAAGCGTGACCTAAACAAGAACGGCTTTTATTGGAGGGCATGATGACAGGGGCAGTTAAGACGCTACTGACTTTATTGGTGTGCTACGCGATAGCTGCCTGCGGACAAATCACGTCTCCCAATGCCCGAGGACAGCTTCCGACAGCTACTGGTCAACGCAACGATAGCAACCTTGTTTTTGCTTGTGGATCAAAAGGAATGGGCGTTGACTTCGTGTCCGGTAATTGTGTTTCTCGGTCGGGCAATCAGGTGAATCCCTTTGACTTGTATCCGCCATTTCAGGCTCCGTTGCAGAAACCGTCTAGTGGAGACCTTATCATGCGGTGTTCTCTTCAAGGGCGTACTCCTGATTTTGCAACGGGCCGTTGCATGTGAAGCGCTAACGCGCAAGCGCTTTCCTTATCCTTGGCGGGAGCCTGTTCCAAATCGTCTTTGAGCGAGTGCCGCTCTTCTTTATTTTCTCAACTACAGGTACAAAACTTTCCCACTTCTCACCCAGATGATGCCTAAGCTTCGATAGATCCGGTATCTGGTCCAGGAGATCTGATATTCTTCGCCCACGGCTTTTCCGTATCAGTGTTACCAGTTTGTCTAGCTTGGGCAAGCCCTGTCTCTCTAGCGATTCTGATTCCGCTTCGCCCCTCCGCCGCCTAAGTTTTTGCATGCGCCGTTTCGACCCTTCCCTCTCGTGCAGCCGCTTACATTCTGGGCTGCAAAGCTTTTCCCTGGGATCTTCGGCGACAAAAAACTTTTGACATTCCTCACATCGTTTGAGTTTTGACAGCTCTTGGCCCTCAAGAGCTTCGATAATGATCCTATAAAGACGCTCCCGCATTGAAGTGGCTGGCAATTGTTTCTTAAGGAGCCACCTGAAGCCTCCAACGCTCACAATTCTTTCAACTGATCGGATTGGCTTATGTTTAAGTGCATCGCTATTAGCTCCCCAGCGAACCGCGCCATAGCGCCTTAGCCATCGCCTGTCAAACGGCTCAATGTCCCAAACACTTACCAATCCGAGACTGTTAATTTCTTCAAGTAGCCGCTCTAAGTGGGAGTCAAGGGCGCCAATTTGCCACGGCTCCGGCGCTACAATCGCTAAGAGATCCTGCCGCAGTTCCGCTTGAAACCGTTTCACTTCCTCGACCTCTAGCCGTTGATTGGGCCTATAGAGTAGCTGGAAAAGAGGATGCCTTGGGCGCTCCCATCCCTGACGCGCCGCCGTTACCTTCGGTTCGGCACAATCGAAATTAAGGAACAAAGCAAGCTGCCTCAGGCTGGCGGTACTGCTGAGTTCGGGGAGGTTTTTACGTGTTACAGGCATATGAGCCTTTTGGATAGATAGTCGTTACGGGCAACGTTTGATTTCATCGTAACAGAGAAATATAAATAAAGGCAAGTCGGGTCTCAGGTAGAAGCAGCTAAAGCGATGGGTATACGCGAAAACCGCCTGAGCTACATCGGGAGGTTTGGGGTTCAGGCTTCTACGACTCAACAATCTTGTCGGGCCGTATCTCAGGCATCAATAGCTTGGTCAGTCTGAATCCGACGAGGAGAACGAGATGAACACTGAATTCTTTTATCAGGGTCCCTTGAGAAAAATGGGGTTTCGATATTCCGGCCCGCCGCGGATTTTTCTGGCGGCCGTTGTTCTTCTGGTCTTGGCGCTCTTGCACGTGGTGTCGTGATCAATCTTTTGGGAGTTGATGGTAGATAATGCGAGATAGAAAAAGGGGGCTCAAAAACACTGAGGCCGGCTCTTTTGGAGCCGGCCTCGCACCCTAGCCCGCAGGCGTAGGGGGGATAATACTACGAGGGCCGTCAATGAACTACTGCTTCAAAGACCAGCCCACCACCCAAACTACATAAAGAAAAGAACCGAATATGACAAGGGCACCAATAACAGCGATAATCTGGTAAATCATTGCTGCCCCCCGGAGGCTTGACCAGAAGGTAGCCGGTTCCTAGTGAGATTTCCTCAGATCGTTCCAAAGGGCCTTGAAGGGATTGTAGGTTCCCTTGTGATAGGCGTAACCCACTAGCAGAATAATGAGAACAACGAGGTTGATCCAGCCGAAAGCATCCATAAAAGTCATTCTCCTTCTAAGGAGTATGCCATAAGGAAAGCAATGGTTCCAGAAAACGCGCCTACAAGAATCGGGACCAAACTGGGGCCGCCTTCCTTAAGAAACCCGTATAGCACAAGCCCAGTATAGGATAATTTGGAGACGTCGTAAAGGTACTTGGCAACGCTTTCCTTCTGTTTCTGGGTCACAGATACCCTATATCATAACTGCCAGGCCAGAAGTTAGGGAAAAAGAGGGTTTGGGTGGTGGCCAGGGACGGAATCGAACCGCCGACACGAGGATTTTCAGTCCTCTGCTCTACCGACTGAGCTACCTGGCCAGAGCTTTTGAATATCGCGTAAAAGCCGCCCAGAGTCAAGATTGGCAAGGCGCCATCCGGACCGAACTGCCCCTCAGGCTCGGGGCCCTTGGGCACGGACCTCCCCCGTTCAACGTTCGCGGTCGATGCGCCGACGACGGAGCACTTCGTGGTTCGTGTCTCAGGTCATAGTGGGGCTGGGGGCAACGGTCAGGCCGTGACTTTCACCTTCACACCGACTCCGTAGCGTCCGGCGTCCAACGCAGACCCGCGGCGCGACGCGCTTTGGGCCAATCTGCTGGCCAAGATGGGCACAGGGCAGACGAAGGAGATAAAGAGACTCAGCGCCGAAAACTCCGACCTCAAGGCCCGGCTGGAGAGGCTGGAGAAATTGATGCTCGCAAAGGAGGCGCTGGCGCAGAGGTAAAAGGTCGGGCTGAGCCGCTGACTACCAGAAGCTAGCTTTTGGAAAGGATCTGACGAATATCTTCTCTTAAGCGCTCAAGGGATGCGGTGACAGAGGCGAATCCTTGATCTAGCCTAGCGGAAAGCTCAATGCGGAGCTCTGTCAGGTCATCGCGTAACTCACGAGCTGAAGCCCGGGTGGCAGTCATAAGGCCGAAAATGATGGTGAGCGTTATTCCTGTGAAGCCGAGGGCGATGCCTAGGTCCTTCAAAAAGCCCACGGCTTCAAGAATGGCTACGACAATTGTGGCGGCGGCGAAAAAGAAGGTTAAGAACCACCAAATGTCGAACCGGATCAGAGGCTTTTCCGTGCGACCCATAAAAACAAATATACTGCCACAATATCCCAATGTCTAGAGGTAGGACCGCAAACAGTTCCGCCACTACTGTCCTACAGCCCAGGACTTCTTCGCCGCCTTTGGAGACGATGGGATAGGGACAGTTGGAACTCCGAATTAACTCCGGCGACATGGCGGGGATCTTGATGATCGCAGTGCAGGCGCTGGAGAAGCAGAACCGGGAAATGAAGGCCGAAAACGCCGACCTCAAGGCCCGGTTGGAAAGGCTGGAGCGGATGATCGGCGGCTTGGCCGTCTCGATGAAGAGCGAATAGAAGAAGCCTACTTCTTTGGCAACTTCTTCTCGATGAAGTCGATGACTTTCTTTTCGAGCTGGACCTTGTTCAGGGCATTGATCTCCTGCACGCCCGTCGGGCTGGTCACGTTGACCTCCGTGAGATAGTTGCCTATGACATCGAGGCCGACGAAATAGAGGCCGAGCTTTTTCAGCGAGGGAGACAAAACGCGGCAGATCTCTTGGTCTCTCGAAGTCAAATCGGTCTTAACGCACCGGCCGCCGACATGGATGTTGCCGCGATTCTCATCTTCGCGCGGAACTCGCAAAACCGCGCCGAGCGGCTCGCCATTAAGAACAATGATGCGCTTATCGCCCTGGCGGATCTCTGGCAAGTAGCGCTGGGCCATGATCGGGCTATGCCCATTGGCCGTGGCCGCCTCCAGCAATGCGTTAGTATTCCTGTCTTTCTGGCTAAGATAGAAAACCCCGCTGCCGCCGCAGCCATCCAGAGGCTTGATGACCATCTCCCCTCCCAATTCCTTCATGAAGTGCTTGAGCCGTCCGATATTGCTGCTCACCAGCGTCGGCGGGATCAGATCGGGAAAATTTAAAGCGTAGAGTTTTTCATTGGCCTCGCGCAGCCCTCTCGGATGGTTTACCACCAGACATTTCCGTCCATCTGTGAGGCTCAGGAGATGCGTAGCGAAAAAAAACTTCAAATCGAAAGGCGGATCCTTGCGCATAAGGATGATATCGAACCGACTGAGAGGTTGAGACGCGCCGGCCCCAAGCTCATGGTGAGGATTGGCCCGGGCAACGCTCACGCGACGAAAATGGCCCTCGGGCGTGGCGCCGCGAATCGAGAGATCATCGAGCTCCATGTAATAGAGCTCATGACCGCGACTCTGAGCCTCAAGCATCAGGACAAACGTGGTGTCCTTGTCGACGTCGATCTTTTCGATGGGGTCCATGATGACCCCGATTTTCAGAGCTCGCATGAAATCACGCTAATCCTTCAACAGTGATGGGGATCGCTCTCTTATCACCCAGGTGCGGGCTAAGAGATCGTGCCAGCCCCTTTTCTCCCGGCTGAAGAGGACCCACAGAAACCCTACGCCAAAAATGGCCGATATCAAGGCTCCGAGCCAGCGCACGAGGGCTTGCCGGTAGGTAATCGGTTTTTGATCAGCGCTGACCACCCTGAGGCCAAAAAGCCACTTGCCGACAGTTTTCCCCGCCATCCCGTGCAACAGAACAAAGTATGCAGCGATGAGAGCAATCCATCCTGTTGAAAAGAAGAGCAAAAAGACATCCAGGTTATCTTCTGAAAGTGTCTGATGATGCGCGGCCAGTCCCACGCTATAACCCACATAGGAAAAATAAAAGAGGACGAAGGAAAGCACGGTTAACACCAACAGATCGATAAAAAAAGCGGCGGAGCGCCGAAAAAAACCTCCCCACGGAACCTCACTGGTTTCTTCTTCCTCTCTTTTAAGCCGCTCATAGAGTCGACCAAACTCCTCTTCCGGGACAACTTCCAGCGCCGCCGCGCCCTTTTCCTCCGCTGCCATAAATTTTCCAGTTGATTCTAAACTTTAAAAGAGCGCAAGGAAAGAGGAAGGAGCGGCCTAGCCGATGTCGCCCCAGAGGAACTGCACAATAGACAGAGCCGCTAGGGCCGCCGTCTCAGTCCGAAGAATTCTTTCTCCCAACCGGACAGACTGGAATCCATGCCGGATTGCCTCGGATGCCTCTTCCGCGCTGAAGCCGCCCTCCGGTCCGACGACGAGAAGCACAGAATCTAAACGGCTCTTCTCTTGCCGGATCTGAGCGAGGCCTTGCCGGGATTCGCCCTCCCAAAAGAGCAGTTTGAGCTGGCACGGCCAGGGCCTGCGAAGGAGCTCTGCCAAATCGCTCACATCGAGAAGCTCAGGAATCCGGGTGCGACCGCATTGTTTGGTGGCGCTGAGGGCTATCTTTTTCCACCGGGCTTGTCTCCGTACCATCCTTTCCCTGTCCAGTTTAGGCACTGTGCGAGACGAGACAAAGGGGACAATTGTCCGCACCCCCAGTTCTGTTGCCTTCTCTACCACCAAGTCCATCTTTTCTCCCTTGCCCAGGGCCTGCGCCAGCGTGATGTCCAGTGAAGATTCTCGCCTGGGCTGAAAAGAGCTTAAGATTTCCACCTCGCCAAGCTCCTCTGTATAGGAGCGGATGATCCCTTCGTGCTCCCACCCTTCGTCATCAAAGAGCAGGACACGATCCCCTGGCCGCATCCTAAGGACCTTGCGCATGTGTTCGAGCTCCTGGCCGCTGACAGTGCCTTTTTTGTCCCGAAGGTTTTTGCCGGGCACGAAGAAGCGCGCCATCTTACTCCCTTTTTTTGAGCAGCAGCGTCACCCATTGTCTCTGGACCGTTCGGCGAGCCAGCACAAAGGAGTGAGGAGAAAAGCGCCGCAAGACCTCAGGCGCCTTTTGCTCCAAGATCCCCGAGAGAATGAGATAACCCCCGGCAGAGACTTTTTCTTGCAGCAGGGAAGCGAGACTCGTGATGGTTTCCGCGGTAAGGTTGGCAACCACTACGGTGAAGGTTTCCTTAACGCTCCCGAGTCGGGAGATGGAAAGTCTCACTGCTCTCCCAACTCGATTATGCCGCACGTTGACCCGCGCCGCCTTCAGGGCAACAGGATCGGTATCTAATGCCAACACTTTGCTGGCACCTAACTTGGCCAGGGCGATAGCCAAAATCCCTGATCCCGTCCCAACGTCCAGGGCTGTGATCGGTTCCTGCGTCAACAAAGCGGCAGTCTCCTCCAGAAATTCCAAGCAGCAGCGGGTGGTAGGGTGAGTCCCGGTGCCGAAGGCCATTCCCGGCTCTATCGTGATCACTTGGCGCCGTCGGGACCGGGGCGGATCTATCCACGGAGGGGTTACGCAAAAGCATCTGCCCACCTTTTGGGGAGAAAAGAATCTGCGCCAGGAATGATTCCAGTTCCTGTCCTTGAGAATCGTCCAGCGCAGAGGTTCCTCCCTAACCCCTGGGTAAATTCCCTTGATCCCTCTGAGAAAGCGCTGGATGTCGCGTTTTAGCGCCGCGCTTTTTGCCGGACGGGCGAAGAAGGCGCGAATCTCATTGCGCTTGAGAACAACACCCGGCGAGCCGCGCTCGATGAGAAAATTCGATATCGTGTCGAGCGCAGCCGTCGGGGCTCTAAGGGACAACTCTAACCATGAAGGGGACACAAAATTTCTATGCCACAGAGATAGCGCGGGTTCAAATGAAGCAGCGAGGCCTGGCCGGGGTCCCCTGAAGAGCCGGCCGGAAAACTTCAACCGGTCACAAAGGGAACAAGTTCCCGATGGCCGAGTCTTCTCGCACCCGATTCCGCAACCGTAATAGGCTCTCCCACCAGGGAACGGGTACCGGTCGATTTCATCTCGACATGGGTCTTGATGGTAAAGGTAAAACCGGGCTGGATAACCATGTCGCGGTCTTTGGCAAAGGGGCCTGGACCCACACGCGGCCGGTCGCTTCCAAGTCCGTTTGTGTGGACAAGGACACTTGAGCCAACGGCGCCGCGGCCGTCTGCAAGCCTCACGAATTCGTCCAGCAATCCCCCAATGGTTTTCCCCGGCTTCACCCAATCCACAAGCCCGAGGAAAACCTCGATGGCCACATTCATCGCCTCGCGATAGCGATCGGTATGCTTAGTTCCCGTAAGAATAGAATGATTGCACTGAGCCCGGTATCCCTGAAGTCGGGCGTCAATCTCCTGGCTCAAAATTCCTCCATCCTCCATCTTAATGGGCAGCGCCATCGTGTTGCCGGCATTGGCCGGGCAGCCGTTGGATCCTAAAGAAAGCCTCGCGGGGTAGTCAGCGGTATGGCTAATAAGGACCTTGGCCATCTCAATCCAGACCGTCGCTTCTTCCACTCCGGCGCGCGCCACCTCCATCATCCTGGCAATGGCCGCTTCGTTGGCGTTGGTGATGCGCTGAATGACGGCAATCTCTTCAGGGCCTTTAACCACGCGGGAAAACTCCAGCACCTCGTTGGCCGAAACGAAGGCGGCATTGGGCAGGGCTGCCGTGATGCGCCGCCAGCTCTCAAAGGGGATCACCCCCTCAGGGCGCTGGTACTGGTCTACAAGACCTGTAACCCCAATGCGGCCGCGATCCAGCCCCAGCTCTTTAACGCGCGCGGGAACCAGCTCAGAGGCAACTCCCCAGCGGATATCCTTCGGCCAAATAAGGTTGGCAACCCACATGCGCAGCTCCCTTTCCGAGGAGAGGATCGCAGTGACCTCGCCAGAGGCGGGAAAAACCACCCAGGCGCCTCCCTGAACACCGCCGATCTGGCAGAGGTAACGGGAGTTGGCCTGTGGCTCTCCGACGTCCGCAGCCGGGGCTAAAAGACAGTCCAGGTTGCGCTCGGCCATCAGACGCCTGACCTGAGCGTAGCGCCGTTCACGCTCCGCAAGGGAGAAGGAAGCCAACACCCGCTTCCCGGTGCCGTCTGTTTGAAAGGGATCCATGTTTCCTGTTTCCATAATGCGGCAAATCATCTGCCAAAATTTACTTGCCGTCAAGCGTGATCCAGGCTTGACAGCTTCTCTCGCCAGTTATATGAGCGGGGAACAGAAAGGAGAGAAGATGCGTCTATCTTCGATCAAACCCAATGATCTTGCCGCGGTCCAAGACGACCAGTTGGTTCCTATTGGAGAAAGCCTCGCCCAGCAAGGGTTGCTCCCCAGCGGCGCCTCCATGATTGATCTCATAACTCAATACGACCGGCTGAAAGATTCCTTGGCCAAAAGCTTGGAGGGCGGGCAACCGATAAAGCTTGATGCGAAAAGGCTCAAGCCTCCGGTGGAAAGGCCCTCGAAGATCTGGGCTGCAGCCACCAACTACAAGAGAGGAAGCACGGCCCTGGATGAAGCGCGCGGCAGAGGCACTGCCGACAGCGCCGGCCCCGAAGAGATTCTCGAAAGGACCTTTTTAAAGCCGCCGTCGGCTATCACGGGTCCAGAGCAGGATATCATCATCCCCAAAGGGGCTGAGACCATTTTTCCAGAGCTGGAACTTTGCGTCGTCATAGGAAAAAAATCGCGCAACCTCTCGAAGACCCAAGCGCTGGAGGCGGTATTTGGCTACACCATCATCCTCGACGTTACCGCACGAGGATACGGGTCCGGCAAAGGGATGCCGGGAAGCCGGTGCGTGCGCAAGGGCTTTGAGACCTTCGCTCCCATAGGGCCGTGGATCACAACTAAGGACGAGATTCCCGACCCGCACAACCTGACGATGCGCCTCTGGGTCAACGGCGAGCTCAGACAGTCGGCTAAAACGGATGCCATGGTGAACGGTGTTGCCGATCTTGTAAGCTTCCTCTCGCAGGTAAGCACTCTCTACCCTGGCGATTTGATTGCCACAGGCAATCCCGATTCCCCCGCCTTCCAGAAACAGCTTGCCCCAGGCAATATTTTGAAGGCGGAGATCGAGGGGATCGGATCGATGAACCTGGGGGTCAAGAGAGCGGATTGAAAGAAAAAGGAGTTTGAGGTCGGTAAAGCAGCGGGCAAAACTAAATTTTAACCTGCGGAGGAAACCCCATGAAAAAAGATAAAAACGGCATGACAGCGAAGCACAATAAGGAGCTTACCCGAAGAGAATTTATCCGGCTCACCGCAGCCGCAGGAGCCAGTCTTCCGCTCGTCTCCTGGCCCCGGCAGGCTACCGCAGCCGAGCGGGGCAGAAAGAGCATTATCATCCACTCAGAGAGACCCGTCACCAGCTTGGGGTACCACAACCGGCGTGATACTGAACACGTGGCCATAGCGGATGCCGGGCTGGCTTCCCAGAATCCCGTTACCCTGGAGCGTTACCCTGTCCTTGCCGAGGAACTTCCCTCTATCAAGAAGGGCACATGGAAGATCGACAAACAAAAAAGGACCATGGTCACAGTGTACCGTCTCCGTTCCGGTCTGAAGTGGCACGATGGGAAACCTTATAGCTCGAAGGATTTCGAGTTCGGCTGGCAGATCGCCAAGCATCCGGAGTTCCCCATGCCAGACAGACTCGTGCCGGATCTGATCGCGAAGATTGAGACACCGGACGACCGTACCATCGTGATCCACTGGAAAGGTCTCTACCAGGAGGCCCACGCTATCCAATACACACAGGTCCGCGCCTTTCCGCGGCATCTCTTGCAAGATGCCTTTAATGCCGGAGACATCAAGGCCTTCGCCAATCACCCTTTCTGGAATAGACAGTTTGTGGGCGCGGGTCCTTATCGAGTCGTGGACTGGCAAGGCGGAAAACTCACGGTGTTTGAGGCCTTCAACGATTTTGTCTTTGGACGGCCTAAGATTGATCGAATTACCTTGCGCCAAATCGACGACTCCAACACCAGCCTGGCCGCTGTGCTCGCGGGCGAGGTGGACCTCTGTATGCGCAACACCATCTCCTTTGATGGGGCCATGATCTTGAGGGGCCAGTGGGAAAAGGAAGGAAAGGGCAAGGTGTTCATAAGCCCTGCTTCATGGACGTGGCTCAACCTCAGCCGCGACAACCCCTGGTTCAAGGATGTCCGCGTCCGGCGCGCGCTCTTCCACGCGGTTGACCGAAACGCGCTGGTTCAAAACGTGTTTAGAGGAGAAGATCTTGCTTCTCATTTTCCCCTCTCCCGGATACGCAGGGCCTACAAGAAGGCACTCGCCAGTGCGACGGTATACGACTACAACCCGGAAAAGGCCAAGCAGCTTCTTGCCGAGGCCGGCTGGAGACCTGGTCCTGATGGCGTCTTGGCGAACGCGAAAGGTGAAAGGATGGAGATCGAATTTCGCGCGCGGGCAGGCCAGCGCGACGACGAGCAGGCCCAGGCGGTTATTGCCGATTACTGGCAGAAGATCGGCGCGCGCGTTCGCATCAATAATATGCCCAGAAGGCTGCTTGAATCATCGGAAAATCGCAATCGGTGGCCGGGGGCCTTTATTGGGAGTCACAACATGACCGTGGAAGAATGGGCGGAGCGTTTCCATAGCAAGAATATTCCAGCGGCGGAAAATAAATTCGTCCTCGAGAACGTTTCCGGCTGGAGAGACCCCCGGAAGGACGCGATCCTCGACGAGTTGAAATCGATCATCTCTGACGAGCGTGAGGATGAACTGCAGGTAGAATTCGTGAAACTATTCACTGACTCCCTACCCCACCTGCCTCTCGTCTATTCCCCGGAGATCCTCGTAGTTAAAAGGGGGTTAACCGGAGTGATGCCGCGGCAGGAAAGTGGAGGGCAGAACGCCAGTACCTGGAATACCTACCAGTGGGACAAAGTTTAGGGAAACCAAAGGAGAGAACTCATGATGGCGGCTGATGCGAGCAACGGCGTGGTAGCGCATAATGTAAAACGAATCGGCCACCTGGACATTCCGGGTGGCGGACAAGTGGTCGCGCAAGGAACCAAGGCCTACATCGGCCACATTGATCCCCCCAACGGGACCTCGATTGTGGATATCTCGGATCCCGCCCGCCCGCGACTTCTGTGCGAGCTCAAGATGCCGCCTGAGACCCATTCCCATAAGGTCCGCGTGGCGGACAGCATTATGGTCATCAACAACGAGAACTACGTGCGGCACCAGCAAATTGGCGGAACTCGTCTCCCGGAGGTGCGCGCGCGGCTGGAAAAACAACTCGGTCGCGCTCCCACGGAAGCGCAAGTTGCCGATGCCCTTGGGTATACGGTCAAGGACCTCAAGTCTCTCGTCGAGGCCTCAGCGCAACCTTACACCGGGGGAGGGATCCGTGTCTTCGATGTCTCCAACGCCGATAGGCCCCGCGAACTCTCCTTCTTTAAGACCGGAGGCAACGGCGTGCATCGCTTCGATTTCGACGGACACTACGCTTACCTCTCCACTCGAATGGACGGCTACGAAGGCTACATCGTCATGATCGTGGATTTAAAAAATCCAACGCGCCCTGAGGAGGTATCGAGGTGGTGGCTGCCCGGGCAGTGGACGGCAGGAGGAGAGAAGGCCTATTGGGGATACGAGCGCTACGAGTGCCATCATCCCCTGCGCTTCGGCAACCGGCTCTACGTCAGCTACTGCATGGCGGGGGTCGTCATCCTGGACATCAGCGACATCGCGAAGCCGCGCCTGGTGAGTCGCTATAACTACCATCCGCCCTTCTTCAAGACCCACACGGTCTGCCGCGCCCCCTTCCCGCTCGGCGGCAGGGATGTGGCTGTGGCGGTAGACGAGCAGCCGCCCCGCCCGCGCCCCGGCCAGGTGCCCGCCTTCATGTGGCTCTTCGATGTCTCAGACGAGACCGATATTAAGCCTCTCTCGGCTTACTTTATGTCCGAGGAGGAGACTCCCTGGAAGCGCGGTGAGCTTGGTTTCGGCGCCCGCTTCGGCGCGCACCAGTGTCACGAGCGCATGTCTGATAGCCTCGTGCATGTAACGTGGTTCAGGGGTGGTCTTCGAATCGTAGATATCGCTGACCCCACAAAGCCTAAGGAGGTGGGCTATTTCATCCCGACTCCTGGCCCCGGACAAAAGACGGTTCAATCGAACGATGTCTTTGTTGATGAAAAAGGGATGATCTATCTCATGGACCGCTTAAACGGCCTCGATATTCTTGAATACACCGGACCTGCCGGACAGAAGGGCACCCTCCAGGTAACACCTCAAGAATTAAAGTATAATGGCTGATTGAAAGGAGGGCTACAATGGCTAGAGACAAGAAAGACGGTGGGCTGAACCGCCGGGAGTTTATTCAGACCGCCGGAGCGACTGCGGCCGGACTGTTCCTTTCGGCCTGGCCTTCGGGTAAGGCACCGGCGGCCCAGGTTGCCGAGAAGCGCATCGTCATCGTGGCGCAACGCCGCACAGCAGGGTTTGCCAACCATGGCCGGTCAGATACGGAACAAACGGGCTTGGTTGACGCCGGACTCGCCGGGCAAAATCCCGTCACCCTGGAGCGTTTCCCCTGGTTGGCCGAGGAGCTCCCTTCCATCAAGAAGGGAACCTGGAAAATCGACCAAAAGAACAAGACAATGGTCACGGTCTATCGCCTCCGCTCCGGCCTCAAATGGCATGACGGTAAGCCGTTTACATCCAAGGACTTCCAATTCGGTTGGGAGGTACATCACCACCCTGAATTTCCGCTCAGGGATCGCCTGGTGCCTGATCTCATTGAGAAGATCGAAACCCCTGACGTCCGCACGATCGTGATCCACTGGAAAGCGCTCTACAACGAGGCCTATGCTATCCAGAAACAGCAACTACGTGCTTGGCCGCGCCACATTCTCGAAGACGCGTTTCGATCGGGCAACATAAAGGCCCTGACGAAGCATCCCTACTGGAACCAGCAATTCGTGGGCACGGGACCCTACCGGCTCGTCGACTACGGCGGCGGGACACAACTGGAATTGGAAGCAAATCCATACTACGTCTTCGGGAAGCCTAAAATCGGCCGCGTCACCTTCCGTGTGATCGAGGACACCAACACCTCCCTTTCGGCGATACTCGCAGGTGAAGTTGATCTTGCGCTACGCAACACGATTGCCTTTGACGGCGCCGTGATCCTGAAAGAACAGTGGCAGACCAAGGGGCTTGGGCAGGTCAGCCTGAGGCCGGTCAGCCACACATGGGTGAACTTAAGCGGAACCAATCCCCTCTTCAAAGACGTGCGCGTGCGCCGCGCGCTGTTACATGCCATTGACCGCAATGCTTTGGTGAAGAACGCCTTCAAAGGCTATGTTCCCGTGGTACATTTTCCCATGTCCCCTTACCGCAAAGTATTCAAGAAGGCGGATGCCGCAGCAACCAAGTATGAATACAATCCTAATAGGGCGCAACAACTCCTGGCTGAGGCGGGCTGGAAGCCCGGCGCGGACGGCGTATTGGCAAACGAAAAGGGCGAACGTATGGAATTTGAGTTCCGTGCGGAAGCAGGGCGGCGCGGGGAAGAGCAGACACAGGCGATCGTTATCGATTATTGGAAAAAGATCGGAGCGCAATGCAGCGTGAAGAACATGCCCGGCCGGCTGTTGAATTCCGAGGAATTCCGCAATCGCTGGCCGGGAGCGATGGTGGGCGGACACAACCTCGTCGTCGAAGAGTGGGCGGAACGCTACCACAGCGCGGGAACCCCAACCGCCGAGAACCGTTATTCCACAGAGTCGGTCACCCATTGGAATAACGCCCAGGCCGACGCGATCATGGATGAACTGAACACGATTATGCCTGAACAGCGGGCGATCCAGCTCCAGGTGGAGTTCGCCAAACTCTACACCCGAGATTTACCCCACCTGCCGATGTACTACAGCCCCGAAATCCTCGCGATCAAGAAGGGACTCCGAGGGGTCACGCCCCGGATTGAGAGCGGCGGCAACAACATGAACACCTGGAACATGCACGCGTGGGATAAAACCTAAATTTTAAAGCCGTGTTCGTGGCTCCGTGCTCGTGATCGCGGCGAGCACGAGGAACGAGCACGATCACGACCATGCTTCACTATGTGAGCAAACGGCTCTTGGAGATGGTGCCTCTTCTCCTTTTCATCTCCGGCCTGATCTATCTTCTCCTTTACCTTATGCCAGGGGACCCTCTCTACAGCATGCTCGAAGACGTGCCGCACCTCCGACCTGAGGACTACGAGCGTCTGCGGAAGCTCTACGGCCTTGACGACCCCGTTTACGTCCAATACTGGAAGTGGCTTTGGCAGGTCATCCAGCTCAACCCAGGCTACTCCCGGGAATACGGGCAACCTGCTATGGACGTCATCCTCCCCGCACTAAAAAACACCCTGGTTTTGACCGTCGCCGCGGTGATCATCGGCAAATCGATCGCTATTGCCTTGGGAATATTTTCGGCGATCCGGCAGTATTCTCTCTGGGATTACGTCCTCACGGTCCTCACTTTTATCGGCTACTGCATCCCTGGCTTTTGGCTCGCTCTGATGATGATCATCCTTTTTGCCGTGAAGCTCGGATGGTTTCCGACATCGGGGATAATCAGCCCTGATGTAGTGCCTGGGACCTGGACAGCAACGCTGGACTGGATCAAGCACCTGATTCTCCCGATCGCTGTGCTGGCTATTTCGGAGATTATTCAGGTGCAACGCTACATGCGGTCCAGCCTCTTGGAGGTGCTGCGTCAGGACTACCTCACCACTGCCAGGGCTAAGGGATTGAGCGAGAGGGCCGTCGTCGGACGGCACGCCCTGAAAAATGCCCTGATTCCGGTTGTGACCATCATTGCCATCACGATGCCGCGGGTCATCGGAGGCTCGACCGTAGTGGAGACCGTGTTTGGCTATCCCGGTATAGGTCGGCTCCTGTACGTGTCGATCATGGGCAACGACTTTGTGGTTGCCATGACCGTTGTCATGCTTATCGCCCTCACGGTCGTTGCCTTTAACTTGCTTGCCGACATCCTCTACGGCTGGCTCGATCCTCGGATTCGGTATCAGGACTAAGCGCCATGAGGGAAAACAAAATGGTCGGGGCAAATTCAACGAAACTGGCGGCGGGCTACTGGCCGACGGTGTGGCGCCGTTTCAGACAGCACCGCGTAGCCTATGTCGGCCTTTTTTTCTTTTTCGCGTTGATCCTTTTGGTGGTTGTGGGTCCTTATCTCGTCCTGTATCGACTGGACCAAATCTCGCTGAGCGAACGGATGCACGGACCGTCGCTCAGCCACTGGTTTGGCACGGACGAGCTAGGAAGAGACACTTGGGTCCGCATTATGTACGGCGGACGGGTATCCCTGATCGTCGGCCTCACGGTCGGGTTCAGCACGGTGCTGATCGGCGGGCTCGTCGGGGTTGTCGCGGGCTATGTGGGAGGACGGCTTGACAACATCCTCATGCGGATCGTCGATATCATCTATACAATTCCCAGGATCGTCCTCCTCCTGGTGCTCTCCAAAGTGGCCGGGCCCGGACTGGTCAACATTGTCATCATCCTGGTCGCCTTGGAGTGGACGAATGCAGCCCGTCTGGCGCGAGGAGCGGTCCTCTCTTACCGCGAGCAAGAGTTTGTCCTGGCGGCTCAGTGCTTGGGGGCATCTCGCTGGCGGATCATGCTGAGACATCTCCTTCCCAACGCCCTCGCTCCGCTCATCGTGGCCGCCACTCTCGATGCCGGCGCTGCCATTCGAGCCGAGACAACTCTCAGCTTCCTCGGCCTCGGCATCCAACCCCCAACGCCGAGCTGGGGAAATCTGCTTACCAACGCCTCGACCAACATCTTTATCGCGCCGCTCCAGGTTTTCTTGCCCGGTCTGTTCATCTTTTTCGCCCTGATGAGCTTCAACCTTCTGGGCGATGCGCTCCGGGACGCGATGGACCCGCGTCTCACACAAGTAAGACGCTAGACTCTCAACGTCCGAGGAGCGACGATGCTGAGAAAGGGCGTGCAGGCAGCGCAAGGCCTGCGCGGAGGCCGTGCGCGTGCTTAAAGGGAAATTTACAAAGAATCTTGTAAACCCGGATGTTCTGCGATACATAGGGGGCCGAAAAAAACGGCCATTTGAGTTTTTGACGCATGCTAGGCTGAAGAAGGCCAGGCGGGCAGGAGGGATTTCTTGCCCGAATGACCCGGCCGGAGGGGAATGAGACTGAAGGCTCTCTTCCCCGATGAATCAAATTTTACTGTATTGTAGTTAGACGCCGATGGTACGCATCGCTTCCTTTCGCGGGATTCTCTACAACCAAAAAAAGATCCGGGATGTGTCCAAAGTGATCGCGCCCCCCTATGATGTGATCACGCCGGAAGAGCAGGAGAAGCTCCACCGGAAATCTCCCTATAACGTCGTGCGCCTGATCCTGAGCCAGGAGCCAAGCCCCTATGAGAGCGTCGCGCGACTCTTCGACGGCTGGCGGACGGAGAAGATTTTCGTCCGTGATGAAAAGCCCGCCCTCTACTTCTTAAGCCACCGCTTCTCCGACAGAGAAGGGAAAGAGAGAGAGCGCCTGGGTTTTATCGCCCTCGCCCGTCTGGAAGATTTCTCCAGCGGCACGATTCGACCGCACGAGAAGACGCTGGCGGCGCCCAAAGAGGATCGTCTACGCCTCATGCTCGCCTGCCACGCCAACCTGAGTCCGATCTTTGCCCTCTATTCCCATTTCAAGCAGACCATCAACCGGACGCTGGCCGAGCAGATGCAGGGAGTTCCTCCCCTTATAGAGGCCAGGGAAGACAGAGGTGGGACGTGTCGCCTCTGGCGCGTTACCGATCCCGAGATCATCTGTCTGGCGCAGCGAGAAATGGCAGAGCGGCCCTTGCTGATCGCAGACGGCCATCACCGCTACGAGGCCGCGCTCAATTACCGCAACCGTTTGCGCGAACAGCGGGGAACCTGGAGCGGGCGGGAGGCATTCAACTACGTGATGATGTATTTCGCCGACATCAACGATGACGGACTGGTCATTCTCCCGACGCACCGCCTGGTGCGCTCGTTTCCGCCCATCCCCTTTCAGAAATTGGAAGAGGAGCTGCAGAAATATTTTTATCTTGAGCCATATCCTAAAACCCCCGAAGGCCAGCGCTGGTTCCTGCGCGCCCTGAGGAGCAGCGGGAAAAAGCGCCACCTCATCGGCGCCGCTTTCAAGCGGGATCCGCGCTATCTCATCCTGCGGCTGAAAAATAGGAGGATCATGCAGCGGCTGGCAAAAGATCTGAGCGATCCGTTGCGCGACCTGGACGTGAGCGCCCTACACCTGCTCATCCTGGAGCACATCCTTGGCATGACGGTCGAAGAACAGACTGAAGGCGAAGTACTCGGGTACTCGCAGGATGAAGAGAAGGCGCTGAAAGCGGTGGATAAGGAGGATTACCAGGCGGCTTTTATTTTAAATCCGCCCAAGCCAGAGGAGATCCTGGCCGTTGTCCAAAGGGGCGAGAAAATGCCCCAGAAGTCCACTTACTTCTATCCCAAACTCATCAGCGGACTGGTGATCAACAAGATCGATCCGGAGGAAGAAATCTCAGACCAGCCTGAAGGTCAGGCGTAAGGTTCCCTGCAAAAAGGAGGAAAAATCATGAAGGTCAAGGCTTTATTACGGTATGTGACGATCTGGGCGGTTCTTTGTCCGGGTTTTGGCGGGTATCTCTTCGCCGCCCAGATGTACGCGATCTGGACAAGCGAGGCTGGAGTCTATGCTCCGGCGTGGGTGACAAAAGAAGCCCATCTCTTTGAGAAATATGGAAATCAGGCGCAGTTGATATTCATCCAAGGCGCGACCTCGGCGGCGGCGGCGTTGATTTCCGGCGATGCGCAAATTGGATTTTTCTCTCCCCAGGTAGTGATCACAGGCAGCATGGGAGGTCTCGACCTCGTGATGGTGGCACGGCTGGGAAACTTCATTGAGAACCAGATCTTCGGCAGAAAAGGCATAACGAGTCTGAAACAAATTAAGAGCCTGGCTATCAGCCGGTTTGGAAGCAGCGCCGACTTTGTCGGACGGGTTTTGGTCGAGCGCGCGGGACTGAAGCCCGACAGCGAAGTCGCCTTTTTGCAGTTTGGAAATCAGTCCAACCGACTGGCGGCGTTGGAAACAGTCAGAGCCGATGCGGCCATCGTGACTCCGCCCATGACGCTGCAGGCCAGAAAAATGGGTTTTCCGCTGTTGGCGGATGGAATGAAATTGCAAATCCCCTACTCGAGCGCCATGGTGGTGGTCCGCCGGTCCTATCTAGATAGAAACCGTGAGGCCGTCCGCAATGCGTTGAAGGCGATTATCGAAGGGATCCATTACTACAAGGCCAACCGGGAACCGACGCTCAAAATCCTTTCCAAGTACTTGAGAGTTCAAGACCGCGAAGTCCTTGAGGAGAGCCTTCGCGCATACGACTTTGCCTTAAAGCCTTATCCTTCAAGAGAATACTTTGAGCTTCCCATTCAGGAAGTCGCCAGAAAGGACCCTAAGGTTTTGAAGGAAAATCCGGAACGCTTCGCCGACTCCTCCCTGATGAGGGAGCTGGATGAGAGCGGGTTCATAGACAAGTTAACGCGTGAATACGGTCTAAAGAAGTGAGGCTGCATGGCTACTCGAGAATCCATTCGACTCGAGGCAAAAAAGGTCAGCCTCGCCTAGCTCGCCGTCAACGCCCTGTTACTTCTCCGGCCTCGGAAAGCCATAAGCCTTGACCATCTCGCTTGAATATTCATCAAGCTTCAAGGCATGGCTCCAGTCCACAACCGATAGTTGCTTCCCTCGTGTCTCCAACTCAAGGAACGACCCGGGGGTCAAGATTGAGGCCTGGTTAGGCCCATATTGGTCGATGACCTTCTGAGCCTCAGGCGAGGCTTGAAATTCCAACCACAAAAGAGCCGCATGGGGGTGCGCGGCCGTATTTAAGACACCGTCCGCCCTCGGAACAAGCCTCGTTGGGACCGGTTCCACAACCTTGTAAGCTAAAACACCCGCCTTGTCTCTCCCTTGAGCTCGTTGAACGCTATTTAGGTTGGGCGCAATCATCAGCGCATATTCGCCGACCATCATGGCTGAAAGCATCCGCGTTGCTCCTCTTACCCACACGGGTTGTTGCTCGGCCAGCTTGCGCGAGAAATCCAATATCTTTTCCAGACCCCAAGCGGGCACAAGGGCAGCCACCATGTGGGGCCGGATATCCATGATAAACTTCTTTCCCTTGAATTCGGGCCTCAGCAAATCTTCCCATTTGGCGGGCGCCTTGTCCGGCGGGAGGAGATTCTTGTTAAACGCCACCACTTGAATGATGGAGGTCGATGAAACCGTATTGCGATTGAGTGGGTCCACCATCTTCGGGTTGATGCTGACCACTCCTTGAGACGCCATCCCGAGGATGTCGAATTTCTTCTGAAAAGGGATGTACTCCTTGTAAAAATCTATCGGGATGAAGGTGGCGTCCCAATTTGTGCTCCTTCCCGACTTCATTTCAAGAATAAAGCGCTGATAAGCGTCGGTACCGTCAATTTCCTCGACGTAAGTCTCAATGAAGGGATATTTTTTGGTAAAGGCGCTCACCAGGGCCTTGATGGCAACTACTTCCAGGCCGAAAAGAGCCCGCAGCTTCCCTTCCCCTTTGGCTTTTGCGACGATGTCGTCATGATTGCTGAGAAAAGCGTATCCCTTTGCCTCCGCCTCCTGTTTGGCTTTCGCGATTGGAGGACTTGCCGATGCCGCAGAGACAGGGGATTTCGACAACACAAACAGAGCCGCAAAAAAAAGGACCACCCCTAAAACCTGGCTGCTGGAACGGTTGAAACCTTGCCTGCAATAAGTGTTCATAATAGCTCCTCTTCGATGCCCCATGGATTGAACCTATCTTCCAACGGGCGTGATCAGCTCTCCACCGCCGGGTTTGCCGACCACCCTCCCATCCTGCATCACAACTTTGCCTCGGACAATGGTATAAACCGGCGCGCCTTTGACCTTGCGCCCGTGATACGGAGTCCAGCCCACGCGTGTATAGGTCGTCTCGTTTGTAATCGTCTCCTCGCGCTTCATGTCCACGATGGTGAGATCGGCATCCGATCCGATCTGAATTGTTCCCTTCCTCGGATAGACGCCGAAGATCCGGGCCGGATTGTAGGAGGTGATGCGCACCAGCTTATCCAGACTGAGTTTGCCTTCGTTAACCGCGGTCAAAAAAAGCTTCAGGTAATCCTGAATCTGCGGCTCGCCGCCGGGAGATTTCCACATATCCTTCCAGCCGATATCTTTCTCTTCCTTCGTGTGAGGAGCGTGATCGGTGCCGATTAAATCCACGGTCCCATCCTCGATTCCCTTCCAAAGCGCTTCGACGTGACGCTCCGGCACCCAAAAGCCCAGACAGTACGGTCCGAGCTTCTCGACATTCTCCCAGGAGCCCAGAAACAGCGCCCACGGATTCACCTCGACGCTTACAGGACGCCCCTCCTCTTTAGCCCGCCGCGCCATCTCCAACCCGCCAGGGGTGCTCATATGGAGGATATCGAGCTTCACCCCGGTGGCTTTCTGAAAACGCACAATGGTGGCGATGGCGCTATCCCAGATGATCCCGTCGAAGTCGCGGTACGCCTTGGCATAGGCTTGCGGGCTGCGGTCACCGCGCTGCCAGTATTTTTGCTCTATGACATCCATCAGATCCTGATCGTGGGGATGGACCATGAGGGGCAGGCCGGTCTTGGCCACCTCCTCGAAGCAGCGGAAAAGCGCGCCGTGGTTGTGGAGCCCGATGCCTGGCATGTGGGGATAGTCTCTTCCCGTGTCTCTGACCATGAAGATTTTGAAGGCGAGGCAGCCTGCCTCGGCTAGCTTGGAGATCTCTTCCGGCACCGTCCCGGAGGGATTGTGGTTAAAGTCCACAAGCGCCTTTTTTTTACTTAGCTCGATCACGTTACGGTAGCGCTCGACCGTCGTGGTCGGCGGATCGACATTCGGCATGCCGACCGAGAGCGTCACGCCACCGGCGGCGGCTGCCTGAGTGGCTGTCGTAATATCCTCTTTGTGCGTAAATCCAGGCTCCCTGTGGTGCGTATGGGTATCGATCAGGCCGGGAATGACTACTTTCCCCTTGGCGTCTATGGCTGCTTTAGAGGACTGGGCTAGGACCGCCGAGATCCCCAGCGCCGCTATCTTCCCTTCGCGCACCCCGATGTCCGCTGTGATAAAGCCGCCCGGCGTCCAGACCTCTGCGCCTCTAACGATCAGATCGAAATTCTCCATGAAAATCTCCGTTCAAAAAACTTTGAAAATCCTATATATGACCAGGCCAAATCCCTGTCAACAGCCCTTCAATCCTGGTACCCTCTGACCTTAATAACTCAGGATCTTGACTCCCATCCGCAAATTTGAAACTATCTCCCCCTGCTTCGTCTAACGGGATAGAGAAAGGAGGCAAAGAGTTATGTCGTACAAATTCAAATGGTTTCTACTTTCCGCGCTCCCCTTCCTTTTCCTCGCGTCAAAGGCCTCCGGCCAGGACGCCAAGCTCCTCGAGGCGGCGAAGAAAGAGGGTAAGGTCGTCGCCTACGGCTCGCTCGAATCCGACACTTCGGATGCCATCAGGAAGGCCTTCCAAAAAAAGACCGGGATCGAGATGGAGTATTGGAGAGCCTCCGCGACGAAGGTCATGGACCGGGCCTTGAGCGAGTATCGGGCTGGAAAGCCCCTCTGGGACGTTATCCTGACCAACGATAACCCGTTGCAGATTATGCATAAGGAAGGGGTCTTCGCCAAGTATGACTCGCCGTCGGCAAAGGAGTTTCCCAAGGACGCGATCGACCCGAACCTCGGCCCAAGGTATCGCAATGTCATTGTCGGCGTGGTTTACAACAAAAGTATTATCAAACCTGCCGACGCTCCGAAATCTCTCGAAGACCTGCTAAACCCGAAATACAAGGGAAAGCTCGTCATGCCCGACCCCACGCAGCACACGACCACGACGCAGTGGGTAGCCAGCCTCTTTAAGCTTATGGGCAAAGAGAAGGCGGATAAATTCATCCATGATCTGGCCGCTATGAAGCCTATTCTCGTGGAATCGCTCCTGCCCGCTGCTGAGCGGGTCACCACCGGCGAGACTCCGATAGCCATCACGTACGTGAAGTACACCTTTATCTTCGGCCAAAAGGGAGCGCCGCTGGACTACGTGAGACTGGGAAAAATGCTCGGCGACGGCCACTACGCGCCATTGGGCAATAAGGCGCCCCATCCGAACGGCGGCAGGGCCTTCATCGACTATTTCCTCGGCAACGAGAGCATGGGTATCCTGGCCAAGATGGGTGAGTTCGTGAACCGGAAAGGGGTCTACCCGCCGCTGCCCGACGCAGACAAGATTCAGTTTGTCGAGATGGTGGATCTGGACAAAAAGGGGTTCGCGGAAAAGAAAAAGGAATATACCAAGATCTTTCTACAGTAGGGAGTCTCTAGGTTAGGTGAACTACAGGACCGCTGCTATCGGGCGGACGCTGCCCGCAGGCTGGAGCTTTACTCGCGCTTGGTCGTTTCTGAGCCAGCCCACCAACTGGATATTCCTGGGGGTAACTGCGGTCCTGGCGTTTCTCAGTCTTTACCCGAGTTTCTTCCTGCTCTACGGCAGCCTGACCGACTCTCCGTTAGGGGTGCCCGGCCACTTCACGCTGGGCAATTATATTCAGGCCTATTCAGACCCGCAGGCCTATCGGCTCATTCTCACCTCTTTTATCTTCGGCATAGGCTCCTCGGGACTCTCCGTCGTTTTGGCGCTCACCCTCGCCTGGATCACGATCAGGACCGACGCCCCGTTTCGCCGTCTCTTCGAGCTCACCGCGATCATTCCCAACATCATGCCGCCGATCCTGATCTCTATCTCGTGGGTCCTGCTGCTCAATCCGAGCAACGGTCTCATCAACGTGACGCTGATGCGGATCTTCGGTCTACAGCAAGCTCCCTTCAACATCTACTCTCTGCCGGGTTTGATATTTGTCGAGGGGCTGATCCTGACTCCGCTTGCCTTTCTTATTATCGCGGCGGCGCTCAAAGGGATGGATCCTTCGCTGGAGGAGTCGGCCAAGACCCTCGGCTCCGGCGAGTTCGGCGTTGCCGGGCGCATCACATTTCCCCTGATGCGACCGGCTATCTTGGCGGCGGCTACGCTGAATTTTGTCCGGGCGGTCGAAAGCTTCGATACGCCTGCCATCATCGCGCTCCCGGCCAGGATCGAAGTCTTCACGACTAAGATCTGGCGTGAGGCCCTGGGCTCATTCCCGACCAACCACAATCTCGCCGCGTCCTACGGCGTGGGGATCCTTGTTATCGCCCTGATCTTCGTCTATCTCTACCGTCGCTTCACCTCAAAGGTGGAGAGCTTCTCCACCGTGACCGGCAAGGCATTTCGTCCTCATCAGATCGATCTCGGCAAATGGAGATATCTCGCCTCGGGCGTGGCTTTTGTTCTCCTCATCTTGATGGTGGTGCTGCCCTTTCTGGTTCTTCTCCTGGTCTCGCTTCTCCCTTACTACCATGTGCCCACCTGGGAAACCTGGAAAAATCTGACTCTAAGCAACTACCTCTACATTATCGAGACCCCAAGGGTCCACAGGGCGTTCGCAAACAGCCTCTTTCTGGCCATCGTCGGCGCTTCCATCTGCATGTTCCTAGCCGCCCTGACTTCGTACCTTACAGTAAGAACCAAGATCGCCGGCCGCGGCCTCCTGGAAGGGCTCGTCTTCATCCCCTGGGCCTTTCCCGGGACGGCGCTGGCCCTCGGTCTCCTCTGGGCATACGTGGATTTTCCCATCCCCATCTACGCTACAATCTGGATCATTCTGATCGCTTATGTGACCCGTTTCCTGCCTTACGGGCTCAGGGCGGTGACCAGCACGATTATTCAGATTCACAAAGAGCTGGAAGAAGCTTCGACCGCCTGCGGCGCCGGTTTTTTTGCCACATTCCGCCGTATTCTTATTCCCCTGATGCGGCCCGGGATTATGGCCGGGTGGATCATTCTCGCAACCATCTACGTGCGCGAGTTTAGCGCCTCTATCTTCCTTTACAGCCCCGGCTCGGAGCCTCTGGGACCGCTGCTCTATTTTCTCTATCTTGATGGCATGCGTGGACGAGTGGGAGCGTTGGGAGTAGTCATCTCTATAATTTGCGTCATTCTGATCGCCTTCGCCCAGCGGCTTTCCCGCTGGGACACGAAGTAAAAGATATCGTGCTCGTGATCGTCCATCGTGTTCGAAAAAACAAAAGGCCAAGACCAAGACGAATCTTTATCTTTCCACGCGAGCACGAGCCACGAACACGAACCACGAATTTGTGAGTGATAAGGAGGACTTGTGGAAAAACTACATCTGACCGTTGCGTGCGGCGACTATGACAGAACCAAGGCACTTCAAGATGGCGCGGTTCAACCGGAGGGGATTCGCCTCAACTATCTTCCCCTGCAGGCGGAGGAGATCTTCTGGCGCATGGGAGGCCATCGAGAGTTTGATGCCTCGGAGATGTCTCTCTCTAACCAGATCACCATGGTGAGCCGGGGCAACCCGCCCTTTGTAGCCATCCCGGTTTTCCCCTCGCGTTTCTTCCGCCACTCCTGCGTCTTCATCAATGTGGACTCAGGAATCCAGAAACCCCAAGACCTCAAGGGCAAGAGAATCGGAGCGCCTGAGTACTCGATCACCGCGGCGGTCTGGATCCGGGGTATGCTGCAGGACGACTACGGCGTGAAGACCCAGGAGATGCAGTGGTGGATTGGCGGCCAGGAAGAGCCGGGAAGAAAGGAGCGCGTGGCCCTTAAGCTTCCGCCCGAGATCAAGGTTAGCCCGATTCCTGAGGACAAAACCCTAAACGGGATGCTGGAGAGCGGCGAGATCGACGGCCTGATCTCGGCCCGCAGCCCGTCGTCTTTCGTAAAAGGTTCGCCCAAGGTGAGACGCTTATTCCCCAATTACAAAGAGGTGGAGATGGATTACTACAAGCGGACCAAGATCTTCCCTATCATGCACGTTCTAATCATCCGCAAAGATCTCTACGACCGTCATCCCTGGATCGCCCGAAGCCTGTACAAGGCCTTTTGCGAGGCCAAGGAGCGCGCCATCAAGGCCATGCTGAATATCACGAACACGCACGCGTGCACGCTCCCGTGGCTCTTCGCTGAGATTGACCTGCTAAAGCAAGTCTTTGGTCCTGACTGGTGGCCCTACGGCATAGAACCGAACCGCCACGTCCTTGAAACTCTGATTCGCTACATGGGAGAGCAGGGGCTCATCGACCGGCCGCTCAAGGTCGAGGAGCTCTTTGCACCGAGCACCGCCGGAGAGTTTAAAATTTGAGACAGGCAACAGGCGGAAGGCAATAGGCAATAGAAGAAGGCATGAGGCTTGAGGCAATAGGCAATAGAGGTTTTCACTCACGGCTCACGCCTCTGGCCTCGCGCCTTATCCGCTCTGCCCGCGTGGCGCGCCTGGCCACTGCTGACAGAAAAGGCCGGCCCCACGTCATCCCAATTTGCTTTGCCTTCGACGGAAAGGCCCTATATTCCCCTGTCGATGAGAAGCCCAAAAGGAGCCCGCCTCTTCGCCTGAAGAGAGTCAGAAACATCCTGGAGAATCCCCATGTGGCGGTCGTGGTCGACCGCTACGATGAGAACTGGAAGCGGCTGGCCTACGTCCTTATCCGGGGAAGAGCGAGGCTTTTGACCGGAGGCGAGAACTACCGGAGGGCCGTGCTCTTGCTGCGCAAGAAATATCCCCAGTACCGCCGCATGGCTATCGAGGAGCGACCGATGATCCGCATCATGCCGACCCGTGTGACAAGCTGGGGAAAGCTGTAAGGAGTGAACGGGCTCAGCCAAATCGCGTCAATTTGCAGACCAGACGTTGGGGAACCAGGACGAGATTAAAGGACGGGCCGAGACGAAAAAGGCCACAAGACGCGACCCCTATCGGCTCTCTGCTATTATTTGCTCTCTTTGGTTAGCCAGCAGACTGAAGCAGCTTCTTTAGGTCGTCTCGCCAGTCACGATCCGCGTATTCTCCCTCGTCCAGGACCTGGAACCGGAATGTCTCGTCCTAGAAATCTTCTGGGAGTTTCTGCCAATCCACCAAGAATTGAGCTTATCTCCTTCTTTTCGACTTCATTGCGATTTTTCACTTAAGACTGAGGTCAGCGCCTTCCCAATATCATCGGACCAATATCTCTTGTAATCTTTCGATAAGCCGTCCACGTCGTCGGTGTACAAGAATGTGAACACTTTGGCCTTGTAACCGTTGTAGAGAATAGTTTTTTTGTTCCCGCTCTTATCATCGAAGAGTGCGCGATATCCGTCTATCTTTCGCTGGTAGTCGGTGTGCTCAGTCCCCTTGGGGTCGATGAACACAATGAAATAATCGTCGCCCTTCTGCAGCCAGAATACGAAGTCGGGTTTGAATTCCCTGACCTTGTTTGATGAACCGTCGTAGTAGGGCAGGTATACGTGGTCGAGGCTTTCGTCCAGCTTGCTGAACATCCACCAATCGAAATCCTGAAATTTGTTGTTGGCTCTGCCCAGGTACTCTTCCAAGCGACTGACGAACTTTATCTCACTGGCCGTCTGGATGATGTGCTTGATGTAGTCAATCCTCTCGGTCTCGCCGGACAGAATCATGGGGATATAATAGTGGTTGGCCACGTGGCTGATCCGCAACCGCTTCCCCTGATATTCAGCTCTGGCCTCTTTGACCATCCTCGCCGCCTGCTTGATCCCTTCCTTGTACTCCTGCAGCGTGATTTCCTTCTTCCCCAGTTTGTCGTCTAACTGCTTCTCCATTTTCGCCGGGTCGGTGTAATGTCGAACGGCGTCGACTTTTTCCGTCAGATCGCTGATGTCTTTCAGCGAGACCTTGATGTTCTTGAAATGATTGATTTCCTCTTCCAGTTGCTTCAGGCGTTCGAATTCCTTTGGCACGATGCTGAAGTAGTCAAATATGCGCCGCACCAGCAGGTCTATATTTCGGTAGGCCCTGTCGAATTGCTTGTAGAAACGATCCGTGTCTGTGACGCTCACCTGCAACAGTCCGACCTTCTGAGGCTCGGCATCGTAGAGGGCCATCATCACCCTGTCGTCGCCCACGTAGTTCACATACCTTTGAAGCAATTCTTGCTCGCCCGCCTCGATCTCAAACCGGGCGCTATCCCCGTGTTCGATCATGGGCTGATCGGCCTCTTTGTAAATGGGGATCAGCAACTCGTGCTCCTTGGCCGCCTCGTTAACAAACAGCGCCAACTGCTGGTAATCCCTCTTTCTGCCTGCCTCATCCAGATGCTCGATCACGGTTTGGAGCGCCTGCCGGTTCGTACCGAAAATCACCAGTGATTCAAGTGGCGCGACTTTGTCCTTCACCTTCTCAAACAGATCGGCGTCCACCTCGCCTGCATTGTTGAGATGCTTCAGCCGCTTCCTCTTGTTCCTGACCGGCTCAATGCGCACACCCCTGCCCACGGCTTGGAGAATGAACTTACGCGCATCCGCTCCCACCCCGATGTTGATGAAGTTGATGACATTGGGCCGATTCGAGTCCCAGCCCTCGTAAAAGCTGCGCGAGCCCATCAGGATGTTGATGTCAGAATCATCGGCGTTCAGACCCTCAAAGAATCCTTCATCCTCAAATCCCTCGACAATCTCGTATCCCGCCAGCTTGTCTTTCAGCCAACCCGAAATATCGCCGATCTTGATGAGGGCAAACGGTCGGTCGCTCGTTTTCAACTTGAAAGCCAGCTCCTGTTTGTTTGAGGGCCGGATGAGGATTTCGATCTCGCCCGGGCTTCTGGCGTTGTAAACGGCTTGCAGGATGTCCTTCTGCTCCAGCTTCTCGAATACGTCCTCGTCAGTCTCGATGGTCTGGCCATCCTCGAACATTAGGGCCGGCCGTTTCCTCAATTCTTCCCACAGCTCTTTCTTCGCTGCCTTCCAAACGCTCTTGTTGACTTCCCCTTTGCCAATCCGCTCCAACTCGCGGAAAAACAGTTGCAGGTCGGCCTCCTCGGTGTTCACCGAATTGACCAGTGTCAGTAGCAGCGGCTTGTGATACAAGTCCTTGCCCGCCTTACGGACGCGCTCGTAAAATTTCCGCGCATACGCCAGCATCAGCAGCGATTTCAGGACGATCTTCTGCTTTTCCTCGTTGTTGTAGTCCTGACCATCGCGAAACGCCCGGAGTTCCTGCTGAAGAATAGCGATATGCTTGCCGTAGCCTGCCTTGATGAACTCGGAGAGGTTGAAGTTGGAAACAGTTGTTGCGAGGTCGCGGGCATCCGTGAAAGTTGCGGAAAAATTGAACAGAAACCCGTTGCGCGACAGGATGGAGTAGATATGCTGGCGCTTGGAGTCCTCCCGGTCGCCCTTGTGTGCCTCGTCCAGCAGCACGTACCATTTCCCGCCGTCGTCGTAGTTGCGGAAGTCGATGATCTTCTCCTTCTGCTCGTCGCTCAGGTTGTCGGACCGGTAATAGAATACCGTCAACTCACGATCCTTGAACAGCACTGGATTGTCGCGCTTGGCCTCGGGGTATTCCCGCAATTCCCGCAAATAGATGAACAGGTCGCTGCGGGCCGCGTTGAACTCGTGGACGTGCTTCTTTAGTTGCTCGATCAGATCATCGCGGCAGCTCAAAATCAGAATGTCATGCGGCGGGATTTCACCTCGCTGAATCAGCCCCCGGAGAACCTCGATCAACTTCACCAGCACCAATGTCTTGCCGCTGCCCGTCGCCATCCAGAAACAGGCGCGGTTGATGAACTGGTCGTAAGAAACCTTCTCGTCCTCGACCGCATAATACTCGCTCAGTAGACCCGCCAGCTTGTGGGTTTCCACCAGCGGGATGTCCAACCCATCGTCCAACCCGTTGTCCAGGTACCACTGGAAAAACTTCTCCTTCCGTTCGCCGTTTGCCTCGGTGTTCTCGTTGGGCTGATAATCTTGGAAATCCTCGTAGTATTTCCAAAGTGCCTTGATGGCGTTCTCGATCGCCTTGCGCTGGTAGTCCCACAACGTCTTTGTGCGCGAGAACGACCGGATGTCGAACGTGTTCCAGTTGGGAGATAGCGCCTCGAAAGGCTTGGCCTCATCCACCATGTCTTGCAGGTAAACGCGGGGCATCGGCTCACCACCAGATCAGCGGTTTGATACGTTTCCAGTCCAGGTTCTTCGTGTCCACAACCTCGCCGTCGTCAAACTCCACCGAGTCGGCGGCGATGCGCTTGATCCATTTTCCAGTCAGGTTGGACAGCGTCTCAGCAATATCAATGCCGTCGTATAACTTGCTCAACTCCACCTTCACCTTGTTCTTCTTCAGGTCAACCTCTAGCGCCTCCAGCATTTTGAGATCGCGCAGGAACACATACTGGTGATAGGCATCCTTGTTCGGGTCGTCGAACAGGTCGGCCTCGCCGTATTTGGCGCAGCGTAAGGTGCCTTCATATTGCTCCAGGGTATAATACTTCATGAAATGGGATACGCCTTGGCCATTCTGTGCCTTGCCATCCTTCCACTTATCGGAGTAAATGACTTTCTTGATCCGAGGAACGAGAACGGACTCGAAATAGTCCGCCATCTCAATAAGAACGTATTTTCGCTTTCCTTCGTCTTCTCGATTCAGGTTGATAGTTGCGTGAGCTGTTGTGCCGGAGCCAGCAAAAAAATCGAGCGCGATATCTGTGCGATCAAGATTTGCAACCCTAAGACAATCTTCAACAAGATATGGTGACTTCGGATATGAGAAGACACCGTGTTTCCCAAACAAGTCCTTTAAAATACGAGTGCCGTGATCAGTGGCTGAGTATTCCTTCTTGTCCCACCAGCTAAAAGGTACGATCCCCTCCTCCCCGATTCTCGACTTTATGTAGACAGCGGGCTCGCCGTGGCGATCACGATCAAGTTTTGCTTCGCCCAGATTATTTGCTAGCCGTTCGTAACTCCATTTCCATCTTCTCTCTTGCCCATTTTCATCAACAGGCAGTATGACGTGTTCCCCTTTCCGAGGTTCCTCTAGGATATCCCATTCTCTTCGTTGCTCATGCCAAAGCATCTTCGGAAGTCTGAAGTTTGAGGTGGTAACGTAGATAGGGTAAAACATTCTTGCAGCTTCTGACCTTAGCCCCCCGTGCTTACGGAAGTTGACCCACTCGAAGTGTCCGCTCTGATCATTTTGGCTGTACCTCTCTATCTGTTCTTGGGTACGCTGTAAGCGGCTCACAAATCCCGCCTCTGTCTTTGCGACGAAGACCGCGTATTCATGGGCCAAGGAAAAACCCTTCGGCGCAGAGCGGCCCGCGGGATTGCTTCTTACCACTGATACCCCAAGGCTTTCCGGATAGTAGTCCTGCACTAAACTAGTGAGATGATGGAATTCATTGTCGTCAATAGCTATGCAAAGGACTCCTGCCTTACCCAGGAAATCTCTAGCTATCTGAATCCGATCTCGGATCAACGAGAGCCAGCTAGAACTCTTGTACTTATTCTCGTACATGATTTCCGTGGCAGGAGAATTGTACGGAGGGTCAATATAAACGCACTGTATTCTTTCTATGAACTTAGCCGAAATTGTTTTCAGAGCCTGGTAGTTCTCGCTTTGGATCACTCTACCGTCCAACTCGTGATCGAGGTTATCGAACAGGCTGAGGATTTCCACTTCCATGTCTTTGAAATGTTTTAAGTCGATGGGCAGGTGGTGGTAGGGCTGGTTTAGGCGTCTCCTCTTGCCCTCCGTACCCAGCACCACGGTTTTCTTAAAGGACTCGTCCACGATGCCCAATTTCTGCCATTCCTCGATCTGCGCCTTGAAGGTTTTATGCGCGAGCAGTTTTTCCACCAGCGCGATGTCTTTCTCGGCGATGCGGTCCAGTGTGATGACATAGTTGGAGTTGAGTGCGAACTTGGGTTTGCTCCAGATCTTGACCAACTCGTTCTCAAACTGGCTGATGAACGCGATGATCTTTAGGGCGATGTCTTTGAGGGTTTGCAGTTGCTTGATGCGGGTCTGCGTCCACTCACTCACCCCGGAGAAAACGTACTGGTACAGCCACAGGTTGAACTGCTCCTCTAGGAACACTTTGGCGTCCTTGTTGATGAAGTAGTCTACCTCGCTCTGTTTCTCGAAGACGCGGAAGGCGCGCTCCAGGATCTCTTCGCTGATTTTGTCCCCGTTTTTGCGTAGCACCTTGAGGATGTCGTCGGTCTTGGTCTTCTTGCCCTTTTCCGAGTAGGCCACCGTGAAGACTAGCGTGTCTTTGCGCTTCTCCTTGAAGGAATAGACGCTATCGCGCTTTTCGTTGGCCTTCTTGTGCTCCAGCGTGGACGCGTCGAAAAAGAACTTCTGGCCATCCACCTCCACCTCCATGCTTTTGAAAAGGCGGTCGGTCTTCACGTAGTAAAGCATGTGGGTCTTCCAGAACAGCATCACGTCCTTGTCGTCGGTGTACACCTTCTCGTACACGTTCTGGTGCAGCGGGGTATAGCGGAAGTAGATCGAGCCGCTCTCGCTGAAATACCGGTGGAAGAAGTCGTACAGCTTCTCGAATAGCTCGTCGCGGAAGGCAGGGAACTGCCTTAGGGCCGCGTTGATGTCCTGTTCCAGCTTGGGGAAAACGCCCGTCTCGTAGTAACGGGACTTGATACGCATCAGGTTGATGTACCCTGACTCCCCCTCCACCTTTGCGCCGACGAAAACATCGCGCAGCGCGCTATAAAACTTTTGCTCTCTGGTCATTTAGAATTAGGAACGAACCGTTTGTATACGGCTATGAGCTTGTCTCCTTCGATGATGAGGTTGCCTTCCAGCCCCGCTTTCTTGCCCTTTCCGAGGACCGGCAGCTGTCGAACTCCAGGGTGTGATGCGGACCTGTGTGGTGGTAGCACTCAATGGCGGTCTTTCCCTTGACCCCAGAACCGGTATCTGGCTTCACGCTGGTTGCCGAATCGGAGAGATCGAGCTTTTATGCATTGGCTTAAGAAATCTGGCCTATTTCCTGCTATTGGCATGAGTTCTACTGCCAATGACTAGAGAAAGTCAAGTTTTCTCTGTGTAATGGCGTGTTCCGCTGCGATGCCCTAAGAGCCCATAATCCCGCGAGCGAGAAGGCTTATGGAGACAAAAACGGTTGTCGGCTTGCGGATAAAAAACTTACGGAGGGCGCGAGGTTATTCCCAGGAAAGGCTGGCCGAAATTATAGGAATGAACCCCAAGTATTTAAGCAGTATTGAGAGGGGAGAGGAAAACCCGACGTTGGACCTCTTAATGCGGCTATCTCAGGGCCTCAAAGTGGAGATGCAGGAAATCTTCAACGTCGAACATGAGGGCCAGCCGCCTCAAAATCTCCGAAGAAAACTTCAGGCTCTAGTTGGAGAGATCAAAGACCAGGATTTAAGCCGTGCTATTCGAATCCTAAGTGCGCTTGTTCGTTAGCTTCTGCTCTGACAAGACCGTTGAGGTCACGACAATCTCAGCAATCCTACCGGCTGATCGAAGCCCTTAAGGCATCGGGCTGATTGCTGACCTTCGGTATTTTGCTGCTCTTTCTTTGACGAGAAAGCCGATCTTCCGTTTCCTTGGCTCCGGCGGGGACATCAGTTGGCGGATAGCGTCAAAGACCACCTTAAACTGGGTGTCGTATTTCTTCTCCAGTGCTTCAAGCTTGCGGGCCAGTTGAGCATTGGAGGCAAGTAATTGTCGTAACCGAACGAAGGTGCGCATGATCTCGACATTGACCTGAATAGCACGCTTACTGTGCAGGACTCCGGAGAGCATCGCGACTCCTTGCTCGGTAAAAGCATAAGGAAGATAGCGCCGTCCACCCCATCTTGAGGTGCCAATTTGGCACCTCAAGTCTGCAAACTCGCTCTCGGTCAATTGGAATACGAAATCGTCAGGAAATCGTTCCCGATTGCGCGTGAAGGCTCTGTTGAGCGCTTTGGTTTCAACACCGTAAAGCTCTGCGAGATCGGCGTCCAGCATCACTTTGTGCCCGCGGATCAACAAAATCGACCGCTCGATTCGCTCGGTCGGAACCAGGTTGGCCACAAATTACCTCAACAACAAACCTGGCTGGGGCGAGCGGGTCCGGGCGATGATGTACAGTCAATGTGTAAACCAGATCGGGAGACCCAGCCGAAGTTAGTTTGGCGTAAAATAGGGTAAAATAGTAAAGAAGGCAACAGGCAAGCCCTTCGGGATCTCAAATGGCAAATTGCAAATCTCAAATTTGAAATTTCGAGGAGGGATCAAGGGTAAGAAAGACAACAGGCAGCAAGGAAAAAGTGAAAAGGTAAAAGGAAAAACAGGCGAAAGCAATAGAAAACAGGCAAGAGCCCGAAGCGAAAAGGACAAAGAATGAAGGCTAAACGGCGGCCGCGTGCGGTTTTACTTCCTTCTTCAGGCGCTTTTCCAGATTATCGGCAGTTACATCCAGATCATAATCCATTTGTAAGCCCAGCCAGAACTGTGGGGACATGCCGAAATAACGTCCCAGCCGCAGGGCCGTATCAGCAGTCATGCTTCGCTTGCCTAGCACAATCTCGTTAATGCGCCGGGGAGGCACTCCAATGGCTAAAGCCAAACGGTTTTGGCTGAGATCCATTGGCTTGAGAAATTCTTCCAGTAAAACTTCACCTGGATGGACAGGCTTTAACTTTTTCACGGGCATAACCCTCTCTCCCTAATGATAATCGACAATCTCCACGTTGTAGGCATCTCCATCCCGCCACTCGAAGCAAATACGCCATTGGTTGTTGATGCGGATGCTGTGCTGGCCTGCACGATCGTCCGAGAGTTTCTCCAAGTGATTTGCGGGTGGAACCCGGAGATCCTGCAGCGTGACAGCCCGATTCAGCATCCGCAACTTTCGCAGGGCCACCTGCTGAATATCCTGGGGCAATCGATCAGATCTCTGTCGGTTGAAGATCTTTTCGGTCTCCCTGGATTTGAAGGACCTTATCAAGAAAACTAGTGTATAACGTGACGCGTTAAACGTCAACCGCGAGATACGGGGGAGGAAAAGATGCTTGGCGCTTGAACGTCCTGGTGTCTGACCTGCCTTACTTGATCAAGACAACTACGCTTCTAGTCGTTCTGGCTTTGATTCCTAGGGTGCCGGGGTCTACACGACAATCTAAACAATCTTTCCTGATCCAACTTTTTCCTCTGCTAATCGACTTTCTTAACTCCTCGGACGGATTTCGGACCTTCCGTATTTTGCCGCTCTTTCCTTGACAAGAAACCCGATCTTCCGCTTGTCGCAGCCACGGCTCACAAGTCTAGCCCGCTAGAAGTCCCTACGAGTACCCCCCGGCCCATAGAGTATCCAGAAACTCCCGCACCGGAAGAACCGCGATCCCCCCGACCTGGCGGCGCCGTTTTTCAAGGCTCACACATAAATAGCGTTTAAGCTTTTGCTCTTCCGCCAGCGCGCGCAGCGACTTAAGATCCGCCTGAGATACATTCTCCTTGGCCTTGACCTCAACAGCCGTGTGCTCGCCGATGATGAAATCGACCTCGAAACCGGATGTGGAGCGCCAGTAGCTCAACGGCTCCTCGGACAGGTAGTCCCTATAGCTGACTAACTCGTGCATGAGATAGGTCTCCAATGCCTCGCCGAATTCGGACGTACCCGGGTGAAATATCCGGCGCTGGAGCGCGGCAACAACCCCGACATCGAAGAAATAGTATTTGGACGAAGCTAACGGCTTTCGTTTCCTGGACTTGCGCCAGGTAGGCAGGTCGTGGAGAACGAGGGTGTCTTTCAGGATCTCGAAATATTCATAAACGGTCGTTCGGGCTACTTGGGCGTCATTGCCTACGTTGGTGAAGTTGACGATGGTGCCGTTACACAACGCGGCCACCCTGAGAAAACGGCTGAAGGCCGGCACATTGCGCGTAGCGCCTTCCGCGACGACCTCCTGTTGCAGATACGATCCCGCATACGCTTCTAGGTCCGCTTTAGGGTCGTCCGAAAAGTAAATCGCAGGCAACAGTCCCCGCTCCAGAGCGCGGTAGAGGTCGAAGTGAGCGCCCAGCTCCCGGTAGGTAAGCGGGTGGAGATACTTTGTTCGGGCGCGGCCCCCCAGCAGATTCACTCTTCCGCGGCGGAGCTTGCGGGCGCTGGAGCCCGTGAGAAGAAATCGGATGCCGCGCTTTTCGATCAGGTGGTGTACCTCGTTGAGAAGCTCGGGCAGGCGCTGGATCTCATCAATGACCACGGTGCGGTCCCGAGGAGTAAGCTCCTCGGCGATCCGGCCGGGATTCTGACTCAGCGCAACGTAGGTGGAGCTTTCCAGCAGGTCGTAGAGCCGGACCCCGGTCAAAGTATGGGCGATGAGAAAGCTCTTGCCGGTTTGGCGCGGGCCGAAGAGAAAATAGGATCGCTTCGAGAGCAGCCGCGGGAGATCAAGGAGCCGTTCAATATACGGGCTGCTCAAGCCTTGAGAGTCTGTCAAGTCCATCGTCATATATCATGACAAATGACGGGACAGTCGTCAAGCTAGGTCTTGGCCCGCCCGCTAGGCATTCACGCCCCGAGGAGGATCGTCAGTTGTCAATCAAAAGAGGAGAGGGCTTGAAGCTTTTCGAAGGAACTAATAGCTTAAAAGCGTGAATGAGCTGCGCAAACTCCTCTCATCTGTGGGGCAGCGGGAAAAGATAGAGCGGCTAATCCGAAAAAGCCCCTCTCCCGCGCTCGCCCGCACGAACCTCGTCCGGTTAATTGAGAGCGGGGGTATAAGGTCTTTCAAGAAAATTCCCGTTGGCCAGCTCTTGACACTGGTCCGGCTCCTCGGGGGCAGCGCTTACTTAAGCGATATACTAATCCGGGAAGGCAAAAATTGGCCTGGTGCAACTAAAGGTTCCTGACAACTTTTCCGTTCGGCGCCATTCCCCCCTTGACCCTGCCTGGCTCTTTTCATCGGAGCCGTCTCGTTCCAGAAAAGATTCCCGACCCCTTAAATTTATCTGCATCACACCCACCCGTTGGAAGAACTGGGGATCTTTCTAGTCAGAGTCAATCAGCTGATCCCCAAAGACTTAAGCAGCCTCAGCAGATACTTCTCGTGAAGACCCAAAATCTTGGCCGCGGCGGCGCGATTTCCTTTGGTCTCGGCCAGAGTTCTCATGATCAACTCGCGCTTAGTAGCGTCTAGCGCGTCGCGATAGGACGGTCCATCCGGACGGGCCCCCGGCTCTGTGGCAACCACTCTGGGAGACAGGTCCTGGACAGTGATACTTGGCTCTTGGCCCAGGACGACGGCCCGCTCAATCACATTGGCCAGCTCTCGTACATTGCCTGGCCACTCATAGGCCATGAGTCTTTCCAGGGCCTGCGGCGCAATCTCAGTCAATTTCTTTTTCGTTTCAAGAGAAAAACGCTGCAGGAAATAATAGGCCAAGTCAGGAATATCCTCTTTTCTATCCCTCAAGGGCGGAAGGGTAATGGGAACAACGTTGAGACGATGGTAAAGATCTTCACGGAAGCGGCCTTCCCGGACCGCGCTGTCCAAGTCCTGATTTGTAGCCGCAATGATCCTGATATCCACGCTGATGGATTTGCTCCCTCCGACCCGCTCAAACTCCCTTTCTTGAATAAATCTCAGGAGCTTGGTTTGCAGCTCCTGGGAGATGTCGCCCACCTCGTCGAGAAAAACGGTGCCACCGTCGGACAGCTCAATTTTCCCTTTCTTGACCTGGTAGGCCCCCGTGAACGCCCCCTTTTCATGCCCGAAGAGCTCGCTCTCCAGGAGCTCGCGAGAAAGCCCCACGCAGTTGATGGGCACAAAAGGCTTCGCCTTCCTCTCGCTCCAGTTGTGGATGGCCCGGGCGAAGATCTCCTTTCCCGTTCCGCTTTCCCCTAGAAGGAGAACCGTTGATCTGCTGGCTGCGGCCCTCTTGGCGACATCGATCACCTCATTCATGCGGGCACCCTTGCCGACGATGAGGCGATGGCGTTTCTCGGCCTCCTCCGCGAGGATCTCCACCTCTCTCTTGAGCCCCTCGCGCTCCAGAGCCTTCCGCACCACGATCTCGAGGTGCTTGGGATCGAAAGGCTTGGGCAGGAAATCGTAGGCGCCCTCTTTCATCGCCTCGACCGCCTTCTCGATGGAGCCGTAAGCGGTAATCACGATAATAGGAACGTCGACCCCGTCCCGTCGGAGTCTCCTGAGCAGCTCCATACCATCCATGCGGGGCATCTGGAGATCCAAAAGGATCAACGCTGGGATCTCTTGCCGGACAGCGGCCAGCGCTTCCTGCCCATCAGCGGCCATGAGGGCCTGGCACTGCATGGCACGAAGTCTCACCTCTAGCAGGCGGCGCGATGCGGCATCGTCATCTACAATCAAGACCCGTGCTCCGGTTGTTCTCATCTCTTCGAACATAGATTACCAGCGCTCTAAACGTCGCCCTTGCCCCGCAAATGGGTCGCGACCTCGCGAACAAAGGTTGTTTTATCAAGGGGTTTCGTGATGTAGGCAGCACAGCCCACGGCCAATGCTTTTTCTCTGTCTCCCGTCATAGCATAGGAGGTCACGGCCAATACCGGAATGCCGGCCGTCGCGGGTTCCTCTTTTAACTTCTTGGTAGCCTCAAGCCCATCCATTCCAGGGAGCTGAATATCCATGACGATCAGATCAGGTCGCTCGGTCTTAAGTATCTCGAAAGCCTCCTGCGCCGTGGCTGCCTCGCGCACCAGGTATCCCTGCGACCGAAGCAGAAACTCCGCCAGCCGACGGTTTACTGCATTATCTTCCACCAGCAAGATTTTCTCTCCAGCCACTTTCACTCCATTTTCGATTTTAGACTTCGGTCGTGAGCCTCAGTCTAACGATTTCGGATTTTAGATCGTCCCTATTGACCATTGACTAATGACCAATGGCTTTCAAGCCAGCGGTAGCGTAAAGTAAAAACGGCTTCCCTTGCCGAGTTCGCTTTCAACCCATATCTTCCCGCCATGCATCTCCACGAACTTCTTCGCCAGGGCCAAGCCGAGTCCCGTTCCCTCGGGCTGATCGTTTCCGCTGTCTCTCGCCACCTGTCGGAATTCCTGGAAAATTCGCTCATGCTCCTCCGCGGGGATGCCGGGGCCTGTGTCTCCGACCTCAATACGCACCGCTCCATCCTTGGTTGTCGTCCGGACCCAGACCTTTCCGGCTTCGGGCGCGAACTTGATAGCGTTACCCACCAGGTTCAGCAAAATCTGCTTGATTCGCGCCGCGTCCATTGGGACCGCGCCAATCTCACCATCGCTCTCGACCTGAATGTCAATAGACTTCTTGGCCGCCAGCGGATGCACCGTGCTTTTGACCGTCTGCAGGATCTCGTGCAGAGGCGCTGGCTCGACCTGCAATTCCACCCGGCCCGCCTCGATCTTGGCCAGGTCTAAAAGGTCATTGATGAGGCTAAGCAGATGTCTCCCGCTGTTTAAGATGTCGGTCAGAAACTGTCTCCGCTCCTCTTCGGTAACCCTCAATGAGGGATCAAGCAAAACCTCCGAGAAGCCGATGATCGCGTTCAGCGGGGTGCGGAATTCATGGGAGATACTGGCCAGGAAAGCGGACTTGTGGCGGCTTGCCTCATCGAGGCTCTGATTGGCAACCGCGAGTTCCTGAGTCCTCTCTGCGACCTTTTTCTCCAAGTCTGCATAGGCCTCCTGAAGGGCCGCGGTCATCTTGTTGAACTCCTCCGCCAGGACCTCAATCTCATCACCGGTCTTGAGATCGAGACGAAGGCCGAGGTCGCCTCTGCCGATGCGCTCCACTCCTTGGCCCAACACCCTTAGAGGACCAATAACCCGGCGCGCCACAAAAAGGCTCGCGAAAAGAGCCATTCCGACTCCGACCAGGAGCAGGCTAGAGGTTCGCAGCACGGAGGCGTAAAGCGTTTCGTACGCTTCTTCCACCGGCCTCTCGATAAAAACCGCCCAATCGAGGCGCGGGATCAGAGCAAAAGAACTGATCACGTTTCTCCCCTGTAAATTACGGGCGACCGTTAGCCACGCAGCCTGGCCATCTGCAACGGGCTGGAATGCGGCCTGAACCTGATTGAGTTGAGACACGTTCCGCCCCTGCAACACCAAGCTGATATCCGGATGGGCTATAAGATCGCCAGAGCGGGCAACAGCATAGGAATATCCAGCTTTTCCTTGTTTGATGCCCGAGATCACCTCCCAAACATATTTGAGATTCACCTCGGCTTGAAGGACGCCAATGACATTACCCCTAAAATGCTCGATGGGAAGGGCAACAGTCATGTAAGGCTCGGAATCCCTGACAAAATAGACCGGACCAAAATAAGTTTTTCCTTCCTTGGCCTGTTGGAAGGCGGTTGAGTTGGAGAAATCGCTCTTCACATCAAGGGAGACAGCACGAAAGCGAGAAATCTGCGCCTGTTTAGACCCATTAGCATCAAGCGCTACCGCCTCAGTTATTGCAGGGGCCAAAAAGAGAAGTCTTTTCAACTCAAACTTGTATTCCTGTGAGATCCCTTCGCGGGCAATATCCCGGCCTTTAGTGGCCGCTTTCATGGCGGTCTCAACGTCTTGAATAAAACGTTCGATCTTTACGGCAGCCACGGCTGCCGCTTTCTGTTGCAGCAGAGCAAGCTGCTCTCGGCTCTCATGATACCGAAAATAGATCTCCAAAATGCCGCTGGTGATCAACCCGCCGGCGATCAACAGCACGGAGATGAAAAAATAGTGCCGTACTAGGCGCCCGCGCCTTCTCACCTGATCACCTCGTCCGCCCACATGAGCACATCAGGCGGGATAGGAAGGCCAATTCGCCTGGCAGCCTTGAGATTGATGACCAATTCTAGTTTTGTCGGCTGCTCCACGGGCAGATCAGCCGGTTTGGCCCCTTTGAGAATCTTGTTAACGTAAGCAGCCGACTGCGCGTAAATTGAAGGATGGTTTGGCCCATATGACATGAGGCCCCCTGAGTCTGCGTACCTCCTGTCGTGGTATATGGCCGGGATGCGCCTCTTAGCTGCCATCTCTACGATTTGGTCCCTGTGACTATTGATGAGCTGCGTGTGTACCGCGATGAGCGCCATAGTCTGGCCCCTCGGAATGGCCTGAAAGGCATTCCCAAAATCATCGGCGCTTTGCACCCCCAAGAATTGAAGCTTCATGCCCAACTCCCTGGCTGCCAGCTCAGTCCGTTCGAACTCAACCTGCAACCTAGATCGACTGGACTGCCAAAGAATAGCTACATGGGAAAGCTTTGACACGGACTCTTTGAGGATCTCCAGCCGTTTTCCATCTAGCTCGTGACGGACAGAAGTCATGCCCGTGATATTTCCACCAGGCCGAGCCAAGCTGGCAATCAATCCTGTTCCCACGGGATCGCTGGCTTCTGTCATAACGATCGGGATCGCGTTTGTGGCCTTTTTTGCCACCCGAACCGGCCGCCCACCCGTCAGAACCATGACATCGACCTTGAGGCGGATGAAGTCGGCTACGAACTCAGGAACTCGTTCCTCGACGCCCTCCGCCAAGCGCCATTCGATGATGATATTCTCTCCCTCAACCCAGCCAAGCTCGCGCAGCTTTTGCCTAAACGCCAATACGGCTTGACCGCGCAAGGAGCTATGCTTCGACTGGCCCAGAAAACCTATGCGCGGCGCCTTCTTCGGCTGTTGCGCTTCGGCTAAGGTAACAGCAGCCAGAAGAATAACCGCCAGCACCAGGACAACGATTTTTGTATTCATCGCCTTGTACGTAGAGCCAGCAGAACTGAAGGACTAGTGTAGCTTCTTTTGCATTTGCAGCGCCTCTAAACAGAAAAGCCCGGCCGGATGAAACCGCCCGGCGGACCCCCAGGACGATCAATCAAAGTTGCTAC
>JACPSE010000045.1 GCA_016193465.1 Deltaproteobacteria bacterium
AAATAATCAGGAGCCATCCCCTTGCTATCCATCCATTCCACCAATCTCTTATTCGTTCTAATCCCGGCCGGGCCTCCATAGATAATGTAAGCCAGGTAACCATCTTTGCAGGGATAGACTGCCCGCAGAATCGCTCCGGTGATGCTCCTTCCCGTAATAAAACTACCTTCTCTCTTAGGAACCTCTTTGTTAAAGTCATAAAAAGAAGGGGAAATGGATAGGGCCCAGGTCACGCCCGCCTGTCCCGAGACATCCACCTGTTGACCTTCACCTGTCATCCCCCGATGATAATAGGCCATGAGTGTCCCCTCTGCCGCATGCATCCCGATCCACACATAGGATTGGGGAAGTGAAGGCCGCACCGGTGGCTTATCCGCATCCCCTAAAACCGACATGAAACCGCTCATCGCTGTAAGGACTAAATCCGACCCTTTATAATCTTTATAAGGTCCAGACTGGCCGAAAGGGGTAATGGACGCCATAATGAGTTGGGGATTTATTGTACTTAAAGCAGCATAATCCAGGCCCAATTTTCTCAGATAACCCGGCGCAAAGGTTTCTAAGAAAATATCGGTTTTCTCAACCAATTTCAGTAAAATCTCTTTTCCGGTCTCTGTCTCAATATCTAAGGTAATCCCTCTCTTGTTATGGTTGTAAGAGAACCAATACAGATTCTTTTCAGGATCCGGGATGTCCTGATAAAAAGAGCCCAGATTCCTGGATTCATCTCCTCCTGGTTTCTCCACCTTGATGACATCTGCTCCTAAATCACCCAAGATTTGCCCGCACAGGAAACCCGTTTCATTAGTGAAATCGAGAACCCGGCAATCTTTGAGCAACTTTATTTTCTCTTCCATAAGAGCATTCCCTACTCTTGCATGGAGATCTCAATTAAATTCCCGCCTCAGCGAACCATCTCGCGTAGGATTCCTGGAAGGATTGGGCCTTTTCAATTTGCTCGTCCGTGAACCAATTCTTCAGGTTCACCACATCGATTGGATAACTGGCTCGCAAAAACGCATCCGTATACTGATAGGGCACCGTGGCGTCGATTCCAATGGCTCCGGAAAATTTGATATTGGACTGGGTCCACTCTTTTTCGCCGGCGGAGCTCCGCTCCGCGGGTTGAAATGTCTGTCCCATACCGCCCGGCGCGACAATGGTGATACCTTCTTTGGCGTCCACCCGGGTCGCTAAAGCCCACAGCAAGTCATCTGTCGAGTAGATGTTGATGTCCGGATCGACGACCATAGCAAAACGGGCACCGAGAGAACAGGAAAGAGCTGCGGCCAGGATGTTTTTCGGATAACCCTCGTCCCTGACCCTCCTCTTTCTCACCTGAAAGATCACGCCACCCCAGTCGGGGATGCACATGGGGATGTGCGTATCAATGCAGAACCCCGCGCTGATCCTCTCGGCCAATTCAAAGAAACAGGCCTCACGGCAGATCACGTCAATGTTGTGGTTATCATATCCGTGCACGATCAGAGGATCGTAGATCGGCCTGTCTTTTCGATGGGTGATCGCCGTTACATTAAATTGATACGTTCGATAGGCTTTTCCCATATAGCCGGACCATTCGGGGTGAAAGGGGAAAACCCCCTGCTTCTGCTCTTTCTCGGCCAAAGGACTTTCCCAGACCTTTTTGGTTGTATCCAGGTACCCTTCAATAACATACTCTGCCTCGGCAATCGCGTAAGCATCGATGGTCTTGCATCTTACCATTTCCAACGGAAATCCTTGGATGGCGCCGGCAACCCCCAACTCATCGCAGCCCCTTGGGAGAATAGTGTACATGAACCCCGCTCCAGCCATAAGCGTGGCTGCCGGGGGAATGCCCATATTGATGCTGAAAGGAATGGGTTCTTTCTTATAATATTTTGTTGCGATTTGATCGGTATGAGACCCAGGGGATATCTGAAAAGTGGAGTGATCCTTCCACCCGAGGTCTTCCCGGAAATTCATCCGGTTGTAACTGATGTGCCATCCACCCCAGAACTGTTTGGGTGAGGCTACGGTCTTGCCTCCCCCCAAAGTTCTTCCCGGATCCGTCGGAGTATGCTGGATCATGGGGATAACTGGCCAGACATCGATATTTTTGTCGACCACCACTTCTTGACAGGGCGCTTTTTCCACAATTTTGGGCGGAGTGGGTTGAAGGATGCTCTCGTGAATTTTGAATTTCAACGCCTTTCTGTCTTTTAATCCAAACATCTTTGCAATGACCTTATCCGAGCCCATCACATTCGTAGCCAATCGCGCATTGGAATAGCCTTTGACCTTATTGAATATAATCGGTGGACCTCCATCCAGACGTTTCTGAATGGCCGCCATTTCGAGTTTTGGATTGACTTCCCGGTCCGTTTCCAGCACCAAACCTTCCTTTTTCAACGCCTCAAGCGTTGACCTTAAACTCCTCAGTTCTTCCTTTGCCATTTTTAAACCTCCTTTATAGATTCATATCCGTTCAATTTTTAATCTTTTCCTAACATCTGTGAGATGGGTATACATGAGATCCTCAGGTTGCCAAGATGATCGGCCGGCCCCGGATCGTGATTTTGGGGCGGAGAGTATCCGACAAGGTAGCGTTTTGTCAACTTGCGGTAAGCTTCCAGGCCGGGATGCAGTTGACACCCTGTTAGAGGCAGGTTAGATTTTACGCGACTATGGCAGAGGAAAAGACGCCCCCCCCAGAAGAGGTTAAGTGGTGGATCGACCGGGGCCCGGTCAAACAGCGCGAGAAAGAGCGCGAGAAGGAAAGCCAGATCGGGCGCGGCATTATCGAGAGATGGGCCTATGAGCTGCTCAAGGATTATAGGCAGGAGCAAGCACTCCGAAACATCGTCGATATCAATCCACGGATGTTGAAAGATCTCTCCGCTCAACCGGGAGAGTGGGGCTATATCTCTCTAAGCGTGGGGAGCTATCCGGCAAACGGACTGGCCAAGATAAAGAACTCCCTCCCCCTCCCCTCCAATGGGCGGGGCGTAATCATCGACGCTGGTTACTCGGTAAGGGTCGTGATCACTGGAGAGCCGATTGGAGAGAGGCTCCTCGATATCAACTTCACCGAGGCCCCTTCCGTGGATTATTGGGTGGGAAATGAGCTGGTTGAAGAGAGGCTTTATTCCAGCGTTGACGATGCTCTTAAGAAGCTCAGGGGCGCGCTACCCGGTTACATCAACCCGCCAGAGCCGGGCTAACTCTTCGTGCTCGTGCTCGGTTATCGTGCTCGTTTACGAACACGACCAACGATCAATGGCAGCCGCAGCCTCCGGGAGTGCAGCCACCACAGCCACCACCCCCTGCCATGCTTCGTTCCGACCGAGCCCCAGGCGAACTGAAGACGGAAAATTGTCGCTCCACTTTCGCGCTGGCGCACGCAGGGCACGCGACAGCTTCACGGGAAGAGCGAACGAGCTCTTCGAATTTATTATCGCAATGGCGACACCTGTATTCGTAAATGGGCATGGATTTTTCCTCTGCGTTCTAACCCTCTCCGCATCCTTTTTCTGCTTTAAACTCCTCCTAGCTTGTCCTCTGCCTCCGGCCTGCCACTCGACTAAAGGGGACCTGTGGGGGGATCGGAATGAGGGCCGTGACCTCCAGCCCGTAACCTGAAAGCCCTACTAAATTCTTCACGTTATTGGTGAGCAGGCGCATCTTTCTTACCCCCAAGTCTCTCAGGATTTGGGCGCCGATTCCATATTCTCTGAAGTCGGCTTGGTAGACGAAAGAGGGACTCATGTCTTTCTTGCTCCTGCCATCCACTTTGGGATAGGTCATCCTGGCAGGACGGAGTCCTTTCCCTTCCGTCTGGAGATAGAGGATAACCCCCTTTCCTTCCTGCGCGATCATTGCCATGGAGTGTCTGATGACAGCTCCGGTATTAAGAAGCTCAAAACCAAACACATCTCCGGGAACGTACTTCGAATGGACCCGCACGAGCGTCTCTTCGTGTGGGGCAATCTCCCCTTTAATGAGTGCCAGGTGCTCGCTTTGGTCTACGTGGGTGTTATAAACCACTGCCTGAAATTCTCCGCCGTAACGGGTGGGAAGCCGGGCCGAGGCGACCCTGTAAACCAAGCAATCGTTGCGCATCCGGTACTGGATGAGATCCGCGATCGTGACTACTTTAAGCCCGTGCTGAGCGGCGAATTTCTCGATGTCCGGCAGGCGCGCCATAGTGCCGTCATCGTTCATGACCTCACAGATCACGCCCGCAGGCCTTAACCCCGCCAGCCGAGCCAGGTCCACTGATCCTTCCGTTTGGCCCGCCCGCACCAGGACACCGCCCTTCTTCGCCCGCAAGGGAAAAACGTGGCCTGGGGTCACTAGGTCCCCGGGGACGGCGCCATCAGCGATAGCCATCTGGACGGTACGGGCCCGGTCTGCCGCTGAGATACCCGTGGTGATTCCCGCAGCGGCATCGATGGAAACGGTAAAAGCAGTACCGAAGGGCGAGGTGTTCTCAGACACCATCATCGGCAGTCCGAGTTGTTTTACCTTCTCTTCAGTCAGAGGCAAACAGATAAGCCCTCGGCCGTAGCGGGCCATGAAGTTAATCGCATCGGGAGTGACCTTTTCCGCTGCCATGCAGAGGTCGCCCTCGTTCTCCCGGTTCTTGTCGTCCATGAGGACAACCATGCGGCCCTGACGGATATCCTCAATCACCTCTTCGAGAGTAGCAATGGCCATACTTCTTTACTTTACCATCTTGTCCCTTAAGATCAACTCTTCCCCGGGAGCTACCAAAGATCCGTCATCACTTCTTGCCAATGTGCCAGAGCCGTTTACCGCCGCAGGAGAACCAAGCGCCATCTCTTGTCCCCCACGCGACCCTCAGCCAAAACCTTCCCGCCTTCTCCCATCTCCACCATGCGGAGATCTCTCTCTCGGACCAGCATATAGGTTGTCTTGATCCGCGACGCGACGCTTTCCGCCTCTGCCTGAGAGGAGACAACGGATATGACTTCCCGTTCCATGTAGAAGTTAAAATCGTTCATGGTATCGGCGTAGATATAAAGGGGCTGGTCCGAGGGAACGATCCTTTGGACCCTCACGGCAAACGATCTCGCTGACTTGTACGAATTAAGAAAGGGCAATATCCAAACCGAGGCACAGAGCGCACCCAGAAGAATAGTAAGAGCAGCAGAGAAAAAACCCCGTGCCGGAAGCGTCTGCCAGATCGCAACCGCCGTAGTCAATCCTCCGCCAGCCATCACAAGGGCGAACGGCAGAGAGATCCACACCGCTTCCCTCTGGTAAAACCAGGCAACCACAGGAAGGCATAGCGCAGTGATCCAGAGCAGATTAAAGAAAAGTAGGCCCAAGAGCCGATAAAGGGCAGCCGGAGAGATTGCCTTATCCATCAGACCAACGAAATAGCAGGCCATAAAGATTGCTGCTGGAGGGAAGAGCGGCAGCAAGTAAAGATCTCTCTTGGTATCGGATAAACTAAAGAAAAATAATATCGCGAAAAACCAGAGAAACAGAAAGAGAGCGCCGGGCTCGTTGAGGAGTTTTAACCGAGACCTATAGGCCCAGATCGCTGGCACGAGGAAAACCGTCCACGGCAAAAAGTCCGCAGGAAATGTCAACAAGTAATAGTAGAAGGGTTGCCGATGACCCAGACCGGAGGTGTATCTTTGAATGTGATGAGTGAAAATAAATTCCCTAAGCCATCTTCCGTCGGTCGCCTGGCTCACCCAGGCAAACCAGGGAGCAGCGATCAAGAGAAAAACCAATATCCCTGATGGAAGGCGCCATTCAGAGACGACCCTCCACTCCCGCCTCAACGCGACATAAGCAAGGACGATCAAGCCAGGCAAAACAATCCCTATAAGCCCTTTTGTTAAAGTGGCAAGGGCCGCGAGCCCGTAGGCGAGGAGAAACTCCCCCGGCTTGCCTTTTCGCAACAAAGCCCTGGAAAAAAAGTAGAGCGAAAGGACAAAAAAGAAGGTAAACGTCATATCCGTATGGGCCCAGCGTGCCTCCCACAGGACGCGAGCGGAGGTCGCCAAAACGATGGCCGCTATGTACCCGATTCTCGCGCCGAAGAGATCCCGGCCCAGGGCATAAGTCGTGAGAACCAGTCCAAGCGCCGACAATGCCGATGGCAGGCGCACCGTCCACTCATTGACACCACCTGCTAACTTCGAGCCAAGCAAAACAAGCCAAAAATAAAGGATCGGTTTATCGGTATAGAGGTCGCCGTTCACTGTCGGGATGATCCATTCCCCTTTGGCAAACATGATCCGGGCGATCTCTGCGTAGCGGGGCTCTACCGGCGCCCAAAAATCCCTCCCGCCTAGCGCAGGGATATATAGCAACACTGCCAGCAGGCTAAGAAAAAAGGGATAGCGGAAGCTTTGGCTCGAGCCCCACGCATTTTCCATCTCATTTTTTCCTTGGTCCATTTCGCTTCAACTCTTCATGCAGTATCGCTTGAAAAACCTCGAACGGTTGGGCACCTGCCAAGAGGCGCCCATTGACAAAAAACGCCGGCGTGCCCCGCGCCCCCAAAAAGGCCGCCACCGCGGTCTCGCCTTCTATCTTATCCCCATACTTCCCCGAGCCGAGACACTGGTTGAAGGTCGGTTCTTTCAGGCCTAGCTCCCGCGCGTATCGTTTCAGCTTGGCCTCAGTAAACGCCAGCGCCCCCTGGTTCTGAAAAAGCCTGTCATGGTACAGCCAGAATTTTCCCTGCTCTGCGGCGCATTCCGATGCTTGAGCCGCTTGCACGGAGTGCTTGCCGAGAATCGCAAAGTGGCGATAGATGAACCGAGCCTGTCCCTTCTGAATGTAGGCTTCTTTCAGCTTGGGAAGCGTCTCGGCCCAGAATTTTCTACAGAAGCTGCATTGGAAGTCGGAGAACTCGACGATGACGACGGGCGCATCAGGACTCCCCAGGGTCGGCCCTTTCCCTAACGCGGCCAGAGTTTCCTCGACGGCAAGAGTGCCGGAGGCTGCGTACGCGGGAGCGAGACCGAAAATCGCGGTCCAGGCTAGTAGTACGATCAACCATCGTTCCCTGTGCATGACTGTTTCTCAACTCCAGCCTGGTGTGAAGCAACCGCTAATTCTTTTCCTGCAGCAGCTCCCGAAAAAACGCCGCGGCTTCCTGGCCGTCCCACTTTCTATAGCCGCTGACCTTGCCGACAAACTCCCCCTTGCGATTGATAAAATAGGAAAGGGGAATCGCCCAGGCGCCATACTCTTCCGATACCTTGCCCTCTTTGTCCAACAGCACGGTAAAGGTCAGGCCGAGCTCGTCGATAAACTTGCGCACCTCTTTCTTACGTTCCTGAACGTTGATCGCAACTACCTCTAAACCCTGCCTCTTAAGCTCCCGGTGCAGCTTTTCCATGGTCGGCATCTCCTGCCGACATGGGACACACCAGGTCGCCCAAAAATTCAAGAAAATCACGTTCCCCCTGAAGTCCCTCAGACTCGGCCGTCTGCCCGCGAGACCCTCGAGGGTAAAATCCGGCGCGCGGAGCAGCTTCTCGGGTTTCTCGATCCCGAGCTTCTTGAAGTGATCTGCGGGGCTTACCGGGAGCTTTTTCTTGTGAAAAAAGCTCTCCGCGGAGCCTGCCAACACTATAAGGCACATAACCGCGGATAGAAAAAACCGCACGAAGCCTTTCACGTTGGCTAAACGTTTCACGCTTCTATCCCAATGATGACCTGCTCGGTCTTTTTACAGGGTTGAAAACCCTGGTCTCAGGCCGGTTGAGGGCAGATGGGCCTTTGTCAGCGGCCTGCCTTAAGAACTGAGTTTACTAGTATCACCTTTAGGACAAAAATGAGAGAGGTCAGGGCAGAACGGAAGGCGGGGCCAAGATCCCTGAATCTTGAGCACGGTGGGATTTAGAATAGACCACATGTATTCGCCTGTGCCCTTCTAATGCGACAGCGCGCCCAGGCAAGCCAAGCCGCTTGCCCAAGCGAGCCACCTCGCCGACGACGATCACGGCAGGAGGCTTGAAGCTGGTCTGCTCGGTTATATCCGCAATGGTCCCCACGGTTCCCACCAGGGTCCGTTGCGAGGCGCGCGTCCCCCAACGGACGATGGCGACCGGCCGGTCCGGACTACAGCCTCCCTGCATGAGGCGATCCATATTTTCCCGCAGATTCCCGAGGCCCATTAAAATGACCAAGGTGTCCACAGCGCGAGCAAGCTCATGCCATTTCACTTCGCTCTTTCCGTTGCAGCTTTTGTGCCCGGTGACAATGGCAATACTGGAGGAGTAATCCCTGTGGGTCACAGGGATACCCGCATAAGCAGGCACCGCAATGGCCGAACTCACTCCGGGGACGATCTCCAAGGGTATCTGCGCCCGCCTTAAGGCCTCCACCTCTTCGCCGCCTCGGCCAAAAATAAAAGGGTCGCCCCCTTTGAGCCGCACGACGATCTTTCCCTCACTTGCCCGGCTGATCATGAGCCCTCCTATCTGATGCTGCGGCATACAGTGGTTTCCCGCCGCCTTACCCGAGTAGATCAATTCAGCCCGTGGGGCGGCATAGGCCAAGATGGCTTTGTTCACAAGACGGTCATAAAGGACAACTTCGGCCCTCTCTAGACACCTCTTTCCCTTGAGGGTAAGAAGATCGGGGTCTCCAGGTCCGGCCCCTACGAGATAAACTTTGCCTAAGATCGCTCTGGCCATCGCTCATCTCCCCCGCCGAATGAGATCCAATGCAGGGGATTCCATGAACTCGTTGAGTAGTCTCTGCCTCTCCTCCGCATCTGGGCAGGCTTGTCTGAGCTCATTGCGCTTCGCCCCCACAGCCTCTAGGGCCACACCATACTCGGGACCAACGAAGTCTTCCAACTGCTGCCTTACGAGTCTGGCAAACCCCGGACTCTTACCCCCGGTCGAAATCGCAATGGTGAGATTCCCTCGCTGAAGCACGGCAGGGTTGATAAAGCCGCAAAGCGTAGGATGATCCACGACATTGAGAAGAACGCCCTCTGAACGCGCCTCGGCCGCCATCTGATCATCCACCTCACGGAGGCCAGTAGCCCCATAGACTAGAAAATGATCCTTCAAGTCCCCCTTCTGATAGCACCGCTTAAGATGTCTCACTTTGCCCTGCTGCTCCCATGCCCGAAGGGTCTCTGTGATTTCAAGACTTATGACTGTAACCTTCGCACCAGCCCTAAGAAGACCCTCCACTTTCCTGGTCGCTATCTTGTCCCCTCCCACTACCAAACACTCCCTACCCCTTAAATCCAAAAAAATGGGATAGTAACTCATAGCCTTATGTATCTCCCTGAGGAAAATCCATAATCCTCTTCACCCTCACGGCGCAGGCCTTTAGCTCCGGCTGGCGCGAGACAGGGTCTCGGGCACTGATTGTGAGATTGTTGGCTGCCTTGTAAAAACCAAACTGACGACCCCAATGAAAAGGCATGAAACAGGCCCCCGGCTTTATCTCCTCCGTAACCCGGACCTGGACGACCGCCTTCCCTCGGCGCGACATCACTTCAACAAAGTCCGCGTCCCGAATTCCATGCTGCTTCGCATCCGCAGGATTCATTTGCAGAAAAGGGTCGGGGGAGCTCTTAGACAAACTTTGCACCTTTCCCGTGCGCGTCATCGTGTGCCACTGGTGCTTCACCCGGCCCGTGGTAAGAACCAAGGGATAGTCCTGATTCGGAACCTCAAAGGGCTCCTGGTGCTCGACCGCGATGAAGTTGGCACGGCCATCAGGCGTGGAGAAACGAAAATCGCTATAAAGCCTCACTGTGCCCCGATGATCTGGAGCCGGGCAAGGCCATTGCAGTGGCCCCTCTTTTTTTAACCGCTCATAACTCACCCCCGAGTAGTCACATGGGGTTCCCTGCGTGAGCTGAGCCAACTCAGCGAAGATCTCCTCGCTGGATTCGTAAGGAAAGGCCTCTTGAAAGCCCATTTCCCGAGCGAAGAGGGTAAGGATCTTCCAGTCCGGCAAGGCCTCTCCCGGAGCTTCGGCGATCTCCGGCATGTAGGTGAGCCGTCTTTCCGAATTGGTCATGACCCCCTCTTTTTCCGACCATTGGGCTGCAGGCAAAAGGATATGCGCGAACTGGGTGGTGCCGGTCGGGTGATAAGCATCTTGCACCACGACGAGATCCGCCCGTCTCAAGGCCTTTTCAATAAAATCGGCGTCGGGAACGGAAATGGCTGGATTGGTGCAGAGGATCCAGAGCGCTTTCACCTTTCCCCCAGCCACCGCTTCGAAAAGATCCAGGGCCGAATAACCCGGCTTGGGAGAGATGCCCTCGGCAGGGATTCCCCAAAAGCGGGCGACCTCCTCGCGATGGAAAGAATTTGTAATGTCCCGATACCCAGGGAGAAGGTGAGCCATGCCTCCCACCTCCCTTCCTCCCATGGCGTTCGGCTGCCCGGTCAGCGAAAAGGGTCCGCATCCAGGCCTGCCGATCTGTCCTGTGGCCAGGTGCAGATTGTGAATAGCGTTGTTTTTATACACACCGACTGTGCTCTGATTGACCCCCATGCTCCAAAAACTGAGAGCCTTTTTGGCTTTGCCGAAAATCATCGCCGCCTCGACGATCAGGCATTCAGGGAGAGCGCAGATCTTCTCCGCACCCTCTGGCGGATACTTCTCCACGACTGCCATGAACTCTGAAAAGCCCTTGGTATGCTGGGCGATGAAATCCCTGTCAACCAGACCTTCCTTAACCAGGACGTAAAGCATGCCGTTGAGCAGGGCGATATCTGTCCCTGGCCGGATGGGAAGATGGAGGTCGGCGAAGTCAGCGGTTTCAGTCCGTCGCGGATCAACGGCGATGATCCTAACCCGCTCCGGATCTTGCATCTTTCGCTGCTTGATCCTTTTGAAGGTCACAGGATGGCATTCAGCCGCGTTCGTGCCAATCAGCAGAAAGCAGTCGGCAAGATCAATGTCCGTATAAGAGGCTGGCGGGCCATCGGATCCCAGGGATCTCTTATAGCCCGCCACAGCCGAGGCCATGCAGAGCCGGGAGTTGGTATCGAAGTTATTTGTCCCCAGAAATCCTTTGGCCAGCTTGTTAGCGACGTAGTACTCCTCGGTCGTAAGCTGCCCTGAGCCATAAAAGGCTACCGCTTCCGGCCCGTATTCTGAAATGATCTCGCGGAACTTCCGGGCCACGGCTCTGAGTGCTGTCTCCCAGGGCACCTGGGTAAAAGGACCGTCTTGGCAGCGGCGCATTTGAGGATGGAGAAGACGGTCCTGTGTCCTGAGAGTCTCCGGCAGGTAGACCGCCTTGGCACAGATATCCCCGAGGCTAGATGGGTGATCAGGATCTCCCTTAACCTTAACGACCGCTCCGTCTTTCACTCCGGCAAGAAGGCCGCAGCCTACGCCGCAGTAAGGGCAGTAGGACTTTACCCAGCGATCTATATTCCCATTGGCTTCTCTCCGCATCGCTTTGCCTCAGAGTGAAACTCCCATTTCTTCTCGTGCCCAGTGGCGGCGCCAATCTCTATGCACATAGGCAAGGAGCCCTACACAGCAAGAGGCCACCATACTGAAAGCAATAAATCCTGTTCCATAGGAACCGGTTAGGTCCTTGAACAGCCCGAGCAGAGAGGGGAGAAAAAAACCCCCCAGCCCACCCGCTGCTCCAACCACTCCCGTCACCACGCCGATCTCTTTCTGAAACCGCTGCGGCACCAGTTGAAATACTGCGCCGTTGCCCATTCCCAACGCGCCCATACCAAGGAACAGAGATACGGTCGCCCATGGGAGGGGCGGGAGTTGGCCGACAAAGAACATGAAGCTAGCAACAACGCCATAAAGAGCCAGAAGACATTTGACGCCGCCAAACCGGTCAGCGAGGAGGCCTCCGATCGGCCGCACGAAGCTGCCAGCAAAAACACACAGGGCAGCAAAGTTCCCCGCCATAACTCGGCTCAATCCATACTGGTCATGGAAGAAGATAGCGAGAAAGCTCGCCAGGCCGACGAAACCGCCGAAGGTGACCATGTAAAAAAGATTAAACCACCAGGTATCTGGCTCCTTGAGCACACGGAGATAGTGGACCAGGCTCTGAGGAGAAGGCTGCCTGGGGCTCTCCTTGGCCAGGAAGAGAAAAAGGGCGAGGGTGAGAAGCACAGGTACAACAGCGATAGCAAACACACCATGCCATCCCATGTGCTCGGCTAGACGGGGAGCAAAAAACGAAGCTAGAACAGTACCGCTGTTTCCCGCGCCCGCTATGCCTATGGCCAGGCCTTGATACTCGGGCGGATACCAGCGGCTAACCATGGGAAGGGCTACGGCGAAGCTGGCGCCCGCGACTCCCAGCATGCAGCCCACCAGAAAAAGCTCCTCGAGGCTATTTCCTCCAAGCCACCCCGCGAGAAGCGGAAACAAGGTGAGTAGGATTCCAACGCTCCCCGTCTTTTTCGGCCCAAAATAGTCGCTCGCGATGCCCAGGGGGATACGGAGCAGAGAGCCGGCCAGGATGGGCACAGCAACCACCAATCCTTTCTGCGCAGGCGAGAGAGAAAAATCCTCGGAGATATAAACACCCAACGAGCCAATCATCACCCAGACCATGAAGCTCACGTCGAAGTAGAGAAAGGCGCTGATGAGCGTGCCCAGATGGCCCGCTTTGAAAAAATCCTTGATGTCCGCGCGTCGCATCCTGTACCTCCGTCAATCTGCTATCGAAAAGCCGTCGCCTTGAGCGACCAGCTTGAAAATTTTTGCCTTGAGCTTGGCGTCCGTCGAGCACGCCCCTGTCTTGACGTGAAACTTATAACCATGCAGAGGACAGACCGCTTCGTCGCCCTCAATCCACCCCGCCGATAGCTGCCCTCCTTCATGGGGGCAGTTGTTCTGGAGGGCGCAAAGCTGCCCCTGATGTTTGAATACCGCCACCTCGTCTTTGTTCACGCGAACCAGCTTCGCAGAACCTTCCTGAATCTCCTGGGGCCGAATCGTCGGCCTGACCGGCTCCTTCTCAACCGTCGTATTGACACCGGTAGCCGGCGCCTGAGGAATTTTCCGAAGTTGCTGTCGCATGGCCTTGAAGGCCCCATGCTGAACCAAGCCAGCGACAACATTAGGCAAACCTTCGCAAGGGACATCTTCCATAATCTTGATGGGCGGGTTCGGTTCACATCCTGCGGCCCCGCCGACAAAAACATCCACCGCTTCCACGACTTCGCCGTTGAGTTTGATGTTCTTTCCCAACAGACCTATGTCCGCGACCGAATGATTGCCACACCCCGCAGGACATCCCGACCAGTGCATGCGCAAAGGCTGCGTTTTCCCCAGTTTCGCCTCCAGGGCGCGCGCCGTCTTCAGCGCCCAGCCCTTGGTCTCGATCAAGGCGAAGTGGCAATAGTCCATCCCTGTGCAACTTACGAGGCCGCGCATCACCTCCGACGGATCGTATCGCAGCTCTTGAAGCACCGGCTCGGCTGTGAGATCGCCGATCTTGTTATCGGGCACACCGGGAATAATGAGATTCTGTCCGATGGTCAGCCGAATCTGGCCGCTGCCATAATTCTCGGCTAGGTCAGCGACCCGAAGCATTTGCTCCGTCGTTATCCGGCCTACCGGCACGGCAAGGCCGACATAGTTGAGCCCTTCCTGCTTTTGGCGGAAGATGCCGACGTGATCGGTATGTTTCGCCGATCGTTCCTCCTTCCCCGCGGTGCGGAGCGGCCGACCGAGTCTGCGCTCGAGCTCGCGCCGGAATCGCTCTACGCCCCAATTTTCGATGAGAAAAGCCAAACGCGCTTTCGTACGCAATGCACGCGTCCCGTGGTCACGAAAGATCATTACGATCTGGCTGCAATCCGCCGCCGCTTCTTCCGACGTGACGAAAAGATCCAAGGGAGAAGCGATACGATATCCGCCAGAGCCCAACTTGCCACCCACGGCAACGTTGAACCCTTTGACCTCTGAGCCGTCGATCTCTTTCGTCGCCGGGGTCAGCGCGATGTCTTGCGTCTCGGCGTGCGTGCAAGCTTCTTTGCAAGCGGTTATCGTTACATTGAACTTTCTCGGCAAATTCGTGTAGGCCTTGTTGCCCACGAACATCTGTGTAAATTCCTGGACCACCGAGGAGGCATCAAAGAGCTCATTGGGTGTGAGTCCGGCCACCGGACAGCCGACCACGTTGCGGATATTGTCCATGCCGGTCTGGAGCGTAACCAAGCCAACTGCTTTGAGCCGCTCCCAGATCTGCGGCACATGCTCGATCTTAAACCAGCGCAGCTGGATCTGCTGGCGTGTAGTGATATCTGTAAAGCCTTTACCGAAATCTTTACTTATCTCGCCGATGGTCCGAATCTGGGCTGCGTTGCTGATCCCGTTAGGGATGCGGATGCGCATCATGAAGTGTCCCGGGGTCTGGCGGCGGAAAAAAACGCCAGCCCACTTAAGCCGCTCGCGGTCACCCTCGGTGATCGCCTCCCATCCCTCCTGGGCATAGCGGGGGACATCCTCAAGGACATCCAGCCCGTCTTTTTCCTTTTTGTATTCTTCGATCTTGTTCATGGCTCTTCTCCAAAAAACAAAAGCGCCTAATCCGTTAGAATTAGGCGCCTTTGCCCGGCTGTCGGCCGCAACGCTGCGACCAAAGAACCTCCCTTTCCCTTTTTTGTTTTCTAAGCTGTTTTCTCTTTAATCATCTCCTCCGTCAGGACAATTGCCTGAGCCATTTCGGCCATGGACTTACGCGTATCCATACTCTTCTTCTGAATCAGCGCAAATGCCTCGGCTTCGGAAAGCCCCTGCCTTTTCATCAAGATACCTTTCGCCCGTTCAATCACCTTACGCGCCTCTAAGGTTCTTCTGAGATCCTCATTTTCTTTTCTGAGGGAGATAAACTCGGCAAAACGCGAGATCGCCAGCTCAATAGTGGGAAAAAGCTCTTCTTCCCGCAAGGGCTTGATAAGGAAGGCCATCACGCCCGACTCCTTAGCCCGCTCAATATTCTCTGCCTCGTAATGGCTCGTGAGGAGAACTATAGGGAGCGGGCCCTCCTCCATAATTTCCCGCGCGGCGCTGATTCCATCGACATCCGGAAGACCTACCGCCATGAGGATTACCTCAGGAATGGTAGTCTTAGCCAACACCGCTGCATTCCTACCGCTTGCACTCTCACCGACGACATTAAATCCCTTATTAGCTAAGGCCTTGATCAGAAAGGTTTTGGAGGGAAGATGGTCATCTATGACCAGTACCCTTCTTTTCATCTCTTGGCCTAGTGCCGCGCCCACGTTTCATTCCTCCCAGGTCAGAAGGAAGTTAAATAAGCAACCTTTGTGCCAGTGCCAAAAAGCTTATTGTTTCTTGATCTCTACCTGCTTGGATGGCGGTGAAAAACCTATTCATGAATCACGATCTGTTTAAAAACTAGGCATGTCATGCCGCGACAAGATCCAGAGGTTTTCCTCCTATGAAAAAAGGCATCGGAAGGTTCTCCAAGGAGCAAAAGGCAGATGGCGGAAAGAAAAAGGGGGGAGGAATAAAAATTCCTCCCCCTTCTCTAGGAGACAATCCAAGCACAGGTTTTCAGAAAGTATAAATGGCCTGCAGGGCGAAAGTTGTCTGGTGTCTATCCGAGCCGGTGTTACCTTCCTGGAAGACCCTTCTATTAGCCGAATCTTGCCGTACTTCCACCCTGCCCAATAGCTTTGCCGTGAACTTATAGGCAGCAGTCAAGGTAAGCTCGCCTAGTCTAACATCCTCATGGGTCCCTAGAAGATCCCCGCCTGTTCTAACACCATCGCTGTCACGAAAAAACTCTCCCCTCACCGCGGTGTTAAAGCGTTCGGTCCAATCGTACGAGGCAATCGCTGCCAATCCCTGCCAGGTACCATCCCGAAGGCTTGCGGTCACCTTATCCTCATGCCCATAAGTATATTCCAAAAAGAGAGTAAGGGCAGACATGGGTTTGATCGTAGCGACATTTGAGAAGGTGAATCGGTTGCGGCCGCTGTGGTGTTTCTGCTCGGGGCCGTCCATGACGCTGGTCGTGAGCGAGAAAAGCTCGGCGGGAGTAAAGGTAAATCCCCCGTGAAAGGAGGGCTGACGATTGTTGTCATGCGGGTTATCCCAACCCGTCACTGGGCCTGCCATAAGGGTCAGCATATCCATCACTGGATAGCTAAAAAGCACCCCGGTATGAGTAAACGGGATGGCAAATCCGAAGAGATAGGAGCGAGAGATGTTAGGATTGGGCGAGCCCGGGGCGGGAATAACCTCAGTCCCCATGAGAGTGACAAACTTTCCGCCCTTCACTTGCAGCCCCTTTCCTATAGGCAGAGTAAAGGTGATAAAGGCCTCTCTTAGTTCGGCAGACGGCTCGCCGCCATTAACTCCCGGTACCTGTAATTTTGAGCCCCAAAGTGTTGCTTCTCTGAGCAACTCCGCTGTCCGACCAAAATCCGCAACCAACTTGAGACCCATCCCCCAATCTTTCTCCGGCTTTTCCAAAGTCAAGTTAAAATGGTTAAAGACGACCTCATTATGGTCTTGGTCAAACACCCTAAGGCTGATGTCATCGCTGCTGCCGAAGCCCGGACGATTCGAACTCCATGTATAGCTGGTATCCAAGAAACCGCTGATGCTGATGCGCAAGGCTTTCTCCAAAGCGGATTTTGTATCGTCGACCCGCTTGTCAATTAGCCCCACGCTGCTATCCAAGCTCAGCCATCCTGGGCCAAGCCCCTTGGCCTCCTGGGCATAAAGCGGTTTCAGAATCAAGAAAAGAACCGCCACAAAGACTACCTTCATTACTCCTCTTTTCATCTTACAACCTCCTCAAACGCCATTTACGTTGCTGTACGGGTAACAGTTCAGTCTCATTCTGTCAAGTACGGAATAAACCAGCAATTTATATGCCAGGAGATCCATTATGCCGATGGGTGCATGATCCTTGAGACTATTGATGCGGACCCTCTTTTTTCAGCTTCATGTTTTGACTTGCTGCCCGTCTTCTCTTCGTCGCTTCGGGATAGAGAGCCGCCGGATAAACTCGGAAAAAAATCTCTCTCCGTAATACTTTAATGTCTGAGAATAAACGAGGGTGTCGGCCCGTATCTTATCCGGCGAGATATAGGGGATTTGCGCCAGCTCCTTCCAACTCTGATCTATCCACCGGTCGATCATGGCCGGGGTAACCTCTAAATGAAACTGGAGACCATAGATACTCCTACCGATACGAAAGGCCTGATTGTCGTAATAAAGCGAGGAGGCGAGCCGGTGCGCCCCCTTGGGAAGATCAAAGCTGTCGCCATGCCACTGAAAAACAATCGCCTTATCCGGGAGGTGGCCGAGCAGCGAGTCCATCTCTCCCTCCAGTGTCATTGAGATGGGATACCAGCCAATCTCCTTGAAATTTCCCTGGTAGACTTCAGCGCCGACTGCTGAGGCAATAAGCTGGGCCCCCAGGCATATTCCTAAGAGCGGGAGGCCGTTTTTTATGGCTGCGCGTATAATTGTCTTTTCCCATTTGAGAAAGGGATACTTCTCCTCCTCATGAACCCCCATCGACCCTCCGAGGACAATCAGCGCCCTTACTTCATCCCAGCTTTCAGTAGGTATTTCGTCCCCAAACAGACGGATATGACTGTATCCTATGCCTTGCTCGTCCAGCAGGTGAGCAAAGCTTCCTAGCTCCTCCGCGGGTTCGTGTTGAAAAACCAATATGTCATCCATAAAAGTTTTTGGTTGTTAGTTTCTGGCTTTTAGTCCAACAACCAACAACAAAAAGCTAAAAACTTCTCTAAATATCGAAATACAGGGCGAACTCATAAGGATGGGGTCTCATCCTCATGGCATCCACCTCTTTCTTACGCTTGTACTCTAACCAAGTCTCAATCACATCCTTAGTAAACACATCCCCCTTGAGCAGAAAATCGTGGTCC
>JACPSE010000055.1 GCA_016193465.1 Deltaproteobacteria bacterium
CGATGTCTCGAAACTAGTTCCGTTGTTCGTACAGTGAATGGTCAAGTTGACAGGGAAAGCAGAAAAATACTAACATGAAAATATGTTCCATAACGTGGAAAAACACCGCAGAACCCTAGGGGCGCGATCCTTAGAGAAGGCTCTGGATCTTCTCTATTCTTTTGGACCCCATTCCCCAGAGCGATCTCTGTCCCAAAATAAGCCGTGGACAACAATCTCCTCCCAGAGCCTCACAGGGATCGGCCGCCGAAAACACGGTGGTCATTTGACAGAATTTCTACGATTGTGGTAGTCACCGAAAAAGTAGAAACAAGAAGAACTATTCGTAAAGGTTCTCTCGTATCAATTTGAAGGATTCTCTATGAACTCAACCACTGAACGTCTGGTTGATCTTGCGCGGGGCATTCATTTTGAAGGCTTATCTGATGAGGTAGTTCGTGAGGCGGGCAGGCGACTACTTGATGCACTGGGTTGTATGATTGCAGGCGCCGATGGGTTGACGACGCAACAGGTGCGGAAAACGGTGCTAGGACTGGGCGGTTCGCCCGAATCCACCATTCTGGGTACAAAAGGATTTACCTCGTGTGAGAAAGCAGCTCTGGTGAATGGCACCGCTCTACGTTTTCTTGATTTCATGGATGGACACCCCGGACCCTACCCGTGCCATCCATGCTTTAACATTCCCCCCATCCTGGCGGTTGCCGAGCGCGTGCGCGCCAGCGGCAAGGATCTTATCACCGCCATCGTGACAGGCTATGAGGTCATGCCGCGCTTTCAAGAGCATGCCGGATTGCCGGATCTCGGCGCCCGCGGGTGGGCGGGGAGCACGAATTTGTCTTTTTCCATTCCTCTGGCGTGCGCGCATCTGCTCAATCTCACTAGGGACGAGACGATCAACGCGCTTGGCATGTCGGTCTTGCAAGGGTGCGTGCTGGATGCGTCGAGTCATGGACAAATGCCAGCCAGCAAATCCCTACTGGATGGTATGGTCGGCATGCACGCCGTGGTCTCTGCGCTTCTTGCGCAAGGGGGCGTCACAGCACCGAAGGAAGTGATCGAAGGACAGGCCGGTTATGCGAGCGCCGTAGCCGGCTCGTGCGACCTGGAAGGTCTTCTGACCCCGATCGGCAAGTACAAGATTCTCGAGAGCTACACGAAACTGTATAACACCGGCAAATGCGGCCAGACCGCGGTCGCCGCTGCCTTGCAGCTTGCTCAGCAACACCACCTCAGTTGGCGTGACATGAGTTTGATTGAAATTGGACTGGCCAAGAGAGATGCCGACAGCCAATCAAGAAATTTGTCCTCGGCGCGTCCGGAAAGCCGGGACACGGCCAATCACAGCGTGCGGTATTGTGTGGCGGCTGCTCTCGTGGAAGGAGAGCTGGGCTACGAGCAGTTTGAGCCCGAAAAGCTCCACTCGCCTGAGATTTTAGCACTGGTGGATCGGACTAAGGTCTACTGGGAAAAAAGCCATGACACGTACTGGCCTGCAGCGAATCCCTCGACGATTCGGATTCGTACAGCCAGCGGACAGGAGTATGCAAAGGCCGTTATCGTGGCGCCCGGCCATCCTAGTGAGCCATTCTCGGATGAAGTGTTGGAGCACAAGTTCCGGCACCTTGCGGGCAGGCATTTGACTTCTGAGCAAATCGCTGAAGTGATTGACATCACCCGTCGTCTTGATCAATTAACAGATGTTCGTGCGCTCACCGATATTTTGCGCCCGGGATCAAAAATCTGACAACGGTTACACAGTCTATCAGGTCTCTCGGCACGAAGGCTTTAAGTCGGTTAAAGCCGGTTGCTGGTTTGTTATAGGCTCAGCGCAGTTGACATAGGAGGCAAAAAACATGGAAGGGGCAACAGAAACACTCGCGCAGTTCGTCGCCAGCACAAGGCTTGAAGATATTCCGGGGGCCGCTGTTCAGAACGCCAAGCTGATGATATTGGACACGTTTGGAGTGATGCTTGCGGGCGCGCGGGATCCAGGGTGTAAGCTGCTCTCCCGATGGGTGAAAGAGCAGGAGGCTGCCCCACGCGCAACGATCATTGGCCAGGGGGTTCGCAGCTCGCCGCTGCTTGCGGCTCTTGCCAATGGCCATGCTGCCCACGCGCTTGATTATGATGACAGTGGCCACTACAGCACCCAAACACTCCCGGCAGCGCTTGCCCTTGGCGAGCCAGCGCACATCTCCGGCGCAAAGATGCTCCAGGCCTACATCCTCGGGCGGGAGGTATGCCATCGGTTGGACGCCGCATTTGACGCCGGTCGAGAAAACCTAAGGGGGCCAACGTATCGCGGCTGGCACCACACAGGCACGAATGGTTCCTTGGGGGCGGCAATGTCTGCCGCAGTGGTTTTGGGCTTAGATCTTGACCAAATCAAAACTGCTTTCGGAATTGCCGCGAATGGGGCATGCGGCCTTCGAGCCAATATGGGGACGATGGCCAAGGCGTTGGTGTCTGGTAATGCCGCACGCAACGGGGTGATGGCTGCCACACTGGCGCAGCGCGGCTTCACGGCTGAAAAAGCGGTTCTTGAAACTCCCCAAGGGATTGCAGCCGCGTTTTGCCTTGAGGGCGACATTGATTGGGAGTCTATGACGCGTGACTTGGGCAAGCGCTACGAGCTTGAGCGCGGAGCTATCACGAAGGAGTACCCTTGCTGTAGCCCGGCTCACCGACCGATCGAGGCCCTTCTAAAGATCGTCAAAGAGCATGTGATCCGTGCCGAGGACGTCGATTGGATCGAGTGCGATCCCCATTCGTTTTCTTTGAGAAGAGACGACGCCCGGGACACGCATGAAGGTCAGTACAGCTTAAAGTATTGTCTGTCCGTGGCGCTGCTCGATGGGCAGATGGGACTGCGGCAGATGACCGATGAGCGGGTACGGGCCCAGGATGTGCAGGCCCTGATGCGGCGACTCCGCATTGTCCCGCCGCCCGGGGGTCCGGTAGAAAGAAGGCCGAAAGAACGGCTGACGGTTCACCTGAGAAACGGGCAAAGTTACTCCGCGGAGGTAGCGCATGCGCGCCGCATCTCAAGCAAAGAGGACCTTGAAGCAAAGTTTCTTACCTGCACCCAGGGAAGTCTGGCGCCTGAGGTAGCAACCCAAACGCGCGATACGATCCTCAACCTTGAAAACCTCGCTGACGTCACGAAACTTGTGGATCTGGTCCGAGGGGGATGAGCTTGGCAGGGTCTGTGAGAAAGGGTTCCTGCCCCTGGGAGGGGGGGCAGATGTCTGGAAACTTAAGGGGCTAGAAGTTTCGTTAATTCTCTCACGTTGCTCAGAGTTTCAAGCTTGCACACACAAGCAATGATCTCTTCGCCTCTTTCTTTAGGGAGGCTCTCTTTGATGTTGTCACGGAACTTGTCCAAGACTTCCTCTTCGGTCAAGGGATTTTTCGTGTGGCCTTTTTGAATGGTCCCAGTGTATTGAAGCTTTCTTCCGTCCTTGAGCTCGATTGTTACCGGACAATATTCGCCGTGCTCCGGAATCGTTGTGTCCACGACCACGTGGATTTTCTTCATCGCCTCTTGAACTTTCGGGTCCTGCGCCTTCGCGTCGTAGAAGCTCTCGCGTTTCAACCGGCGGTCTAAGAGCGCAATAGCGCAAACATAGTTGATGGTAAATTTTCCCTGCAGGCCGGACTGTACCGTGGGCCGGTAGTGCCGGTCGTACCGCACCCGGCTGACTCTTAATTCTACGCTGTGAATATCGTCAAAACGGATGTCGTGCTGTCGTACTAACTGCAGCGTTGCGTCCGCCGCAAGAAATTGCGGTGCACTGCACGGATGCACCTTGAATGACAAGCCCGGCGAATCTAGGTAAAAGGGCTGGCCCAGCCCCTGGAGCATTTTTTCGTAATCGCACCTGTCTGCGCCGAAAAAGGAATCGCAGAAGCCGCGCGAGCTCTCGATGATCGACTGGTCGGCGGTAAAGCCTCTTTGGGCCAGGAGCACGGCCTCGACGCCGTTGCGCGCTGTATTGCCCGCATGGAACGGCTTGACCATCGACCCTTGTTGGCGGTGAAGTCCGCTCGCGCCGGAGGCCGCGATGCCGAAAGCAGCTCTGATCTGGTCTGGGTTCAGTCTCATCATGCTTGCCGCGGCCGCCACCGAAGCCATGCTGCCGAAGATAGGCGTGCTGTGAAAGCCGCGGCTATGAATGTCGGTAGGGCAGGCCGCAGCAATCTGCGTACCGACCTCAATTCCTACCGTGTAAGCGCGCAAGAAATCTTTGCCGGTTGCTTCCAGGGCTTCGCCGGTGGAAAGGGATGACGACACTACCATGCAGCTCGGATGTCCCACGTGGGCTACGGCGTCCCAGTCATCATAATCGATGGCATGTGCCAATAGTCCGTTGGTAAAGGCACCCATGGGGACTGAAGTTTTCAGGCTGGAGCCCCAAACGGTGACCTCGGGGGATCCGCCCATGTATTGACAGTAGTCCAGGGCGATCTTGGCTACGGGATGTTCATATCCCGCGAGCGCTGCACCAAGGGTGTCTAAGATATGAAGCTTCGCATTAGCAATCGCCTTGTCGGAAATGGATGCGTATTGGACGTTTGCTATGAATGTCGCCAGCTTTTCTGTCACTGGTAGACTCATATGAGACCCTTCCTCAGTCGTCTCCTTATTGTTTCCGGGATAACTCCTGCCGTCATTGGACCAGATTATATTCTAAGTAGCTCTGCTAGGGCGACCACGTCCGGCAAATTCTCTAGATCCCGCATGGTTTGTGCCACTGACTGGGAATGTTTGTCTCCTAGTACCGGTATGGTCAGGGAGAGGAATTTCTCCTCAACCTCCTCAGCCGATAGCGGATTGTAAGGCGCGCCTGGGACACGATCCATCAAGATGTTGAAATGGCGCCCATCAAAGGTGGTTAACTCGACGATGGCAGAGCGCACGGCGGGATGCTTCTTGGTCAACTCGGGATCCGCTACGATCTGCACCCGTTTCTTCAGCTCAAGGACCTCAGGGCTATGCATGCGCTTGAAGTCGTGCGCGCTTTGAAAATCAACTTTGCCGTCGAGCATGGCCACAGCCAAGAGGTATTGGCAGTTGATATCAGGCATGTGCCGGTCGTTGATGGTACGGGATTGCGACTCGGGCAGACGGACAACGATTTGCTGGATGTCTTGACCCTTCAGGCCATGTTCCTTCACAAGCCTAAAGTAGCCTTCTAGGGTTGCCTGCATGGGCTGTCCTGCGGGATATTTCTTGATGCTGGTATCTAGGATCTCATAGCGTGAGCCAAGCTCATGAATGATCTCGCTCGGCCGTGGTCGCTGGGAAAAGGCCTTGATGAGGTTTTCGGGGCCTTCAAAGATATCCTTCGTTGCAGTGAACCCTGCCTGTGCCCAAAGGGCTGCGGTGACGCCGTTGCGAGCGGGTACTCCCGAATGACACAGGGCTTTATCAATGTGTTCCAGGTCTTGGCGCCAGGTAGTTAGGCCGCTTGCTTGTGTCCCGGCAAAGGCCAGGGCATAGCGGATTTGGTTTGCCGGCAGCCTCAGTAGACTGCAGGCCGCCGCGGCGGCGCCAAAACCGGCGCAGACGGAGCCGGCATGGATGCACCGCTCTTGCATCCAGTTTCGGTCGAGCGCCTTGCTAATTCGGCACATGGTATCGTAGCCCAGAACCACCGCGGTGATGAGGTCCTTTCCCGGGCGATGTTCCTTTTCCGCTACTGCCAGCGCTGCTGGTAGCACGGCTGAGCCGGGATGCGTCACAGTAGGGAAGTGTGCGTCATCGGTTTCGTCTGCGTGGGCCATCATACCGTTCGCGAGTGCCGCTTGAACTGCGCTTGTTCTCATGTTGCTTGCCACTACGCTTGCCTCTGATGGCCCCGCTTGGGCTCGAACGAAGTCGGTGATGAGCTGTCCGGGCTTCAGTAGAGACCCCGAAATCATGGCGCCGAGGGTATCGAGAATGTGGATTTTGGCCCGGCCGAGAATGGCCTGGGGCAGTTGCTGGGCTTTATTGCCTGCGATGTAAGCACTGAGCTGATCTGTCAAGTTAAGGCTCTCGGCCATGGAATTCTCCACTCGATCTCCGGCACAGCCGGAGAGTCTAGCCTCGTGGTATGAGTGCCTCCGTCAAGGCGCGGACGTCGGACAGCTCCTCAAGCTTGTCTACCAGCTCGATAATCTGTTCCACGTTTCGCTCGTTGAGCACCCTACCCGCGTTGGCGCGAAATTTTCCAACCCATTCGGAACGGGGTAGAGGGTACCTCCAGTGGCTCTTTGGAAGTGGTTGCGCTGCAGTGACTTCTCTCCCGTCACGCAGCCTGATGGTGACTGCATAATAAACGATGTCCGGGTTTCTCGGAATCGATGGGTCAACGCGCACCGTCATCTTCTTCAAAAAATCCTGCATGTCTTGTGCCAGAGCACGCTCGTCGTGAAAGCTTTCTATAGTTACTTTTCGATCCAAGACTGCCAGGGCAACGTGATACTGGTGGCTGAATTTGCCTTCTAACCCCCTGTGGATTGTGGGCCGGTCAAAGTGACCGCGGCGAGGCACGCCGATCTCAATGGAGCTGACATTCTCGGGAGTGATGTTGTGGTGTTGTACCAGCTCAAGCGCGGCTTCAAAGGTGAGATGGAGATAGTAGCCGCTGGGGTACATCTTGATGCCGATCCCCGGGGTAGAGATGTGGTAAGGAGCGCCGAGCAGGGCGGTAATTTGCCAGTCAGCCGCGCGGCCGCCATAAAAGGCCTCAAAAAAGGCCCCATCAAAAACATTGGGATTGGCCGAGAAACCATCGGCAGCGAGCATGGCTGCCACGACACCATTCCGGGCTCCGTGGCCGGCGTGGAAGGGCTTGGTCATTGTCCCGCTATGGAGGCTGATGCCGCTTGCTTCGGACGCGGCAATGCCCAACGCCATCTGCAAACTCAATGGCTCTAAGTTTAGGAGCTTGCCTGCGGCGGCTGCGGCGCCGAAGGTTCCAAACACGGGTGTAGGATGCCAGCCGCCTCGTTTACCAGCGCAAGAATGGAGTTTCCCCATGATTTCATAAGCTGCCACCTGCGCCACCAAGAGCTCTCGACCCGAGGCGCCGAGGACTTCGGCGACTGCCAGGGTTGCCGGGAAGGTTACACCCGTAGGATGGGCCCCCGGCAGCCACATGTCGTCGTAGTCGAGGGCGTGGGAAAAGACCCCGTTAGCAAAGGCTGCCTGCGGCGGTGAAGAGCGAAGCTGTGTTCCCCAGACTGTGCATTCTGGCGTCCCTCCGGTGCGCTGCACAAAGTTTGCCACCAGGCGTCCAACGGGTTGGGTGCTGCCTGCTAGCGCTACTCCAATGATATCCAGAATCTGTCGTTTGGTGCGATCCAGCACGTCTTTGGGGATTGCGTCATACTCCAGATTGGCCGCAAACCGGGCAAGGGTCTCTGTATTATTCGTCATACCTCTCTCCAGAGCGCTTGTCCTCTCGCCCAAACATCAGCAGGAGGCAAAAGTTGCGCTGGCTGATTGTATCCCAAACCGGACTTTTACCGGGGGATGCAAACAAAAGAGTGCTCATTTTTTTGTTTCCGCCCTGGGGAAACCGTAGGCTTCCACTATCTTAACCATCCACTGCTCCATGCTCTGATGATGCTCCCAACTGACTACAGATAGCTTTTTTCCCCTGAGTTCCCGCTCCGCAGCCGACCCCTTGACATAGATGGAGGCACCCAGGGGTTCATGCTCGTCTATTAACTTTTGTGCTTCAGGGCTAGCAATGTACTCCAACCAGAGGAGGGCTGCATGAGGATTCCTAGACGTTGCCAGAATCGCTTGCTCAGAGCTGCCCCTGACAGGAACAGGCTCCACGATGGTGAACTGTATCGCGCCGGTACGGTCTTTGCGTTGAGTTTCCTTCACGCTGTCGTAGTTAGGACCAATAAAAAGCGCAACCTCCCCAGCGACCATAGCCGCGAGCGTCCGACTTCCCCCACGAACCCAGATCGGCTGCTGGGCAGCTACCTTGCGGGCGAAATCCACCGTCTTTTCCAGTCCCCAGGCAGGCACCAATGCGGCAATCTCTTGGGGGCGGATGTCCACGGCAAACTTTTTTCCCTTGAACTCTGGCTTTAAAATGTCCTCCCAGGTTTTTGGAACCTGGTTGGGAGGCACGAGATTTTTGTTGTAAGCCGTAACCTGAGACCTGCTCAGGACTGCGAGCACGTTTCGATTTCCGGGGTCAATCATCTTTGGAGGAATGGCAAGCACCCCATGCTCGGCCATACCTAGGATGTCCACTTTCCAAAGATGGGGGAGATATTCGCTGTAGAAGTCAGTGAATGTGCGCACAATGTCCCAATCTCTGGCAGCACCGCTCTTTACTTCCAGGAGATTGCGCTGACCTTGCTCCGTGCCTCTGATGGGTTCTATGGCTACATCGAGAAATGGGTATTTCTTTCTAAACACCTCGGTGGTGGCCTTTATAACCGCCGGCTCGACGCCAGTTATAATACGTACTTTTCCTTCCTTTTTAGCCTTGCTTACTATCTCGTCGTGGGTATTGAGGAAAATGTAACCCTTTGATTCTGCTTCCTGCTTGGCCTCGCGCAGAGCCGGGTTCGCAGAAGCGGCAAACGCTGAGGGAACTTTGATAAACAAGCCGAAGATCGCGATAAGGTAAATCGGAAACAAAGCGGATATATGAAGCCTGGGTAGTCTCATTGTCTTCCTCCTGGTATGGGCTGACTCCGAACCGTCGAGCCTTTTCTGACACCGTTTCTTGTCTCCTCCTCAGGTAGGATAGCATCCCTGGCTATGATGGATCCGTCGCGGCGTTGCCACCGGCGATGCGTCCGGTCACGAACCCTCGGGGGATGCCGGAGCCCGACGGGTAGTTGTGATAGAAAAATCCCCCGGTCATCTCGCCGGCAGCGTAGAGCCCAGGAATAGGGCTTTCTTGGACGTCGAAGACCTGCATCCGCGGGTTGACCTTCAAACCCCCATAGGTAAAGGTTATGCCTGCGGTGACGGCGCAGGCCTTGTAGGGCGGGGTGTCGATCTTCTGGGCCCAGTTGGACTTGGGCGGCCATACCCCCTCGGTGTGTCTCCCGTCGCAGATGGTTCGATCGAGGGGCCGGTCCTCCACCACGGCCGCGTTGAACTCCCGTACGGTCTTCTCCAGGGCCTGGGGATGGATCTCCAACTTCTGTGCCAGATCCGCGATGGTATCCGCAACGACCCAGGTTTGATGCTGATACTCCGAGCTCACGAGGTTGCTCGTCTTGGCATCATAGATCTGATAAACGATACCCTCGGGCTGCTGGAGCATCATGGGCCCCGTCTTGGCATAGGTGTAGTTGGCGAAATGTTCGCCTTCGTCGAAATAGCGCTGCCCCAACGTGTTGACCGTGATCCCCAGAACCCACCCTTTACGGTTGGTATTCGTTCCCCGGTTTTCGAACTGGAGGTACTTGCCTTCCATCAGAGGGGCATTGGCATCAATGGTGCTGCAATGGAGGGAACTCCAGTGCCCCGCGGGCTGGGCGCCGATGGCCAGAGCCATCCACAAGCCCTCCCCAGTGTTGTAGCGGGTGCCCCGAACTCTGGCGATGTCCCAGCCGGGCCCCAAGTGGGCGGCCCGGGCCTGGGGGTTGGCTTCAAAGCCGCCGCAGGCCAGCACCACCGCCTTGCTGCTGATCTCCTGGCGCCCTTGGGCGCCGAGGATCTCCACCCCGCAGACAGCATTGCGGCCAGTGACCAGGAGGCGGGTGACTCTGGTCTCCAAGCGCACCTCGATGCCCTTCTGTTGGGCAATGCGCAGCCACGAGTCAATGAGTCCCGCCCCGCCGTCTTTGGGATGAGCGGCGAGGCCTGTTGCGGGCCACTTCCGTCGCCCTCCAACGACCACGGTGCCTTCATAAAGCAGTTCCAGTTCATGTCCCAGACCCACCATCCACCGCAGGGTGGGCTGGGATTCGTTGACGAGCAAGGCCGCAAGATCCGGGTCGGCCAGACCCTTGGTGACACGCATGAGGTCCCTATAGAAGACGTCTTTTGGGTAGGGGGGGATGTCATAGCTCTCCACCTCGCTGGCAGGCAGGGTCTGCAGAGAATGCACATATCCCTTGAGGTCTTGGATGCCGTTGTGTGCATGGCGCAAAGTAGCGCCGCTACTGAAGCGAGAGTTGCCACCACGGTGGCTATAGGGGGCCTTTTCGAGCACCAGGACGCGGGCCCCGGCTTCGTGGGCCGCAACCGCCGCTGCCATGGCCGCGTTTCCGGATCCGGCGACCACCACATCTACACTTTCGTTCGCCATCTTCTTACCTCCTGAGAATTACGTTGCCGACTTGATATCATTTTCTCTCTGCTCTTGGAAACCCGTAGGCCTTGACAATCTCTTCCTCGTATCTCCCCATCTTGGGGAAGTGCTCCCAGGCCAGGACTGAAACCCTCTTGCCGCGGGTTAGCTGCTCATGCACTGAGCCTGGGGTGTAGATCGTGGCAGCCTCATCGACTTCATCCAGTATTTTCTGTCCTTCCGCACTTGCCTGAAATTCAAGCCACAGGAGACCCGCATAGGGATTAGCGGCTGCGCCCAGAACAGCCTGCACCTCGCTCAGGCGTGCGGGAACAGGATCGACGACTTTGTATTCCAGAGTGGGCTTGGGAGATTTCGATTGCACCTTCTTAGTCGATTTGTAGTTGGGCCCCAGAATGAGAGCGAACTCTCCCGCGACCATCTGCGTTAAGAGCCGCGTTTCTCCCCGATACCAGATAGGTTCCTGGGCAGCTATCTTGCGGCCGAAGTCTATTGTTTTTTCAAGACCCCAAAGCGGCACCAGAGCGGCAAAAGGTTTAGGACGGACATCGAGCAGAAACTTTTTTCCCTTAAACTCAGGTGTCAAGAAACCTTCCCAGGCATCTGGTATTTTATCGCCTGAGATAAGCTCTTTGTTGTAAGCGACGACCTGCATATTGCTTTGGATAGCCACGACGTGCCGGTTTACAGGGTCCACCAATTTCGGCGGAATCCTGAGCACTCCCTGCTGAGCCATGCCCAGTATGTCAAACTTCCTTTGGTAGGGCAGGAATTCGTTGTAGAAGTCGAAGGCTAAGTAGTTCACATCCCAGGTCTTAGCCAAGCCCACCTTCATCTCTTGGAGGATGCGCTGGTAATTTTCCATGCCCCCGATCTCTTCAGCTCGAACGTCAATGAAGGGGTACTTCTGCTTAAAGACGTTAACCACAGCCTTGATGGCATGTTCCTCCTGTGAACTGATAACGCGCAGCTTTCCTTCGCTTTTCGCCCTGGCTACTATTTCATCGTGGCTGGCCAGAAAAGTGTAACCCTTGGCTTCCGCCTCCTGTTTCGCTTTGGACAATGCAGGACCTGCGGACGCGGCAAGGCTAGGGGAGCCGCGGAGCAACAGGGTCCCGGTCATTACGAACAGAACGATTTTCGTGAGAGAGAGCAACTTCATCGTACACCCCCTGTATTGTTTATGGTGGGAATCTCCTTTTGGGGGGAGGCGGCCACTGACCTGTCTGCCGTCGCACAGGCAGGGAAGTCAAAATCGCCCCCGACGGCGCTGTGCCAGCCCGCGTTCGAGAGCCTATAGCAGCGGTCGGAGAAAGCGAACTCGCTCGGCACCTTTTTTTGGCCAGAGACTATTTCATAACGGCTGTTCTGTCAACCTGCGGTTGGCCTGCGGTAATCTTTACATCAGAGGTCAGATTTGTTATGGCTTGCTGTGAGAGCTTGAGCCATCCTGCCTCTTTTGATGACATCACTTCCTAAAGGACGCCCTACCTTTTGCGCTATTGATCTTGAAGCCTTGCGCTGGAACTTCCGGCAGGTGAAAAAAAAGGTTGGCCGTGAGGTCAAGATTCTTTCCGTGGTGAAAGCCAACGCCTATGGTCACGGTGCCGGTCAAATCGCCAGGACCCTGGCGGCTTCGGGAAGCGATGCCTTCGGCGTGGCAAGCCTGGAGGAAGGGATCGAGCTTAGAGAAGGAGGCATTCGATCTCCCATCCTGATTTTAGCCGGGGCCTATCCGGCTCAGCTCGATCCGCTTCTTCGTCACAGACTAACCCCAACGGTCTGCGAGCTGGAGGGCCTTCGCTGGTTGGAGAGGCTGGCGCGAAGGCGCGGAATGTCCCTGAAATTTCACCTGAAGGTGGACACAGGGATGGGAAGGATCGGCCTTTCGGCGTCAGAGATCGATTCCTGGCTCTCTGAGTTAAGCGAATTAAAGGCGCTGAAACTCGAGGGCGTTTTCTCCCATTTCTCATACGCGGAAGATGTTGGCGGCAGTTACACCCAAAACCAACTGAAGATCTTTCGCCGTGTGCTCCGACGTCTCCGTGAGGCGGGCTATGCTCCCTCTCTCGTTCATCTCGCCAACAGCGCTGCGGTGATCACGCTTCCCAGCGCTCATTTCTCCATGGTCCGTCCGGGGCTGATGCTCTACGGCATTCACCCATCGCCGAAGATCGCAGACAAGGTTACCCTGAAACCTGTCCTTTCGTGGAAGACTCGCATCCTCCAGTTGAAGGGCCTGCCCAAAGGTTCGAGCGTCAGTTACGGGCGGACCTTTGTGACCAAGAGAAAGAGTTTGATCGCCATCCTCCCCGCAGGTTATGCCGATGGTTACCATCGGCTCTTGTCGAACCGCGGGGCGGTGCTGGTTCGGGGAAAAAGGGCGCCGGTCGTGGGCCGGGTGTGCATGGATTTGACTATGGTAGACGTTACCGGTATACGGGGGGTGCAGCAGGGAGATGAAGTAGTTCTGCTGGGTCAACAGGGAAGGGAAAAGATCTCCGCCGACGAGATGGCCGTATGGGCGGAGACGATCTCGTACGAAGTTCTCACATCTATCAGCGCGAGGGTTCCTCGCATTTATCACAGTTCAAAGGAGGAATAAGAAGCCGTGGCCAAGGTTCAAAGGGCCTTAATCAGCGTTTCCGACAAGAGCGGGATTGTCGAATTTTCGCGGCGCTTGTCGGAGCTGGGGATTGAAATTATTTCTACGGGCGGGACTGCGGCGCTTTTGCGCCAAAATAGAATCGCAGTCAAGGACGTTTCGGAGGTTACGGGATTTCCCGAGATGATGGACGGTCGGGTGAAGACCCTCCATCCCAAGATCCATGGCGGCATCCTGGCGCTCAGAGATCAGCCCGAACACCTTGCCCAGATGAAGGGGCATGGAATCCTGCCTATCGACCTGGTGGTGGTGAATCTCTATCCCTTCGAAGCGACGGCAGCGCGGGGGGCCTCCTTTGCTGAGATCGTGGAGCAGATCGACATCGGCGGCCCTTCCATGGTGCGGGCGGCGGCCAAGAACCACGAGCACGTGGCTGTGGTCGTGGATCCGGCCGACTACGGATTGGTCCTGGCAGAGTTGCGGGACCAAGGCGGTGGGCTGTCCGCGGCGACCCGGTTTCGTCTCATGTGTAAGGCCTTTCAACACACAGCCCATTACGACGGCGTAATCTCCAATTATCTGGACTCTCTGGATGAGAACAAGAAGCCGACACGCTGGAGCCGGACCCTGAACTTCCAGTTTAAGAAAATCCAGGATCTCCGCTACGGCGAAAATCCTCACCAGCAGGCGGCTTTTTACTCGAGCGGCGAGAGCGGCGGCGTCTCGGTGGCCCATGCCAAACAGATTCAAGGAAAAGAGCTCTCCTTCAACAATATTTTAGATGCGGACGCGGCTTTGGGCACGGTTTTGGAATTTTCTGAGACCGCGTCTGTGGTTATCAAACACACCAACCCTTGCGGGGCGGCGCTGTCAAAGAAATCCCTTGCGGATGCGTTCCGCAAGGCGCGCGCCTCGGATCCGGTCTCGATCTTCGGCGGAGTGATCGGGCTTAACCGCCCCGTGGACGAGGAAACGGCCAGCGAGCTCAAAGAGATCTTCTTAGAGATCGTCATCGCTCCCAGCTTCACTCCGGAGGCAAGGGCGGTCCTCTCGTCCGCGAAGAGGCTCCTCAATATCCGCCTCCTCGAAGTCGATATGGGACGAAAAGACGAGGGCGGTTACGATCTGCGCCGGGTCAAAGGGGGCGTCCTGGTTCAGGATTGGGACCGGGGAACAGTCGATGTCAGGAGTTGCAAGGTCGTGACCAAACGCCAGCCCGCGGAGGAAGAGTATGAGGCGCTGGATTTTGCCTGGCGCATTGGCCGTCATGTAAAGTCGAACGCCATTGTTTTCACCTCTCGGGATCAGGTCTTGGGTGTCGGAGCTGGACAGATGAGCCGGGTGGATTCGGCGAAGATCGCGGTCATGCGTTCTCAAACCCACGGGCTCGATCTCAGGGGGTCTGCGGTCGCCTCGGATGCCTTTTATCCGTTTCGCGATGGGGTTGATGCTGCGGCAGAGGCGGGCGCCAAGGCGGTCATCCAGCCCGGCGGCTCGATCAAGGATGCGGAAGTCATCGCTGCGGCCGATGAGCATGACATGGCCATGGTTTTCACCGGCATGAGGCATTTCCGGCATTAGGAAGAAGGGGGGCTGTCCCTTCGCTTCAGTGCCTCCTCGTCGGGAACTCGCTCGGGGATCTGCCTCTCGCGCCGAAGGCAATAGATCTCTGCTTATGTCGAACCGTTCAGTCTCGGTGCCTGCGGCTTGTTCGGTAGGCCCCCTCGCTCGTGAAGTCCGGCTTCGCAGAGACTTCCAAGCCGAAGTCGGCGCTTCGGACCGATCGCTTTTGACTGACGGCTGAGCGCTGGGGGTTGGCCGTTCGCTCGATTTTGATGTACACGAAAGACAGTGTACTTTGAGATTGTTGGAGAGATCGGCGATGTTGAGACTATCGCTATTGGCAGCTCAATTCGCGATATCACACGACTTCGCAGGCGTTACGGAGCCGGGCGTTGGCGAAAGCTCAAGGGAACGGCTACGGTCCGCCTTCCAAATGGCTTGCTACGTCGAGCCGAGATACACTGGTATGAGACACACGGAATTGGTAGAGTGAAGCTTAAGATTAAGCGGTATTTGGATTAGCACCCATGAAGCGCCATAAAAAATTTGCGCTCTGCATCCGAAATGACGAGGCTGAGGATCTGGAAATCCGGAAGGTTTACCGGGTTCTGCCTGATGTAAGAGCAGCTAAAGATGGGCTTATCAGGGTCATCGATGAGTCCGGTGAGGACTACCTTTACCCAGCGCATTATTTTGTCCCGGTGGAGTTGCCCAGGGAAGCTGAGCGTGTTCTATCACCGGCTTCACGTTAGGGCACGCGCGTAGCGGCTGCCCGCGCTGTCTTAAGAACATGACCCAACCAGTTCAAAAGATTATCAACACCTTTGATTCATCCTACAGCCAAGTTATTTAAAAACCTCCCTACCGCAACCAGTGGCAGATGTCCAGCCTTATCTGGAAACGGCCCCGAAGTGGCGATTGGGTTGGTGAGGACACCAAAAGGAAAATTATTTCCTTTGTCCTTGAGAATTAACGCGCGTGGAATTAAGGCGTAGCCGAAGCTGGTATCGGTGGCTTAGGCAAAGGCAAAGCCAGTGGTTTTTCAATAATCCGTAAAGTTTGGGTTATTACACTAAATGCTGCGCCTAAAAGACTAAAGGCTTCCTCCATCTCAATATTGACAGACGGGTGACTAACGGGGTTACGATATTCACTTCTAATGTGATCTAAAAAGACTGTTATTTTTTTCTCAGCGTTCTTACCCTCTAAAGCTTTTATGTAACTGTCCCAATTTCTTTGAACCTTGTCGTCAGAAAAAGACTGGGTTCCAGAGAGCTTTTTATAGTATTCTTCCATCACTGTTTCGACCGCTCGCCACATATGAAAAGCTGACGCAGTTGGAAGTTCAAATGCTAGACATTTGCCAGCTTCATTTATGTCTATTATGGCTTGCTTCGGAACATATGAACGCAAACTTTCCGGGATATGATGGTGAGCATGTGAGATTAAATCGTCGGTAGAGTAAAGACCTTTCTGAATGACGTAGTAAGTAGCCAGACCAGGAAGATCGTTGGCTAATACTGTTTCTAGTTCTTTCGCCTTCTGTGAAATAGAGGACAACGACCAAGGTTGGACATCAATATTTACGTTTGGGTCCTCCCAGTCTTCTGGCTTCTTTATGGGCAATTCTTCGGGAATACCAGCAAACTTTAGAGTATCTAATAAAGCGGAAATCGCTCTTTTGGATGCAGGTGAAATTAAACTTTCTTGAGTAAAGAATTGCTTTAATATGAATCTCAACGAACTCACCCTAAACCAGAGTGAGGTTAATTTGACCGACTCTTTAGGGTTCCAATTAGTATAACCACTTAAAATATCACCTAGTCTATAAAATTCGTATGTATTGAGTTTTTTCACACTACCCTCCCCGCGAATAAGGTAACGGAAAGGATAGTCGAAAAAGTCTCCTTTATCAAAGGAATATTTTCCATCTTGATACTTTGAAACGACTTGTGAGCTTGACATGGGCGCAAATCTCCGTTAGGGTGAATTTGCGCCCTAGATAGCATTAGAAAAACCTCGGTTCGCGGTCGAAGATTTTTCTACTTAGTTTTTGACAGCGGCTTCTTAACTCGCTTGGCCGGTGAGAGAATCCGCTTCAAACCTTCCTTGAATTTCTCAATATCAGCGTTTTCGAGTTCTTTTCTCAGGCGCTGGTCCTCGTCTTTCGTCTTCTCCTTGGGAGCCACGCCGATACTTTAGCATAGACACCTTTATCTGGCTAGTGGCTGCACGTCGTTAAGAGATCGGCAAAGGCGTTAGGATTCTTGCGGTTGTTGAACCGCCATGAAAACTCATTCACATAGAGCGGGAGATAGTCCTTACTGACCTTGTGGTAGCTCCCCATGATCCCACGCTTCAAGAGGCTCCAGAAGCTATCAAGATTTGCGGTATGGACATTTCCCCGCACATATTCCCCTTTGTAATGGCCTACTGTTTCATGCGGATAGCCCTGTCGTTTGAGAAGTCGATAACCCCCGGCCTCGTCTGTAGCTACAAGGGATACATCATCCTTAACTGTCTCGTGGACAAACTGCTCCATGTCAACATGGCTCACCCGCTCAAGGACCTTAGCCACGACCATGCCCTTGCGAGCTATAGCACCAATTACGGGGATCTTGCCTACCGATCCGCCCCTTGCATTGAGCCGCTTCGACTTATGTTTGTTTTGCTCTTTCCCGCCGATGTAGGTCTCATCAACTTCCACTTCCCCAGTAAGTTTCAGAGCATCGCCTTTCATGGCCGCTCGCCAGCGATGGCACATATACCAGCTTGTATGATAGTCCGAGCCTGAATCTTCCCCGAAGATAACGCGATGGATCTGCAAGGCACTGATACCCTTCTTGCTCACGAGCATCAGATAGCCCACCTTGAACCAGAGTTTCAGGGGAATCTTAGTGTCCTGAAAAATGGTGTGAGTGATAACGGAGAAGCGATAGCCGTTGCGACCGCCGCACTCCTTGCTTTTGCACAGCCAATGGAAAGGTCGCGCCTTGAGAGCATAGACCTTCTCGCTGTTGCAACGCGGACAACGGACACCTTGAGGCCAGCGCATGTCAGCAAGAAACTGTTTGCAGGATTCTTCCGAGGGGAACTGCCTGTCAAAGGCGTCAATTGTTTTCATGGTTGTGAATCTAACACAGAAAAAGACGGGTGTCAATACCCACCTAATCGCCCCCGAAGTTGACATAACGTCACCTTATCGGATACTGTCCGCCTCAAAATCGCGGTCCGGGCCCGGTTGATAGCCCAGGGATGCTGCTTGGGTTCATAAAGGCTCTCTGCCG
>JACPSE010000056.1 GCA_016193465.1 Deltaproteobacteria bacterium
AACGGGCCGCAGGTAACCTTTGAGATTATTTTGCATGAGGGAAGCAAGAATATTGAGCTCCAGTATGGGCCGGCGCCAAGCGATGGCGGTCAACACAGCGCCGGCATAGAGAACAGCGACGGGACAATCGGGTTGCAAATCGCCTTTGGCAATGTCTCTTTCAACAACGAGGGTTTCCTGATCTCCGGGCATGTCGATGCCGTCATCGCCTCAGTGGACGACAGCTCATGCCCGATCAACGCCCAGATGACGATCTCCGACGCCGAAGGCCATGCCCTCTCGGGCGAAGTAAACATCATTGAGATACACAACCCGTTCCCAAACGGCTTGAGCGAGATCCGGCTGGAGCTGCTCCACACAAGGTGCGGTAGCACTCCCACATTCAACTTCAGCCTGGCGGGTACTCCTATCGATTCGTTTGCGGAAACCGTGCCCCAGACGGGCCAGCCCGCACCAGGCCTTTGCACCTGTACCCCTGGAATCGAAACCCGCATCTATGATAGCCCAACTACCCTTGCCCTCTGGAACCCGGCCGATGGCGCTTCCAACCTGTTCCACGTGGACCGTAGCTCAGCTTGCTGTGACGTGGCGCTGGCGTGGGCACGGGTGGTTTTGACCGGGCCAGGCCAGCCGAGTAAAACCTATTGCCTGTTCGATACCGACGGTGGCGATTGCGCCATCACAGATCTTTGTGTCGCTAACTTGACATGGGACAGCATCCAAGCAGATCACGACGTAGGCAACGAGTTAGTAGCGGTCCTAAGCGAGGCCTACAGCAACTCCACGCTGCCGGGATGCATAGATCTGAGCAGCCTCCAGTCCCCTGTGATCGCGATCGAGCTTGTCACAACAGACGGCACGTTTACCACGACAGACCGGGTTGACAACGTCAATCGCGGCGCGTGTACCTTCTTAAGCATCAACAACGGCACCTGCAACCAGCCCCCGGTTTGTACCAGTGCCGCAGCGAACCCACTTACAATCTGGCCACCCAACCATCAGTTGGTCCCCATTAGCATTACTGGTGTGACAGACCCGGATGGAGACCAGGTCACGATCACTGCGGCGGCAATAAAGCAGGATGAGTTGGTCAGAGAAACCGGAGTCGGCTCAGGCAACACTGCCCCAGACGCAACACTGAGCCCGCTGGCTGTTCGGGCCGAGCGCAATGGCAATCCGAAGTCTCCTGGAAATGGCCGGGTCTACCACATTGACTTCACCGCTGATGACGGTAAAGGCGGGCAATGCACAGGCGCGGTTACGGTCTGCGTGCCTCATGACCAGCGTCCGGGAGCGACCTGCGTTGACGGCGGGCCATTGTATAATTCCTTGGCCCCTTAATTCGTAGGCAGGCCAGCGAGAAAGTAAACCAACAGGGCGGGCTGCCCTTGCAAAGGGTGCCCGCCCTGTTTTATGAAGGGTAACCATGATGAAGAGATTTTTTGTTAGCCTTGTAGGATTTAGTCTCCTCTCGCTCTATTCCGCCCAGCCCGACGAGCTGAAGGCCCTAAGAAAAGAACTGGAATCGCTCAAGCAAGGCCAGTCGGAGATCCAGAAGGAGCTGCAGGAGATCAAGGCCCTTCTGCGGGGTCGGGTGGCCGCGCCGCCACCGGAGCCTCAGAATGTGGTCCTGAGCGTGAAAGATGATCCGTTCAAGGGCGAGAAGAATGCTAAGATAACGCTCGTCGAGTTTTCCGATTACCAGTGCCCGTTCTGCTCTCGCCACTCCCGCGATACCCTACCGCAGCTAGAGCGCGAATACATCGCTAGCGGCAAGCTTAAGTACGTCTTCCGTAATTTTCCCATCGAATCGATCCACCCCCAGGCCTTCAAGGCACACGAGGCGGCCAATTGCGCCGCAGAGCAGGGAAAATATTGGGAGATGCATGACCGGCTCTTTGCCGATCAAAAGATGCTGGCTCCGAAAGATCTTCCGATTCATGCCCAGGCGCTTGGCCTGGATCTCCCAAAATTCCAGCAGTGTGTGGACAGCGGAAAACATGCGAGCAAAATCAGGAGCGACTTGGCCGATGGCCAGAAGGCCGGGGTACAGGGCACACCCACGTTTTTCCTGGGACTTACAGATCCGAGCGACACAAAGGTGAAGGCCGCCAGAGTTATCCGAGGGGCGCAGCCGTACGCAGCCTTTAAAACAGCCATCGCCGGCCTGCTCGCCGGCCAGAAATAGGGATTCCAGCCAAGGCCTAACGCTTATTGTCGCGCAGCACCCTTGGTAGTTGTCTTACTTTCCTCTGATTGACTCTTGGTAACGGCAGGCGCGCTCTTCGAAGGCGCAGCCGGCTGCGTGCGGGCGAAGCCGGCGATAGTGAGGCTGGCGCGCAGATTTTGCGCCGGCATTTGAGGTAGTGCCGGTTGTTGCGGCCGCGGCGGCCTCATCGGGCCAAAAAGGGAACGGATATTTAACTCGCTAATCACGAGCAGCTTATCCGTTGATTCGATTTCCTTAATCAGGTTCGCGACCTGATCTATCTGCCCGCCGACCTCCACCTGAATCGGAATCCTGGTAAAAGTGCCCATCGCCTCCGGATTCAAGACTCTCGTCGAAATGACCTGGGTGCCCTCTTTGGCAGCCAGACCCTGCACCGTCTGCTGCAGATCCGAGGCGTTCACTGAAGGCGTATCTCCAGACAGCAGAGATGGTTCCATGCCCTTGAGCTCGGCTCGCGCCTTCTCGAGGTCTGCGGCTATACCTGCTTTTTGGCCGATATAGCGGAGGTTTTTCTCTAACAGTTGAGGCTGGATCTCAAGCTGGCTCTTGACCCACTCCCTCCACTCTAACAGCGGGGACACTAAAAAGTACTGGCCCAGGACCAAGAGAAAAATAAAAAGGGTCAAAGCCACTAAGCCCTTCTCCCTTTTGGAAAGCCGCTGCCAAATACCTTTCATGGTTTCGGTCTCTTCCCCTTCTCCTCTCCTCGTTCTAACTCTGCCTTTAACGAGAATGTTTCGCGGTTGTCCCGCCCCCGATTGGATGGCGCAGTAAACCCTACATTCCTAAATACCGGGGAGCGCTCCAGAAGTGGCACCAGGCTGGAGGTGTTCTCGGCGCTGCCCTGGAGCTCTACCGCCATTTCCCGATAGCGCAGGTTGGAGAGATAAGCGTTGTTGGGAACGATGCGGGAAAGCTCGTCCAACACCAAAAAGATCTCGCCTCTGCGCTCCTTCTGGCCAGCGAGAAAAGAAATCTCACCGCGCAGCCTGTTGAGCTCTCCTTCTTCTTTACGCAGGGCCTCCACGGCAGGGGCCAGCTTTCGGTTCTCCGTGCGGAGCTGGCGCAGGCGGAGCTCGTCCTTGACTGGGTAGCTCCCGCCCCAAACGATCAGTCCGATCAATAGAAGGGCGGCGAGAGAGACATTCAACCACGAAAGCGCCGTGCTGCGCGTTTCCTTTCCGGCTCCAGGCAGAAGATTGATCGGAAAGGCGCTCTCCCGAAGACCGCGCAATGCCGCCCCCAAGGCTGGCAGAAAAAGAGAATGACTCATTTCTTTTTCCCCGCCCAACTTCTGTTTTCCCAGGGCAATCAGGTCCTCGGCCTGCAGCGAGTCAGCCCCCAACGAGAGAAGGAGATCTGATATATATCCCCAGCCGAAAAATTTGGCAGAGGCGCGCAAACAATCGTGGAAGATCGCTTTTCCCGGTCCATGAATCCACTCAACCTGGGGCAGCCAGTAGCTAAAAAGAATTTCATACTCTCGTCTCCAGCCGTTGCCTCTGGCATCCAGTCCGATGATTTCCCAGGCCCGGTCCTGGTTGCCTAAAACTATCGCCGGACCCGTCAGCGCGCCGGTGGAAAACAGTAGATAGTTGGAGATCGCTGTCGTTGTCGTCTCGATCCCCTTGAGCCCGATGCCAAACGAAGAGAGGGTGTCGAGGATCTCATCAAGGGTGTTTTTGGGGACCGCAAAGAGAAACACCCCCACCTTATCTCCTTTTTTCCCCATAGGCACAAAATCGTAATAGACATCTTCGCGGCGAAAAGGGATGTGCCGCTCGATCTCGTACTCCAGCACCTGAGCCAGATTCTCCTCGGCAGCCTGGGGCAAAAGAAGCTCGAGGCCCATGGCGTGCTGCGGAGAAAGACAGAGATAGACGGGGTCTCTCGCCGGGTCAAAGTGTGGCAGGAGCGAACGGATCGCTTCGCTCAGGGCCTGGCGGCGCGCGTTAGCATCCTCGGCCGGCGGGATTTCTCTGCTCTCCTCTTCGAGTAGGGACAGGCGCCAAAGGTTTTTCCGCGCGCGGACGAGAAAGATGCGGTCGGGCATCACGTAGAGCCCGACGCTCTTCAAAAAATCCGCGCGAGAGAGATCCTGAAGCCAACGAGGGTAAATCATAACTCGGAATTGCAAAATGAAAACCGCAAAATGCAAAAGTCAAAATTTGAATTTTTCATTTTTCACTTTGCATTTTGACTTGAAATGACCCGGTATCCCGATCCAGCCAGCGCAGAAGTTCGAACCCCCTCTGACCGCCTAGCAGCCGAACCACGCCCTTGACCTGCCGCCTCTGATCCGACTCGGCATGGTATCCTGCCGCTTCAAGGGCAATCACGGTTGGAGCGGCAAAAACAACCTGGCGCATCGCGGCATCGCCTGCAGGAATTCCCAAAAATTTCAACATATCCGCCAATGTGCCTTCGCCCATAAGTTTGCATCTCTCCTCGACAAAGCGCCGACTATCTTTAAGCGGAATCCCCAGGAGAGCATGGATAACCTCGGCGGAGGCTGTTCCCACGTTGACCCGGTCCATCGGGCTATCCACTGTGAAAATCTCTCTTAACCCGACTTCTCCCTCCTGCCCGTAGAAAAGCTCGGGAGTCATCCCCCTTACCCAAAGAAGCTCCTCGACCATATCAAAGGGTCCATTCTTGGGCGAGTAGGGGGGCGATAACTGGCCATAGTAGTCGTCCTTCTCAGCGCCATTGGCCCGATGGAGATCATCCTGGTCGCGCCAATCCATCATCGAGTCAACAAGAACTGCCCGCTGGTGCTCTTCGACTCCCAAGTTGGTAAAGACGCGGCGAAGGGTTGCCTCGTCCACCCGATTGAGATGGATCTTCCCTCCTTCGTCTGTCGGACGGACACGATAGAAGCCGCCTCCCAACTGCTCCTCGCTCAAATCCCAACAGGCAATATCCTTCCACTGCACCGCGGCAGGACGGCTGGAGCCGGTTGGCGGCGAAAGGAGCTTATGGAGTCCTCGCTCGAATCCCGCCAGCGCTAGATAGTAGCCTTCACCCTCCGCGGCATAACGGTGCGACGCCATTCCCTCTTCGCGAACTGAAGCGCTAAAGTCAAAAGCGACGGCAAAAAGAAAGATGAAGATCCACAGCACAAGGACCAACGCCACGCCGCGCTGATTTGAAAGCTCTCCCAGGCCGGTCAAAAAGGTCCCGGATGCAAGACGCGCGATGAAGCCGCGAGCGGACCGAGCGCAACCATCACCACCGCCGGCCTGGGGGGATCTCGAAGGGCCGATGCGTCGAGCGAGGAGCATCAAGCGTGTCTTCCATCGAGCGTGGCACAGGCGTATCGCATCGGACCTGAGAGAGACTCTCAGGCCGGCTGACGGCATACGGGCCTTTTTCAGCGGACTGGTCATGGCGATAGGATGCTTAGCATTATCGGAAAAACTTGTTGGATCTCCTCTCCTCGATCGCCCCGGAAGCTAAAACGCACAGCCTGCGGCAGCCTCCGCTTTTCCGTCCCGTCCCATCTTTCAACCCAGGTCTCCTCTTCTCCTTGAGGATCGGCGTAATCAATTCGGAAATGTCTGACCTCCTGACCCAGAACCACGCTATTTGTGAATCCTCCACCACCCCCGCACTCTGCAAAGGCAGGGGTTTTCTCCTCAAGGGTCAACTTCCCCCCTTCATCAGCCGTTCCATCCCAGGCAATCCTGACCTTCGCCATCCCCCTGCCCCCCATTCCCAAGGAAAGGGCCGAGACAAATTCAACCTTACTCTCGTCGCCATCAAAAGATACCGAGGGGTTCTGGACAGAGCAGCGGTACGGGTAGGCTGAGCGGATATAGCCCGTTAACAGCTCATCCATCGAGCGCGCCGTTGCGCTCTCCTCCGAGCGGGCCTCTGTCTTCTCCACGGCCCTATGGCTCAGAGAGAAGGCCCCGTAAAGGATTGTCGCGATAAGGGCCACAAGGGTTATCGAAATGGCTACCTCGATCAGGGTAAAACCAATTTGAGATTTGAAATATGAGCTGTGAGATTTCATGGACTCTTCTTCTTGACCAGCCGCAGGGTCTTCAATTCCATTTCCCTCTCGCGCCCGCCCTCATGGTAGCGCATCTGGAAGACGATCTCTCTTAAATCCCAGCCGGCTGAAGAGAGTTGGGCGTCTGTCTGGAATGGTCGAACTTGAATCCTCCAATTATATCGGTCACCGAGGGTGCCTTCTTCCCCCCCTTCCCTGAGCTCGCGACGAATCAGGACCTCATCGATGGCCTGTCGGCTGTAGGCTGTGGCTTTGGTCCGCTCGGAACTCCTCGCCCCCAAACGCAGCCCCAGGGAGAAAACCTCTAAGAGGGTCACCACTCCGAGGCCGACGATGGCCATCGCCACCACCACCTCAAGCAGGGTAAAGCCGCTTTGAGTTATGAGTTTTGAGTCTTGAGTTTTCATTGTCTATTGCCTTGCAGCACCGCAACCTTTCCAGTGAGCGGGTCAAAGCGAATGAAGTAGACAGGCGATCCTTCGCGGCCTGAAAGCCCGATCTCCCCCGCGAGCACACTGCCATTGGGAAAAAAGAGAAACTGTCTGAGTCCCTCTCCGACCGGCTCGCCGCCGTCAATCCCTGTGATTTTGCTCTCCGCAGACAGAACCGCGGTTTTGTCTGGGTAGACCTGGTAACTATTTTCCGCCGGGTTGAAAATGAGACGCTCCACGGTGCCGTTGGACAGCGCCCGATAGCGCAGGCTCCGCGCAACCGCGGCCAGCTCCCGAGCCGAACGTCTCACGTCTCGCTCTTGGAGAACCCGGTCGATGGAAGGCAGGACAATGATACTGCTCAACCCAATAAGCAACAAAACCGCCAGCAGTTCTATCAGGGAGAAACCCGTCTCATTCAAAAGGCAAAACCGAGAATGAAAGGTGTGAAGCTCGGGACTATCTTTACCAACTGGTGACATCGCGATTATCCCCATCCCCTCCCGGAGTCCCGTCGGCGCCGTAGGAAAAAAGATCATAGGCACCGTGTTCCCCGGGGCTGCGGTAAATATAGGGCTTTTCCCAGGGGTCCGCCGGGACCTCTTTTTTGAGGTAAGGGCCATCCCATTTTGGTATGCCGCTCGGTTGGCGCCTGAGCGCCTCCAGTCCTTCCTCGCTTGTAGGATAGCGGCCCACATCAAGGCGAAAAGTATCCAGCGCCGTGCCCAAAAGCTCGATCTGCGCGCTGGCCGCCTTCACCTTCGCCTTCTCCTCCTGACGCACAAAACGAGGAGCCACCAACGCAGCGAGCAAGCCGATGATCACCATCACCACCAGCAGCTCGATAAGGGTAAAACCAGAGGCAGTAGGCAATAGGCGGTAGGCAGTAGGCCGCCTCCCCGCCGCCTTCTGCGGTGTTCCTGTTGCCTGTTGCCTGTTCGCTATTGCCTTTTTAAAAAGGTAAATCATTGATGCTGAATATCGCCATCAGCATAGAGATCACAACCACCCCGATCACCAATCCCATCCCCAAGATTAGAGCCGGCTCTAAGAGAGAGGTGAGGCGCTGGGTCGCCCGCTTTACCTCCCGGTCATAGTGATCCGCCACATTGACCAGCATCCCTTCGAGTTTTCCGGTCTCCTCTCCTACGGTAATCATGTGCAGAGCGAGGTCGGGAAAAACGCCGCTCTCAGCCAGTGGCCGCGCCATCCCCTTCCCTTCTCTTACCCGGCCCTGGATCTGGGCTATGGCCCGCGCCACTTGGCTGTTGCCAACGACTCCTTGGACCGTCCCCAGCGCTTCCAACAGCGGCACTCCGCCTCTGAGTAACGCCGCCAAGGTGCGCGCAAAGCGCGCCACCTCAAGTTTGCGCAGCAGATCCCCGAGCCCCCACAGGCTGAGCCGCCACTTATCCCACTGGAGTCTACCCTCCGGGTTGCGGATATAAAAGAGTCCCCCAGTAGCCCCAACGAGAATGAGGAGAAGGGCGATCCAACCATAACGAGACAGTCCGTAACTGAAATCGATGAGGAGCCTGGTCATCCACGGCAGAGCCTGGTTTACATCCTTAAAAATAACGGCAAACTTTGGGATGACATAAAGAAAGAGGACCATAAGAGAGAGCCCGGCAACCGCGCCAAGAAGCATGGGGTAGGTCAGAGCAGATTTTAGATCCTCTTTGAGCTGCAAAGCGCGCTCCAGATATTCCGTCAGGTGGCGCAGCACGCCCTCCAGGATGCCTCCGGACTCCCCTGCGCGGACCATATTCACGTAGAGCCTGGGAAACACCTCGGAATGCTCCGCCATGCACGCGGCAAGCGATTTCCCGGCGCGAACTCCTTCCAAGAGACGGCGCACGGCGTTCTTGAACTCCTCTCCTTCAACCAAGTTGGCCAGCACCGAAAGACTGCGGTCAAGAGGCAGCGCCGCTCCGAGCAGCGTGCTCAGCTCCTGGGTAAAATGAAGGAGCTGCTGCTGGCTGACCTTCCTCTGCAAAGAGAAGTGAAAAGGAATCTGAAGCGCAGCCCTCGGCGCCTCGCCGGAACCAGCGATCATCAGAGGGATAAAACCCATCTCGTGCAGACGCGCCACCACTCCGTGCTCCGCCTCAGCCTCCATGCTTCCTTCGACCACCCTCCCGGAATGGTCCGCCGCGCGGTATTGAAAAAGCGCCATCTCTCTTCGTTACTCGTATATTAGTATACTCGTTACTCGTGGGGACTGCATTCATTTATCGAATAACGAGTAACTATTAACCAATAACTAAAGTCTAACCTTCTTCCCTTGTGACCCGCAGCACCTCCGCAAGGGTTGTGGTTCCGTCGCAAACCTTCTGCCACCCATCCTCTCTTAATAGTCGCATGCCTTGAGCAATAGCCAGGCTCCGAGTAGAGTTGGCATCCGCTCTCTGAACAATCAGCTTGCAAATCTCAGGCGTCGCCGGCAGAAGCTCGAAGATACCAATGCGTCCCAGGTAGCCCGTGCCACTGCAAGAGTCGCATCCGACCGCATTCCATACGGTCGCCGGCGGTTCTTCATTGAACCCTTCAACTCTTGAACCCTTAAACTGTACTTCCTTGCGGCAGGCCGGACAGAGCCGCCGCACTAACCTCTGCGCCAGAACTCCCAGGAGGGAAGACGCCAGCAGATAGTCCTGCACCCCCATTTCCAGCAGGCGCGAGATTGCGCCAGCGGCATCGTTGGTGTGCAGAGTGGAAAAGACCAAATGGCCCGTGAGCGCAGCCTGGACCGCGATCTCTGCTGTCTCGCAATCGCGGATCTCTCCCACCATGATGATGTCGGGGTCCTGGCGCACGATCGAGCGCAAGCCGTTGGCGAAAGTAAGTCCGATCTGTGGTTTCACCTGGATCTGGTTGACCCCGTCCAGTTGGTACTCTACAGGATCTTCGATTGCAATGATCTTTTTTCCCGGATCGTTGATTTTCTGCAGGGCGCCGTAGAGTGTGGTAGTCTTGCCGCTGCCGGTAGGCCCGGTGACCAGGATCATCCCGTGCGGCTTAGAGATCATTTCGGAGAAGCGTTGGAGGATAAGCGGGGGGAATCCCAGCGACTCGAGATCCGTAAAGATCTGGGAGCGTTCCAGCAACCGGATTACCACACTCTCTCCGTAGAGGGTGGGGATTGTCGCGATGCGCAGATCCACGTCCTTGCCTGCAATCTTGACCTTGATCCTGCCGTCCTGGGGAAGGCGCCGCTCGGCGATGTTGAGCTGCGCAAGGATTTTTAAGCGCGAGACGACGGCAGCCTTGAGCTGGCGCGGAGGAGGATCGACTTCCTGGAGAATGCCGTCGATCCGATAGCGAACCTTAAGCTGATTCTCGAACGGCTCGATGTGGATGTCCGAGGCGCGACTCTCGATCGCCCGGCTGAGCATCTGGTTGACGAGGCGAATCACCGGCACCTCTGATGCCAAATCACGCAGATGCTCCACTTCCTCCTCGTCCGCCACTCCCTCCCTTTCGCGAGCGGCAGTGAGACCGGTCACAGCATCGGTCGGATAACCGTTGCCGAAAAGGACCTCGATCCTTGCTGTAATCTCCTTCTCTTTTGCCAGGACAGGCCTTACCCTGAGCCCGGTCGCGATCTCCAGGGCGTGGAGCCGGGGCAAGTCCGTGGGATCGGTGGTGGCCACAAGTAGTTCCTGCCCTCCTACTTTAACCGGCACCATTTTTGTGAACTTAAGAAATTCGACCGCGTTTAAAAGAGTCTCCATCGGCAGCGGCGACAAAGGAAAGTCCTTTAAAGAGATCAGAGCCACTCCCAAATGATCGCTGAGGACTGGCAAAAAGTCATCTTCCGAGACAAAGCCTAGTTCCACGACCAGGCGCGCCAACTGCGCCTGCTGCTCCTGCTGCAATTTGCGGATGCGCTCCATCTCTTCAGCAGAAACCAGACCGCGCTCAACCAGCCTTTCCGCTAACGTGAGGTGTTTTTCCATCTCGCCCCTTGATCCTTGAACTTCTTGTTCCCTCTAACCCTTAATCCCTTGAACCCTTTAACTCTGTTTAGACCCTGCCCTCCCGTATCGGTCCTCCAGCCGCACCACGTCATCGAGCTCTGGAGTCGAGACCTCCAGGACGTCGCAGTCCTCCACAGCCTTCATGCGGTGCTTCATCCCGGGAGGTATATGAAAACAGTCACCCGGCTTAAGGCTGAGATTCCTCCGATCCTTCTCTACCTCAACCTCTAACTCCATCGTCCCGTGCAGGAGGTGAACCGTCTCATCTTTGACCTCATGGTACTGATAGCTCAGACACTCGCCCTTTTTTATATGGAGGATCTTCCCGACATACCTCTCGGTGCGGGCCCAGATCAGTTCGTAGCCCCAAGGCTTATCGACTCTGGTTGGGTGATCGATTTTCGTTGCCAACCCCTCCTGACCAAAGCATCGTGAGCCTGAGTCTACTTGAATAGCTCTTTGTTCTGGGAACCCAAACCGAGAAGGTCAAAACTAAACTTGAAGCTGGTCTTATCCGGATTCGTACTGCGCTTGAGCGAGAAGCTCAAAGTCCAGCACTCACACTGCGAGAGGATCTTGATTCCACCCCGGTTGTTGGTAAACCGACCGTCACGCGCATTATAACTCGTGTCATAAAGTAGGAGGACTCGGTCCGTCAGGTGAAAGAAGGCATTGACACCCAATGCCCCAACGACATTTCGATGCAGCAGCCTTTCGTCCGAGAGGGCGGTGAGGTTGGCGTTATCTGCCAGTTGAGCCAGAGAGTCCCGTCGAATGAAACGGTAGCTCAGGTCCAACCGGTTGGGTCGCATAAAGTCGCGGTCCAGAACGCGATGGGTCAAGGGACGAGGATCCAGAAGGGAAAAAACGGCCGCAGCCTGACTCACCTGCCATGGGCCGGGATTAAGACCAGTGTCAAATCCGAGCGCTAAATAATCGACAGGGGTAAGCCGAAAGTTCATATCCAAATCGGACAGGCTATCGCCCCCCTTCCTCTCCCGGTCAATGTCATAGCTCAAGGCCAGCCTTAATCGTCCCATCTCTCTGACGTCGCCGACGTTTGCGGAGCTCACAAGCTCCACATCTCGATCTTCCGGTATCGCTGTCGTCTCCTGGGCGAATTTACCCCAGAGGCGGTTGGTAAGGGCAAACGTCAGCAGATTTCTTCGATTGATGCGGTCCGTCCCGTCAAAGATGGGAATATCGCGGTCCCGGACCCCGGGGATAAAGAGATAGCTCATCTCAGGCTCGACGACATGCTTCATCTTACGGAGATAAGAGGCGCCCAAGTCATAAACCCGCCCCACAGATGTGCCCATATTGCCTCTGACCTCCACGAGCTGTCGTGAGCGGTTACGATCAAAAGAGCCCTCGTCCTGGTAAAGATGATAGGCGGTTTCGCGCAGGGCGAGATTGAAGGAACCAAGGAGGTAAGGGAAGGCCTGAAAGGGCAGAAATAGTTCGGGCCGAAGATCCAAACGAAGCCCATCCGCCCCTTCCCTGCGCAGATAGTTCACCCCTTCCGCCCGCCAGCGAAACTCGACCGGCGTCTCGCCCAAGGCGCGGCGGCCCCTAAAAAGGATCTGCGGTGTCTTTTGAAGGGTGTGTTTGTCCGGCTGGATAAAATCCTGATGAAAGGCCCAACCGCCTTGAAGGGATACGTCGTTCCAGTTGCGCACAACCCCGAAGCGGGAGCTCGCGTATCGGCTGCTTCTCAGCTCCCTTTCCCGTGGGGAATCCAAAATAAAGGTATCGATATCCCGCAGAAAGAGGTCATCGCTGAATGCGGAAATGTCGCTGTAAGTCTTCCATCCCAAGGGGCTGCTCTGGCGATGGGTGGCGAACACGCTCCAGCGGTCTTTGGGAATATCCTGATCGGCGATGGTGCGATCTCCAATACTCCGGTCCTCGTTCTTGCGCAGTCCCTCGTTAAAATAGGAAAGGGCGATTTCCGCCCCGGCATCCCGGCTCATTATCGCGCGCAACTCCCCGAAGAGCCCGACCCGCGCACGGCTTTCCACGTCAATCCCGACGGTAGCATCGGCGCTCTTGGAGATGGCCCAAAAAAACGGCTGTTCAAACTTGAAACCCTCTTTAGTCGAAGAGCCGAACCTGGGAAAAAGAAAACCGGTTTGCCTCTCGGTTCTCAGAGGGAAATAGGCGTAGGGCAGGTAAAGCACGGGGACATCCATGAGATAGAAGGTTCCACCTCTGAGGATCGCTTCGCCTTCGCGGCGCAGATCGATCCGGTCGGCCGACACCTTCCACGTAGGAGGGCCGGACTCACAGAGACACGTAGTAAAGAACCCTTCATCGATATGATAGGCCTGCCCAGAAAACTTCTCCAGCCGTTTCCCGCTCATGCTGAGGTGACCGGCTTCGAGAAAGATTTCACCCTGATCGATTGTGCCGGTCTCCTGTTCCAGGTTGAACTGAGCCGCCTCTGCCTTCATCTTCCACTGTGGGTCGTCCACCGAGACTTTGCCTTTTGCCTCCGCCTGCTGAGTCTCTCGATTCAGACGAAGCTCGTCGGCTTTCAGGGTCATCTCTTGCCGTTTGAGCTCCACGTTCCCGCGGGCCTCGACCTTAGTGCCCCTCTCCTCCACTTTGAGAGAGTCCGCAGTGACATGAATCTCCTGCCCAGGCCCCCGATCTGACTGCCCTGTCTGCGCCCATAGCGCAGGGGCAGGCAGGCAAAAGACGCCCAAGACCACACGCAATACGACGTATGCTTTTCGAGACAACATCTCTTTAGAACCGGACATCCGCAAAATGTCCTTCTGGCGTTTTCAAGCACGCACCCTCAGCTAACAGAGGACGCAACTCGCCCAAAAGATAAAGCGAGCCGGCAACCAAAATAACATCATCGGGGCCAGCCCGCTCCAGTACGAAACGCAGAGCCCGTGCCGGCTCCTCGATGACGGAGGCAGGAACGCCCCCGCGCACGGCCGCGCCCATTTTGCCCGGGTCGGCGCTGCGCTGCATGGGGACGCGGGTCAGGATCACTTCGCTTGCCACATCGGAAAGCTCGCCCAGCATACAAGTCCAATCTTTATCCTCCATGGCGGCGAAAACAAGTCTAATCTTCTTTAGCCCCTGAAAATCCCGCATCTCCTCGGCCAGCGCCCTCACCCCCTCGCCATTGTGCGCCCCGTCCAGGATCACCATGGGGCATTGCCGGACAACTTCCAAACGACCCGGCCAACAAACCGTTCTCAGCCCCTCGCGCACGGCCACCTCGCTTACCGGAAAGTCTTTCTCGGTGACTTCCAACGCGCGCAGCGCTACCGCTGCGTTGCTCCTCTGGTGTCGCCCGCAGAGCGCGAGCGTCAAATCCTTAAGACTCCACCTTACGCCCTTATAGTCAAAAAGACCACCGTCTTTTAGCGCAAAGGAATAATCCGCTCCCAAGAAATAACTGGGCGAACCCTGAAGCCGGGCCATCTCTTTAAGGAGCGTCTCAACCTCAGAAAGTAAAGAGCCGCAGACTACCGGGACACCTTTCTTGATGATGCCCCCCTTTTCCCGCGCGATCGAGAGAAGATCGCTCCCAAGATAGGCCTCATGGTCCTTAGAAATAGTCGTGATGATGGATACCGCAGGCACAACGAGATTGGTCGCATCCAGCCTTCCTCCCAACCCCACCTCCACCACGGCCGTTTCAACTTTGCGCCGGGCAAAATAGACCAAGGCCATAACCGTCACAAACTCGAAGAAGGTGAGGGAAATCGCCTCCCCGGCTAACCGCCCTTTGATCTCCTCAGCCAGTTCGACCACTTCTTCCTGTGAGATCTCCTCCTCCCCAACCCGGATGCGCTCGGTAAAGGAGACTACGTGGGGAGAGGTGTAAAGGGCTGCGCGATAGCCCTCAGCGCAGAGGATGCGGTGCAGCATCGCCGCAACAGAGCCTTTTCCATTGGTGCCAGCGATATGGAAGGCGGGGTAACGGCGCTCCGGATGTCCGAATAAAGCGAGAGCCCTCTCTACGCGATCAAGGCGGAGATCGATCTCTCCTCCGCGTAGATTAAAAATATAGTTTAGCGTTTCCGAGTAAGATGCCATCGGGAGCCTAATGCCTGCTGCCTATCGCCTTTTTCCCAACTCTGTTCATTGCCCGCTTCAGCCGCGCGACAAATTGACCTGCTCGACTCACCTTCTCCCGTTTGTTGCTTGCTCTTTCCATAACCTCAATCAAGGCGCTACCCACGACCGCGGCGTCGGCAAAAGAGGCGATCCAGGCGGCCTGCCCGGGCGTCGAGATGCCAAAACCAACGCCGACAGGAAGCGAAGTATAGCGCCGCACCCGTGCCACCTGGGTGTGCAGGCGATCCTCAAAGCGATTGCGCGCCCCCGTTACCCCGGTAACTGAAACATAATAAACAAACCCGCGACCTTGACGCGCCACCAGCCTGATACGCCCGACATCGCTAGTCGGCGCCAAGAGAAATATGATATCCAACCCGCGCGCGTCAGTCCACGCTTTTAATTCTCCGCTCTCTTCCGGCGGGAGATCGACGCACAGGATGCCATCAATGCCCGCTTCCGTGGCCTCCTTAGTAAAATGGCTGAGTCCATAGCGGAAAAAAGGATTGTAATAACCAAAGAGGATCAAAGGTATCTCCGAGTGGCGGCGAAACTCACGAACCATCCGTAAGATGCGCGGGAGCGAAGTCCCCTTTTGCAAGGCGCGCTCCGAGGCCCGCTGAATCGTAGGTCCATCCGCCATCGGATCCGAGAAAGGAACCCCCAATTCGATCAGGTCCGCGCCGCTGCGCTCCAGCACACGCAAGACCTCGAACGTGGTGTCGAGATCCGGATCGCCGGCAGTCACAAAGGGAATCAGGGCTTTTTCGCCCTGTCCTCTGAGCGCGGAAAATTTTTCGTCAATACGATTCATTTTCGTGGCTCGTGTTCGTGATTCGTGTTCGTTCCGAGCACGAGAGACGATCAGAGTTTTACCCCCAGGTACTCCCCTACCGTGCTCATGTCCTTGTCTCCCCGTCCTGAAAGGTTGACTACGATGGCTTGGTTCCTTCGCAAACGAGGGGCCAGCCGAACCACCGCTGCAACTGCATGGGCGCTTTCCAACGCCGGGATAATCCCTTCCACCTCCGCCAGCATCTGGAGGGCATCTGCCGCTTCGCGGTCAGTAGCGGAGACAAAACGCACCCTGCCTCGGTCGCGCAGATAACTCAGCTCCGGTCCTACCCCTGGATAATCCAGACCCGCGGCAATGGAGTGGGTGTGGCGGATCTGTCCGAGTCTGTCTTGCAGGAGATAGCTCTTGCTGCCGTGGAGCACGCCGACCTTCCCTCCCAGAATCGACGCTGCGTGCCGGCCGCTCCTGAGACCCAAGCCTGCCGCTTCCACTCCCACCATCTTGACCCCTTTATCTTTGAGAAATGGATAAAAGAGACCCATAGAGTTGCTTCCACCTCCGACGCAGGCAACCAGATAATCCGGCAGCCGCCCCTCCCGCGCCAAAAGCTGCCTTCTTGCCTCCCGGCCAATAACGGATTGAAAGTCACGCACCATCATGGGATAGGGATGGGGACCAGCGACGGAGCCGATGAGATAGTAGGTAGTGCGCACGTAAGTCACCCAGTCCCTGAGGGCTTCGTTCATCGCATCTTTGAGCGTCTGGCTGCCGGATTCCACGACCCTTACTTTCGCCCCGAGGAGCTTCATGCGAAAGACGTTGAGCGCCTGACGTTCCACATCTTCCTTCCCCATGAAGATCTCACACACCAGACCAAATCTCGCGGCCACCGTCGCTGTAGCCACCCCATGCTGGCCAGCGCCGGTCTCCGCGATGATTCTGCGCTTCCCCATCCGGCGCGCGAGCAGGGCCTGACCCAAGGTGTTGTTGATCTTGTGGGCGCCGGTGTGGCAGAGATCTTCCCGCTTGAGATAAATCCTGGCGCCGCCCAACCTCTGCGTGAGTCGCTCGGCGAGATAGAGCGGCGTTTCTCTGCCGGCATATTCGTGCAGGTAGTGACGAAACTCGCGGCGAAAGGAGGGATCGCGCCGGACTTCTCCGTAGGCCTTTTCCAACTCGATCAAAGCCGGCATGAGCGTTTCTGAAACATACCGACCTCCGTAAATGCCGAAGTGGCCCTGCTTATCAGGCGCCCTTCGCAGCGAGAATAAATGCTTTGAGTTTTTCATGATCTTTGATTCCCGGTCGCGCCTCCACTCCGGTGCAAACATCTACCCCGTAAGGGCGAACGCGCCGGATCGCCTCCTGAACATTTTCAGGACCCAGCCCTCCCGCAAGCACTAACCTGTCGGCTCTCAATCCTTCGAGCCAGCTCCACGGAAAAGGGGCGCCTGAGCCGCCATATCCGGGAGCCCAAGAGTCGAGGAGATAAAGATCCGCCGGAAAATCGTTGATGCCATTCAGAGATTCCTGGGCCTTGATGCGAAAGGCCTTGATGACTTTCAATTCCCACCCGCGACAATATTCCGGCTCTTCCTCACCGTGAAACTGGAGGCCGTAAAAGGCTTGCCTCCCTCCAGGAAAAGAGCCATAGCGAACGATTTCCCGGACCTTCTCCTTTGGCTCGTTGACGAAGAGGGCGACGTTACCGACCGACGCAGGAAGCTCTGCCAGGATCTGCCGGGCCCTCTCGGGAGCGACGTAGCGCGGGCTGGGAGGGTAAAAGTTAAAACCCAGGAAATCGGCGCCGAACTCGATGGCCTTCAGAGCATCCTCCAGGTCCGTTATGCCGCAAACTTTAACCTTGACCATATCGTGCTCGTCAATCGTGCTCGTGCTCGAAAATCGCGTCTATCCTCAATCACGATCACGAGACACGAGCACGAGTCACGCTAAAAGCTCCTTGAGCTTGGCTCCCGGATCCGGCGCCCGCATCAAGGCCTCGCCCACTAAAAAAACATGGACTCCCAAGGTTTCCATCTGTCCCATGCGTTCCGGGCTATCTATTCCGCTTTCGCAAACCACCAGAACCCCGGCAGGAACCCTTGGCAACAACCGCTCTGTAGTCTCCAATCTCACCTCGAAGGTCCTGAGGTCTCGATTGTTGATCCCGATCAAACTCGCCCCAACTTTGAGGGCACGTTCCAGCTCGGCTTCGGTGTGGACCTCTACCAGCGCATCCAGGGAGAGAGAGCTAGCCTGATCCTTAAGCCTTTGAAGCAGACCAGGATCGAGCAGCGCAACGATCAACAAGACCGCGTCGGCGCCGAAACTCTTCGCCTCCAGCAGTTGGTATTCATCCAAGATGAAGTCCTTGCGCAGAAGGGGCAAGGGAACCTCCTCTCTAATGCGCTCCAGATACGAGAGGCTTCCTTGAAAGAAGCGTTCCTCCGTGAGGACCGACAGGGCGGACGCCCCATTCAAGGAGAAGTCCCGCGCAATCTTCACGGCATCGAACTCTTTGCAAATAAGCCCCTGGGAGGGCGAAGCCCGCTTTATCTCAGCGATAATCCTGCGCGTGCCGCCCTTCAGGCTCTCGGCAAATCCCCTGCATGGAACGTGAAACACAGGACGGTCCCGAAGAGCCGAGGGAGGCGTTTTCAGCCTTCTCAGCCCGACCTCCTCACGGACATGCCCCACTATTTGATCCAAAAACATGCCGCGAAGATATCACAAGTTTCTGTTAGAGTCATTCCACCCTTTTTTTTCGTTTGCTCCCGCCCAAATTCGTAGTAAAATCGGCCCATTTCGCACCTGCGTCCGCACAGCATATCGCACTGGTGAACCTAAGGTTATATGTCAGGGAATCATAACGATATCGAAAGAGGTTTTGGGAGGGATGTCAGGGAATCATAACGATATCGAAAGAGGTTTTGGGAGGGTGCTGATAAACTTACCGGAAATTCGATCCCAAGTCTGGAGCTTGCTCTATCTCAATCGTTAACCTAGTCTTCCTTCATGATACTATCGGCCTCTGATATATCTCTAGCCATGTCCGATCCCTTTGGGCTTTGGCACAATCATCATGGGGACCAGAAACTTAGAGACCCTATTGATGATTTCGACCTGTTTCTGAAAGAACAGGGGTTGCGGGTCGAAAGAGAGCTCCTTTTAAAGAGACACCCGTCTTTTGTAGACCTGAAAGAGACGGAATTCAGATCGGCTGTCCAACAAACCGCAAACTTGCTCAAGACAGCCGGCTCGACCATCTATGGCGGGGCTCTTCAGTCCGGTAGGCTTGCCATTCACGCCCGGCCCGACGTCCTGATGGTCAACGAGGGGCGATGCTCTATTGAAGAATACAAATTAGCTGGGACTCCCGAGGCGGCTCATGAGATTCAAGCACTTGCTTATGCCTACATGCTCAAAAAGGAATACGGCCTCGAGAGTGAGTGCAAAGTAGTTTCGCGTCTCAACGAGGAATTCGTAATCCCCTATGATGAGTCCCGGATAGAAGAGGCAATCCAACTCGCACGGGACATTGTTGCTCGCGGCACGCCGCCACCGCCCATCTACAATTGCCGATCTAACTGGAGCACTCTTCAAAATAAGATTGCCAAAGAGCAGGGTGACATTACGCTCACGTGGAATGTTGGTCCTGTCCTCGCAAACAAATTACGGGAGACAGGTGTCTACACCTTAGAAGATCTTGTGAGGCTCGACCCTAAAACTTTGAAGAGTATTCCTGGTGTAGGGCCGAAAAAGACAACTCAGATTTTGAACTCGGCGAAGGCCCAGGTAACTTGCCAGCCCATTAAGGTGGGTAATTGGGAACCTGCCGACCATCGCCCGGAACTGGAAATTTTCTTAGATCTCGAAGGATCTGGAGAATTGTTCCAGGATGATCCCGCTTGGAACTGTATCTATCTTATAGGCCTCATACCCAGAGGTAACGGAATCGAGCAACCCTATACTGCCCATCTCGCGAAGAAACCCGATGAGGAAAGAAGAACCTTAGAAGGGTTCTTGGACTATCTTCGATCCGAAAGTCGCCCCTATCGTTTGTACCACTGGCATCACTACGAAAAGACTCAACTAAAGAAGGCGTGTGATCGACATGGCATGACCGCCTTGTATGAGTCTCTAGTGTTGCCTTATCTCGAAGACCTCTGTGCTGCAGCCCAAGCCTCCTATGTTTTGCCGACTCCAGGGTGGAGCATCAAGGTTGTCGCACCCTACTTTGGATTTAAATGGACCCAAGATGCATCCGAGGTGGATGCGATGAAAAGCGCGATGATGTGGTTCAAACAGGTTCTTGCCGGTGGCAATGGTGAGGGGTTGGATAAAGTTCTTCAGTACAACGAGGATGATTGCAGGGCTATGATAGTTGTGAAGGATGGGTTTGAGAATTTAGAAAAAGGTTCCTGACACCTTTTTCACCCCGCGTGCAGCCTTTTCCGTTTGCACCATCCTCCGTATGATCTCTACCACCTCTGGGTTGGCCAGCGTCGTCGTGTCTCCCAAGGCGCGACCGTCGGCGATGTCGCGCAGTAGACGGCGCATGATCTTGCCGCTGCGCGTCTTGGGAAGTTCCACGGCAAAGAGGATCTCGGCGGGCCGGGCGATCGGACCAACCTTCTTCGCCACATGGCCCTTCAGCTCGTCTGCCAGAGCGGGCGAATTTTGAACCTCCGCCTTCAAAGAGACAAAGGCGCAGATCGCCTGACCCTTGATCTCGTGCTGCTTGCCGATCACGGCCGCCTCCGCCACGTTCGGATGATCCACGAGAATGTTACCCATATGTCCGGCACATCTGTTACCTATGTCCCCGACCGGTCAACGCTTGACACGGCCTATCCTTGCCGATAAAACGGCGTCACGCGAAGGTTATTATAGTGACTAGAATAGAGGTAAAATCAAGCCAACCGAGCGTCCCCTCCGTCTGGGTTGAGATCGAAAACATTACGACAAACCAACGTCGTCAAGTACACACGACTATTGATACTTTACTGGCCAAGGAGAAACAAGTCTCCAACGCTGTTGCCAAGGCACTCGTGTTTGCTGTTGAACTGTGCCCCAATGCTAACCCGAGTGACTTGTGGCACCATGTGATCTATCGGCACCTGACCAGCCGAGGTTTCAATGATCAAAGGTGGAAGAGGGTTTCTGGTTTTGCTCTCGAACGGGCGCTCGTGGAGATATACATACCTCGTCTCGAACCTTACGGCGTCCGAGCCAGAATCTTACCTGCACCGGAGGCAGCGCAGCTTCTCTCTAGCTTGGGCGTTCCGGTCAAGGCATCAAAGGTAGACATTTTTCTGGAGGGCCTAAGGCAAGCGGGGTGGCACGTCTTCGGAGCGGCCCACGCAAAGTCGAGCATTGCCGAACGCATCCAAGATGATGTCCCAGCGAGTCTCGCCTTCATGCAGCGAAGGTTGCTATCTGTTGCGCTAACGATGGACGTGAAAAGTTTTCCGCCACCACACGGAGATGGCGTTAATTATGGCGAGCTAGGAGGTCGCAGCTTCGAAATTGAGAAGGCAAGGCCAAAGCGAGCTTATATTGAGGAGGACGGGCAGTTCGATGCCTTGTTCTCGTTCAATCTCCGGACACCTCCTAGTGCCCCTCGGACACCGTCTGGAAAAAGAATCTATACGCTGTCCTTATCAGAGCGCCAGCCCGATGCTTTAGTTGATTTTATAGTGGGTCGCTGGCGTAGCGCCAGTTCATGAAAGTGGTAGAGAGATATCCGTCGGACTAAAGATGTACTTTTCCGCGATGGCGCAAACCGCAGGATCAATTTCAAAACCTAGGAAACGATGGTTAAGCATTAGGGCTGCTCTTCCTGTTGTGCCACTACCCATAAACGGGTCTAAAACTATAGCAGGAGGCTGGACTGCGGCTGCTTCGATGCACTTGAGAGGGAGATCGAGCGGAAAGGTAGAGCAGTGAGGAGTCATATTTGGAGCCTGCCGCAGTTGCCACACAGAGCCAACTGGCGGTTTGGTGCGGAAAGAATGTCGCTCGTCTTTCGCAAGGATGTATATTCCTTCATGACGTCGGTGCGGTCTCCTACATATGCCCTCGGGCAACGGTCGCGATTTCTCCCAGATTACCTCTCCCCTAAATAAGAATCCCAGATCGGTTAGAGCCAGAACCACCCTGTACGGGATTCCGAGCAGGTTGCCATATTTTAGCCAACCGACCTTCTCAGACAAGTAAGGTCGTCTCCGCCCACGGTTTTTCGTGTAGGCCGAGTTGTCCGGAGAGAGGCCATTACCATCTTTTCCTAGCGAGCTGTAATGGTAGTCCGATTCGCGCCAGTTAATCGGCGTGTTGTACGAATCCCCCAGGTTAAGCCAGAGGGTTCCCAACGGTTTCAGGCAGCGTAGCACCTCGGCCAAAATCATGACGAGATTCCTAATATAATCGCGAGGATCAGCTTCAGAACCGAGACCGTACGAGCCTCTTTGCCCCCAATAGGGAGGAGACGTTACGCAGATGTCGATTACATCGGACGGAATTTGACGCAGCGCGCCCAGACATTCGGTGTTGTGAACCATGTTCAGCTTCCAGGACCCGACCTGTTCCTCCTCGCTGCGCCTCTTCAACTGATCCCTAGACATGACAATAATCTCCGCCTGATCGTCGTCGCCGCAGCTAATCTGGTCGCAAATATTTTTCCACTGCTTCAGCCACCACGTAACTGAGGTCGTTATCTTGCTCCGCACAACGCACCATCAGAGCACGTGCCAACTCTACGGGAAGGTAAATCGCCACCCGCCGCAGCTCACGGCCGTCCTTCCTCTTGTATACGCCTCTACCTTGACCCTCCGAAGCCGTATCCGCACGAGGCGAGCCCAATTCTTTTGTCCTGCTTGTGGTCTTCGACCGAGGCACCAGTTCAACTCCTATTGGTGTTTTAATATCACCTAGCGACTTAGTTGTCAAGGGTCTCAGAGGCTTAGGTTCCTAAGGTCTCAGAAGCTCAAGCGCTGGGTCACGAGGAGGGGGGGGTCAGGTCTTGGATCTTGTATTTCACCTATCACTCCCAACTTTCACCTTAGGCATGAGGCGACAGGCGGCCGGCGGTAGTTTTTTCTCACGCCTCGCAGGACCGTAGCCCGGGTTTTTTCCGCTTGGCGAATGCCCTCTCGGCGTTGTATCCTAGGGGCAGCGAAGAAAAGCGGCTGCTGGATGCTATGCTGCTGGCAATGCCAAAATAGGCGTCTATTAAGGAGATGACAATGACGATTACCGATCGAATTGAGATCAACCCCAAGGTGATGCTGGGGAAACCGGTGATCCGGGGAACTCGGATTCCGGTCGAGTTGATCCTGCGTAAACTCAGCGAGGGAGCCGCCGAGGCTGATTTGCTCGATGCCTACCCACGTCTTAGCCGGCAGGACATTCAAGCCGCTATC
>JACPSE010000023.1 GCA_016193465.1 Deltaproteobacteria bacterium
AGGTTTTCTGTCTTTGGTTTCCTCGAACAATGACATGGTAGAGCAGAGCGGGAGCGAACAATCGTGGACGACGAGCCATAGGCAGAACTTCTAACAGACAAAGATCAAACAGTCAAGACATAGAAGTCTGACCCCTATCTCTTTGCCCTATCTCTTCTGACCTATCTCTTTTTGAAACCTGGAGTTTGAATAGATTCTTCAGCGGCAGCCGCTGGCTGGCGTCCAGAATCTCCAAGGCGACGATCTTATCTTCATCGGTTACATGAAGAATAACGCCCTCTTTTACCTCCACGCCTCCGACAGGACGCTTTGAGGAAAACCGAATAAAGGCGGCATCAGTTTTCTTGTCATAGCGGACTTTCATTTTTACTTCCTCCAGTGAGCCTGACTCAACGGGTAGGCAGTAATCACAAAAGACTCGTCATCTTGTAAGACATATACCACTTGTTCCAGGCGTGTCGGGAAATCTTCATAACTTAACCAGGCGTAAGCCGCCGCTCTAAATAGCGGGCGTAGCGGGACATGGAGTAAGTGCAGAGCCAGTAGACGACGGCGATAAAAAGGTAGAGCTCGAAAGGTCTGATCTCGCGGTTGTTCACGATCTCAGCGGCCTTGGTGAGGTCGACGTAGCCGATGATTGAGGCTAGAGAAGTATCCTTGAAGAGCACGATAAACTGCGTTACCAGCGCCGGGATCATGTTTCTCAAAGCCTGGGGCAGGATTACGTAACCCATGGTCTGAGCCGGGGTAAGGCCTGTGGACATCGCGGCCTCCGCTTGTCCCCGCGCCACCGATTGAATCCCCGCCCGGACGATCTCTCCAAGATAAGCCGCTTCAAAGACCACGAAAGCGGTAAGCGCCACGCCGTACTCGGGCAACGGCACTCGGAGCAAGAGCGGAATAATAAACCAGAACCAGAAGATTACCATGACAAGCGGCACGCCGCGGAAAAACTCCACGTAAACCATCGCTGGAATCCGGATCCAAGGAGTGCGCGCCAGCCTTGCCAGGCCGATAAAGATTCCCAAAATAAAACCGAGGACTATGGCTGGAATCGCCAGCCTGAATGTGCCTCCGACGAAGTTGCCGAAGCCGAGAAGCCCCTGGAGAATGAGAAAATCGATGTTTTTCGCTACGACGGTGAAATCCATTCTAACTAGCCTGACTTGTTCATCGACCTAGGGAACAAGCTACCGCGACCGAGGGCAGTCGTTCGCGGACCTACCTCTCGCGCCGAAAGCAATGGGCCGCTGCTTATTTCGAACCGTTCACTCTCGGTGTTTTCGGCTTGGTCGGCAGGCCCTCTCACTTTCATCCTTCCGCCTTCATCCTTCATGCTTTCCTAGTGCTCCGCGCTTGCGACCCTGCCAATCATTCCAGGCAAGGCAAAGCGTCGCTCGATTTTAGTCATCAGTGTGGCGATGCCCAGACAGAGGGCCAGGTAGATCACCGTTCCCGCAGTCAGAGCTTCGAATGCCCTGGCGGTATAAGTCTCGATCTGGCGCGTCTGGAAGGTCAGTTCGGTAACGCTGATCGTGAGCGCCACTGACGAGTTCTTTAGGAGGTTTAACGACTCGTTGGCGATTGGCGGGATGATCAGCCTGAGCGCGATGGGGATGATGACGAAGCGGTAAGTTTGCGCCGTTGTGAGTCCCGTCGAAAGTGCAGCTTCAAACTGGGTCTTGGGAATGGACTGGATTCCCGAGCGGATCATTTCCGAGAATCGGGCGCCATGATAAACGCCAAGGGCGAACATGCCGGCCCAGAACTCGGCGCCGTGGTTAAAAAGCCAATCCTGGAGCGGCCCGGGTAAGAGGGGAGGGACCGCAAAGTACCAGAAAAACATCCAGACCAGCAAGGGCACGTTCCGGAAAAACTCGACATAGCAGGTCGCCAGTGCTCGCAGCGGCGCGAAAGGCACAGTGCGTAGCGCGCCCGAGACAGTCCCCAGCGCCGCCGCGAGCAGCCAGGCCAGGGTCGAGATCCCGAGCGTCGTGAGGATTCCCTGCAGCAGCCACTCACCCGACTGCCCTGTCCAGAGAACGGACCAATCAAACTGGTAAGTCATTTAAAAAAACAGGCACCAGGCGATAGGCAACAGGCAATAGTCCAAAGTATACAAAAGCGAGTCGTCTCACTGTTGCCTGGTGCCTCATGCCTATTGCCTTGGTTTTTATTTCGGCACGGCCTGATAGATCATAAATTTTTTTATGTCCGGCGACATGGGATAGGGAAGCTCCCCTTTGGGTCCGAACCATTTCTCGTAGATATCAAAAAACTTGCCGGAGTCAATTCCTTCCATGAGACCGTTGTTGACGACCCCGCGAAAATCAGCATCGCCCTTTCTAAGCGCCATCCCGTAAGGCTCGTAGGAATAGAAGTCTCCCACGATCTCCCAGCCGCGCGGATTCGGCGCCTTGGCTTTGAGGCCGGCAAGCTGAATGCCGTCGTTCGTGTAGGTGTCCACCTGTCCCTGCGCGAGCGCCTGGAAGGCGGCCGGCTGATCCGGGAACTCGCGGAGCTGAGCCTTGGGCGCCTGCTCGCGTATGATCCTGGCGTTGGTGGAGCCTTGCTGGGCCGCCACGCGCCTGCCGGCGATGCTCTTGATTCCTTTGATGGGGCTCCCTTTCTTCACCAGGAACTGAGCGCCGGTCACGAAGAAGGTAAGGCTGAAGTCCACACTGTCGCGCCGGCTTCTGGTGTCGGTCATCGTCTCTGCGATGAGATCAACGGCGTTTGAGGCTAGGAGCGGAATCCGCGTTGGCGGGGTGGACTCCTTCTTCTCCAGTTTCACAGGCTTTCCAACCTTCTTCGATAGGGTTGGAAGAATGAGCTGCTCAACCAGGTCGATAGAGAACCCTACCCATTGGTTCTGGGCGTCAACGAAAGCGAAAGGCGGAGAGCCGGTCCGAGCACCTATGGTGAGGACCCCGGTTCTGGCAATCTTTTCTAGCGTGGTCTCAGCCATAGCCGGAGTCACGGCGCCGAGAGCTATGGCCACCAATAGCGTCAGCATTTTTTTCATCGTTCCCTCCTATCACCTTCGGGAATTGCAAAGTTTCTCTCTCAACTCTTCGACTCCTCATCCCATAAAGTTTAATGGGAAAGAATCTTGCTCAGGAACTGTTTTGTCCGCGGCGAGCTTGGATTCTCGAAGAAGGTTTGAGGGCTCCCCTCTTCGATAATCTGCCCTTCGTCCATGAACAGTATCCGGTGCGCCACGCGCCGGGCGAAACCCATCTCGTGCGTGACCACCGCCATGGTCATCCCTTCCCCGGCAAGATCGCTCATGACCTCCAGCACCTCATTGATCATCTCGGGATCGAGGGCCGAAGTGGGCTCGTCGAAAAGCATGATCTTTGGCTGCATGGCCAGCGCCCGCGCAATCGCGACGCGCTGCTGCTGTCCGCCGGAGAGATTGGCGGGGTAGGAAGCAGCCTTGTCCGGGATTCCCACCCGCTCCAGGAGCCGCGTGGCGATCTCTTCCGCTTCTGGCCGCGATATTTTTCTTGCCTTCATCGGCGCCAGGACGATGTTTTCCATTGCCGATAAGTGGGGGTAAAGATTGAACTGCTGAAAGACGAAGCCGATCTCGGCGCGCAGCGCCGTGAGGTCTAAAGAGGGATCTGAGAGACGCTTCCCATCAATCAGGATTTCGCCGGATTGGATCGGTTCTAACCGGTTAATGCAGCGGATCAGGGTGCTCTTGCCGCTGCCGCTCGGGCCGCAAACCACCACCACCTCCCCCTTCTCGATCCTGAGGTTGATCCCCCTTAGGACATGGAGCGATCCGTACCATTTGTTTACGCTCTGGAACTCAATCACGAAAGCCCGAGTGTCACCAACTATGAGATTTGCAAGTTACCGGACGGCATACTATATCATCACTGACGTTTTGCAACAGTCTATTAAGAACTCTACCATATGAGATTCTACCTGGTCCGGCACGGGTTGACCGCTAGGCAAGGATGGTCTAAAAGGGAAGGTATTTAACAACTGAGCAGGATAAGGAAGGTAGCCACTATGAATTCAGAAACGCTTACCATTACCGACAACCGAACGGGCAAAAAATACGAGATCCCTATCCGCGACGGGGCGATTAACGCCAACGATCTACGCCAGATCAGGGTTTCGGAAGATGATTTTGGTCTGATGAGCTATGATCCTGCATTCATGAACACAGCTTCCTGCCAAAGCAAGATCACCTATATTGACGGCGATATAGGAATCCTGCGCTACCGCGGCTATCCCATCGAGCAACTGGCCGAAAAAAGCACTTACCTGGAGACCGCCTACCTGATCTTGTATGGCGAGCTGCCTACCAAAGCCCAGTTGGATGAGTGGAGCCGCAATGTCACCCACCATTCCATCCTGCATGAGAATATCAAGAAATTTATCGATGGCTTTCATTACGATGCCCACCCTATGGGGATGCTGGTCAGCGCAGTCGGGGCGTTATCGACCTTCTACACCGACGCCAAAAATATATTCGATCCGGGGTCGCGCACAAAACAGACCCACCGGCTTATTGCCAAGATGCCGACGTTGGCTGGCTTCGCCTATCGTCACAGCGTTGGTATGCCGTATTCCTATCCGGATAACGACCTTAGCTATACTGGGAATTTCCTCAACATGATGTTCAAGATGACCGAGCTCAAGTACAAGCCGAATCCGGTTATCGAAAAGGCCCTTGACGTTCTCTTCATCCTCCATGCGGACCATGAGCAGAACTGCAGCACCAATGCTATGCGCGGCGTCGGCAGCTCACACGTGGATCCCTATTGCGCGGTCGCGGCGGCGGCCGCGGCGCTCTATGGCCCGCTGCATGGCGGGGCGAATGAAGCCGTGCTCCGAATGCTGATGCAAATCGGTTCCAAGGACAAGGTCCCGGAATTCATTAAGCAGGTTAAGGAGGGCCATGGCAAGGTGATGCTGATGGGCTTCGGCCACCGGGTTTATAAGAACTACGATCCGAGGGCAAAAATTATTAAGCAAGTCGCTGACAACGTCTTTGCAGTGACCGGGCGCAATCCCCTTTTAGATATCGCCCTTGAGTTGGAGCGCATCGCTTTGGAGGATGACTATTTCATCAAACGCAAACTCTATCCCAACGTCGATTTTTACTCCGGCCTGATTTACCAGTCGATCGGGCTTGCGATGGATATGTTCCCGGTTCTCTTTGCCATCCCCCGCACCTCCGGCTGGATCGCCCAATGGGAGGAGATGTTGCTGGACGCCGAGCAGAAGATCGCGCGCCCGAGGCAGGTCTACAAAGGAGCTGGGAAGCGGGACTACGTGCCGATCGCAATGAGGAAATAGAAAGCCCGCCTCACCGCTTTTTCAGGGCCCCATCGAGCGTAATGATCAGATCCTGTCCCACGCGGATCTGCCGATTCCGCAGGCCGTTTAATTCCATCAATTGACTCACCTTTTGGCGGTAAGTTTTGGCAATGCCTAGGAGGGTTTCCCCTTTTCTGACCTTGTGCGTGATCACTTTCGGTTTGGCGGAGTCCGGCAGGAGTTCGTAGGCCTGAGTAAACGCCCTCCCGCTTCCGGCCGGAAGCCGCAGCGCGAATCCGCCTTGATCAGGCGGGGTGACGCTTCGCAGCAGGGCCGGGTTCAATTCTTTGATCGCCTTCACCGTAGTCTCGGCCAGTTTCGCGATCGTCTCAAGCCGCAGCGGTCTTTCGATCGTCACCTCGTCATACTCCATCGGCGGCTCGTAGGCGATATCCCCAAACCCGTACTTCTCAGGCATGCTGGCAATAAGGGCGGCAGCAATGAACTTGGGGACATAGTTGCGCGTCTCGCTTTTCAGATATGTCTTTTGACTCAGACGCCAGAAGTCATCTGTCCGCGAGCGATGCATCGCTTGTTCCACTTTTCGCTCGCCGGCGTTATAAGCCGCCGCAGCCAGAAACCACTCCCCGAACTGGAGATGGAGATCTTTGAGGTAGGCCGCGGCTGCGCGCGTGGACTTGACCGGATCTCTCCGTTCGTCCACCCAGCCGGTAATCTTTAATCCGTAGCGGAGTCCCGTGCCGCGGATGAACTGCCAGGGACCTACTGCCTTCGCTCTGGAGAAGGCATGCGGGGAGAATCCGCTTTCTATCAAGGAGAGATAAACGAGATCCTGGGGCAGGCCCTCCTCCTGGAGGATCGCCGCCATCATGGAGATGTACCTGCCGGAGCGCGCCAACGCGGTTTCAAAAAAACCTCTTTTTTTCCCGCAAAAATAATTCACGAAGTAACGCACCCGATCGTTCTCCACTACGGGGATGGAGAACTGGATTTTGCGCCGTCCCGGCGGTTGCTGCATCGCCCGGTCGATATCCTTCTGCCATAAACCCAGCAACTGGTCGTCTGCCTTAGGCCCAGGGGCTTCCTGGAGCGCTGTGGGCGGCTCCTTCTGGGCTTTTGCTGTTTTCTCCGGGCTTTCTTTTTTTTCTTCGACTTTCTCTTCTTCTTTCTGCGCGATCTTCGCTTCTGGAAGGGGCGTGAAGGGATCTTGCTTTTCTGCGTGCTTGTCCAGAAGAGCGCGGGGCAAGGCCATGTCGAGACCCTGTTCAGGCTTGTTGTCAGAGTGATCGGGTGGTTCCGTTCTTAGGTTTGACGGCGGGACGGCGCCCAGGCAGCCGGATAAGATCCAGACCGAGAACAAAAAAAGAGCGCGGAAAAGTGATCGCGTAATGCTCATGGGCGTAAATGTCGGCAGGGTACAAGAATTTTGCTGAACATTCAACCAGCCCGGCCTTGACAGGAAATGTCAAAAACAACTAGATTGCCGGTCGAACGGCCCGGCTTTTCCAGAAAAAGCTAAAAGCGGGGCCTGACGGGGCAAAATGTAAATTTTTGATAAGGGAGAGCTTACGGCCCTCGGGAGCCCTGAGGTTCGCACCCTAAGGACAATACTATGCAAACTGAACTAGAAAATCTGCGGCCGGTGGAGCCTCTCCTCCACGCCCGCTCGTTAGCGATGGTGGGCGCGTCGCCTAAAGGACGCTGGGCCAACCTTATCTTTCGCAATCTCAAAAGAGGAGGCTACGGAGGAAAGATCTATCTCGTAAACCCCAACTATGCTGAGATTTGGGAAGAGCGTTGTTATCCCAACCTTGCCGCCCTGCCTGAGGCCGCCGAGCACCTGCTACTCCTGGTTCCGACTCAGGCAGTGCTTCGGACATTGGAAGAGGGAGCAAAGCTGGGCTCTAAGGCGGCGACTATTTATAGCGCCGGTTTCGGCGAGGGCGATGATCCTCAGAGCAAGGAACGCGCGCGGGCCCTGCAAGAGCTTTGTGATCGCACCGGCATACTCTGCTGCGGGCCAAACTGCATGGGATCGTTTTCCGTGAGTGAAGGGCTGTGGAGTTTTCCTACCGCCGTCCCGCATCTTCGCCGTGGGCCAGCAGGGCTGATCTTCCAGAGCGGAGGCTCGCTGGGGAACTGGGTAAAGGGCGCAAGCGAACGGGGGCTGGGCTTCAGCTACGCGGTGTCAAGCGGCAACGAGGTCAGTCTGGATCTGGTCGATTATCTCTCTTTCTTGGTTGAGGATCCTGAGACTAAGGTTATCCTCCTCATGATTGAGGGGATACGCCGGCCAAAAGAATTTATGGCCCTCGCCGCGGAGGCGTTAGCCAAGAACAAGCCGATTCTCGCAGTAAAGATCGGCCGGTCGGAGCGGGCCAAGCGTCAGGCGATATCCCACACCGGCGCCCTGGCAGGGTCGGATGAGGTCTTTGATGCGGTCTGTCAGCGTTTCGGAGTGGTCCGCTGCCCGTCGCTTGAAGATCTCCTGGAGACCACTCTGGCATTTCAGTCCGGTAGATTTCCCTGCGGTCAACGCGCCGCCATCGTGGTCAACTCCGGCGGCATGAAAGGCATTCTCCTCGACCATTTGGAGGAGGTTGGCTTGGATCTCGCCCGATTGAGCGATGCCACGCAAAAGGCGATAAGGCCGCTTATCCCTGCCGAGCTTGCGGTGGAAAATCCGCTAGAGTGCGGGGTTGCTGGATTTGGCGACGAGAAGGGGTTCGTGGAAATTGTTCGCCTCCATGCTCAAGACGAAGGAGTGGATCTGCTGGCCATTCACGGCGAGCTGCCGCGTCACCCGGAAAAGAGAGAAGCTACCCTTTTCACAACTCTGGCGGCCACGACCGAAAAACCCATCATCGCCTTTTCCCGTTCCACCTATAGCCTGACGGACGAGAGCCGGACCTTTCAGGACCAGGCGGGAATACCCTTTTTACAGGGGATCAAAGCAACGCTCAGGGCGCTCAGGGGATTGGGATTCTACACCACCCGCCGGCAGCAAGGGGTCTCTCCGTTACCCCCTGCCACGGGGAAGTCTGAGGATCTGGAGGGAGAAAATCTCAACCGTTTGGCGCAGGCGCACGGTCTCACCTTGCCGCGCCAGGCGGTTGCGGCTAGTTCTTCGGATGCGGGGCTGGAAGCCAAGCTGATGGGCTTTCCCATAGCTCTCAAGCTGCTCGCGCCGGAGGTCGTGCACAAGACCGAGCTCGGGGCCGTTGTCCTGGGGCTCAGAACTCCTGAAGAGGTGGAGAGCCAGGGAGGGCGTTTGCTCGCCAAATCGCGCGGCGCCAGACTGCTCGTGCAGGAGATGGTCGAAGGCACGGAAGTCATCGTCGGCGCGCGCACCGATCCGCAATTTGGTCCATTTCTCATGGTAGGACTGGGGGGGATCTTTGTTGAAGTGCTCAAAGATGTGTCCCTAAGGCTCTTACCCGTTGATGAGAAAGAGGCTTTAGCGATGTTGAAAGAGCTGAAAGGATACCGGGTATTAGAGGGAGTCCGCGGTCAGCCGCCGAGAGATATAGCAGCCCTGGTTCGCGCCATCACCGGCCTCTCTGCTCTGTTTGCTAACTACCGCTCCTGGATCTCTGACTTCGAAGTAAATCCCCTGATCGTTCGACAGGAGGGGAAAGGGGTAGCAGCCGTGGACGTAAGAATGATCAAAAGATGATGGGCTGACCCCGGTACCTACTTTGCCGTGGAGAGTGACCGGTAAGGTGCCCCTCTTATCTACCTTGCTCAATTCAGGGTCGATGGGTAACCCTGGCTCTTATATATGCAAGAGCCTTTTGGCATTGCCTTCAAATATTTGGTGTTTATGCAACTCGGGTATATCCATCTGTTCCACGGAGGCAATCTTCCGCTCAATATTCCCGAAGGGCAAATCACTTCCAAACACCATATGTTCAGCGCCAAAAAAGGCATAGCCGCACATCAATCCTGGTGTGTAGCCGCTGAGCGCGGTGTCGGCATAAAACAACTTAAAATATTCCACCGGTGGCTTGCTTAGGCCCGTATTGATCCCGGCAGCCTTTTCCAGCGCTTTGTGCTCACCACACAGCCTTGCGGCAAAGTAAGGAACCATAGCCCCGCAATGGTGGGTTATGATTTTGAGTGAAGGATACCTTGCTAAGGTGCCGCTCAGGACGAGTCGCATCATGGCAACTGTAGTCTCGTAAAGCCAGCCGACTGTTTGAAATATCCGGTATTTTGAGTGGCTTTCGTTTTTATAATCTGGGGTATCCGCACCTCTTGTGGGATGAAGCCAGATTGGCAGATCGTATTTCGTCATCATTTCGTAGAGCGGGAAGAATTCAGGGGAATCCAGTGGTTTCCCATTGCAAGGCGTATATATTAGTACTCCTTTCATGTTTAGTGCTTCTATAGCCCTTTCTGCCTCTTTCAGGGCAGCATCTATATCATTCATTGGAAGGCAGGCGACGCCAGCTACAAAGTGATCAGGGTACTTAGCCACCACTCCCGCCATCTCCTCGTTGGCCATTTTGGCTAATTCTACTGCATCACTTGGATTGGCGACCATCTCTAACGGTGGGGATATGATGGTTAACACCTGTCTCAACCCTTCATACCCCTTCATCGTGCTAAGCCGGAGTTCTATGTCAAACAAAGCCGGGATAGCATTGTGGTGATTTTCCAGCCCTTCCATATACAGGCTGCCTTGAGCCTTTTTGTAGAGCGCCTTCCTGTATTTATCGGGAAGGATGTGTGTGAAAATATCTATCTTTGGGAATTGTTTAGCCATGTTTCACTCCAATGGTTGGCACCGATTTGCCTTGATGAAGCTATTTTTCAGTTACGAGTTTATCCGCCAATTCGTCACGGTCATCAGCCTGTCGCGGAAAGTGCTTCGCAAGAATATCGCCGCAGCACTCAATCGCTGCGCAAAAGGCCACGCAGCCGTTTTTTGACTTTAGCCCGGAGGTGAGAATCTGCACTACGTCATCCCAGGTGCCGGGCTGAACCTTATCGTTGATGCCGCGGTCGGCTAGCACTACGACTTTATGCTCCAGCAGGGAGGCAAGGATTAAGATGCCGGTGTGCGCCCGTGTGTAATGGAGACCATGAGCGGTAAACGCCGCTAGGCCACGAATGTGCACTGCCTCAGCAATGCGGTATTCAGGGATGAGGCGACGCTTGATGGCAGGGATGTAACAGAGGATAAACCCCAGCCCCGCACCTACTATTGGCCATGCCAACTGCGCGTGTGTTATTGTCCATTCCGACCAGAAGAATGCAGCAGCAGTGCCGATAAGCAAACCCACCATCGCACCGCTAAGTTCCACCTCCGCATAGCGGCCACTAGCGCCGACGATCATCGGCACGATCTCACCGGCGGTCCGTTGCTCTGCTCCATCGACGGCCTGACGGATACGCTCTTTTTCTTCGGCTGAAAAATATGTCTCTGCGTTCATTGTTTCACCAGCTACCCGAGGACCCGCCGCCACCGAAGCTGCCACCTCCACCGCTAAAACCGCCCCCGCCGCTAAAACCACCTCCGAAGGTGCCGCCATACCGACGCCTGCCGCCTCCACTCCACCCGTCTGATGGGCGAGTCTCGGTAACAGCCACTAAGGCTCCTAGGACGGTACCGATCACAAGCAACGTGATCACAAGCCCGAGTCCTGCGCCTATAGCACCTAAATAGATTCCCGCCAGGATGCCCGTGGCAGCACCAATGCCGCTTCCCCACAGAAGGCGTTGGGGTCGACGCCTTTCAGCCTCAATAAAAATCCTTGCTAGAAACAAAGTTATTATGATGAAAACCATGAAGGCGGGCATGTTGTCCATGAAGAATAGGAGGGCTCCAAAGGGGAAATTGTCTCTTCTTGCAACAGACCTGGTTGTCTCTGGTATCGGTAGCACCTCGCCTCGGGTCGCCTTCATGATGGCATCCACCCCCGCTTCGACGCCCCCAGCGTAATCGTTGGCGCGAAATCGCGGGACAATGACCTCACGGATAATGCGGCTTGCAATCGCGTCGGGGAGGACTCCTTCGAGGCCGTAGCCGACCTCGATCCTGAGCTTGCGGTCGTTTTTCGCTATGAGAAGGATGACGCCATTATCGAAACCCTTCTTGCCGATCTTCCAGCTCTCGGCTACCCGGATGCTAAAGCCTTCGAGGTCCTCTCCCTGAAGGCCAGGGATCGTAAGCACCGCTATCTGGTGACCTGTGGCCTTCTCAAAACTCGCCAGGCGATTTTCCAGAGAGCGCGCTCGATCAGCAGGCATGAGACCGGCGTAATCGTTGACGCGGCCGCGGAGCGGCGGGATATCCAGTGCACTTACGGAAGCGGACTCTGTAAAGGCGAGAAGAAGGGCAATGAAGAGTAGTTTTGAGATACGAAACCTACCAACACGAGCACGAGCCACGAGCACGCCCTAAAATTTGACCGGAGGAGGCTGCGCCAGCTTTTCATCTACACTAAATGTTTCCCTTACCTCAAGCCCCAGGAGATACTTGGCCGTGAGATTGGTGGGGAAAAAGCGCACGCCCTTGTTGTACTCGGCGACCTTTTCGATGTAGCGCTTGCGGGCCACGGCGATGCGGTTCTCAGTCCCTTCCAGTTGCGCCTGGAGGTCGCGGTAGTTCTGGTTGGCTTTAAGGTCGGGGTAGCGCTCTATCACTACCAGGAGTCTGGCCAACGCGCCGGAGAGTTCTCTCTGGGCCTCCTCGAAGCGTTTGAAGGCATCGGGGTTGCTCAGGGCTTGGGCGTCCAAGTTGACCGACGTGGCCTTGCTTCGCGCCTCCACTACTTTGGTGAGCGTTTCCTGCTCAAATTTCGCGGCGCCCTTGACAACCTCGATAAGGTTAGGCACCAAGTCGGCGCGGCGCTGATACTGGTTTTGCACTTCACTCCAGGCGGCCTTGACATCTTCATCTAATGCCTGGAGGGAGTTATAGCCGCATCCCGCCAGCAGGGAGAGAATGAAGACCCCTACGGTCCCGATCCAATGGCGTTTCATCATAGCCGAAACTCCTCGATTCCTGTATTGCAGAGGTAGGGAGCCTTGTCAAGTTTTAATAAAGAGTAGTGAAGGTTGTTACGGGATGTTGTTACAGGATTGACAAAATGCTATGCTTATTATAGTTAATTAGCTTGCTAAGCAAGTTGATTATCCATGAAGGCTAAAAAGAAAAAGAAATCTCTCAATTTAAGAGGTGCCGCCGAGAAAATCTCTACTGTTCTGTGGGATTTTCTAAAAACCCTTCCACCTGCGGAGCGTAATAAGCGGCTTGATAAGTTTCACAGATCGGTGCGCGCTAAGGTAGCTAGCGCAAGGGCTTCCTCCGCTGTGACCAATACTCATCAAAAGCACGAAGCGCCGCCTCGAACTGTTCTGACCCGACTTGTTGCCCGTAGCGGGCGGTAAGTTTTTTCAGATATTTAATAAAATCCTCTCTACGCTCGGCTGTTCGCAGTAATCTAAGGACGTCCTGCTTAAACCTTTTTTCTCTTTCGACATCATCGAGATCGCGTATGGGCTTTCTGCGGCCCCTTGTCTGTTCCTGTCGCATCAAATGTCTTATATCTTTAGACTTAAAAGCCATACGGTTTGTTTTGCCTTTCAACCCCTATCGCAGAGGGGGATAGTGTTGTCAAGTTTCGGTATTGGTTGACTTTGAGGGGCAAATCTGGTTTAAAAATAGGTTAAGGAAAACGAAATCATGTACGCAGTTATCAGGACGGGCGGGAAGCAATACCGCGTCGCTCAGGGGGATACGCTTCGGGTAGAGAAGCTTGCGGGCCAAGTGGGGGAGAAGATAACACTTGACGAGGTGTTGTTTATTGGAGGCAACGGCGAGGCGAAAATTGGCACCCCGAGGCTGGCCGACGTTAAAGTCGTTGCGGAGATTGTGGGCCAGGGGTTGGCCAAAAAAATCATCGTCTTCAAGAAGAAAAGACGCAAAAGTTATAGCCGGCAGCGTGGGCACCGCCAGAGGCTGACGACGCTTAAGATCGTTGAGATTCAAGGATAGGTAGGAGCAAGGAGCAGACATTATGGCTCATAAAAAAGCGGGTGGAAGTTCTCGAAACGGCAGGGACAGCCAGGGACAGAGGCGGGGAGTGAAGATCTTTGGCGGCGAAAGCGTGCGCGCGGGCAATATTCTCGTGCGCCAGCTCGGCACGCGCATCCACCCGGGAAGGAACGTTGGCATGGGCCGGGACTATACTCTTTTCGCCAAGATCGATGGGGTAGTCCGTTACGAGCGCCTCGATAGAGAGAGGAAGCGGGTGAGCATATTGCCGCTTTAGTCCCCTTCTTGTCTTGGCGGAAAGGCCCCCTTCGGGGCTTTTTTTTTGCCTGGAGAAAGGCGATGATAACATCTAATTGCAAAATTCAAAATGCAAATTGAAAAGTGCAAAATCAAGATTAACGGGGAAGGTTTAGAAGTAAGTTTGCAATATCCATTTTGCAATTTGCATTTTTCACTTTAGCCTTTATGAAGTTCATCGACGAAGTGAAAATTAAGGTGAAAGCGGGCGATGGCGGGCGCGGTTGCGTGAGCTTCCGCCGGGAAAAGTTCGTCCCGCGCGGCGGCCCGAATGGGGGCGATGGAGGGGACGGGGGCGATGTGGTGGCTGTGGCGGATGCTCAACTAGCCACGCTACTCGATCTGCGCTACCAGAAACAGTACCGGGCCGGCAGGGGAGAACACGGCAGAGGAAAGGATCAGTATGGCAAGAAAGGAGAGGATAGGATCATCACTGTGCCGGTCGGAACCGTGATGCGAGACGCGGCAACGGGAGAGCTGCTTGCGGACCTTAAGGCCACGGGCGAGCGGGTTGTGCTAGCCCATGGCGGAAAGGGGGGCAAGGGTAATGCCCACTTTGTCTCCTCTACCAATCGGAGTCCCCGCCACGCTCAGCCCGGACTTTCAGGCGAAGAGAAAGAACTCGATATTGAGCTTAGGCTTTTGGCTGATGTGGGCATTGTCGGTCTTCCCAATGTCGGCAAATCTACCCTGATTGCGGCGATCTCCGCGGCGCGGCCAAAAATCGCCGACTACCCCTTTACCACACTGGTTCCCTATCTGGGCGTCGTGAGCTACGGCGAAGGGAAGAGTTATGTCATCGCTGATATCCCTGGTCTCATTGAAGGGGCTCACCGGGGCGAAGGGCTGGGGCATAGGTTTTTAAAGCACGTGAGCCGGACGAGTCTTTTGCTCCATTTGCTTGACGCCTCGCAGATCCGGGAAGAAGATCCCCTGGCCGAGTGGCGCGTAGTCAATCGGGAGCTGGAGCTCTTTGACACAGCCCTGGCTGAGAGGCAGCAAATCGTGGTAGCGAACAAAATGGATTTGCCGGAGGGGAGGGAAAAGTTTCGGCTCCTGGAGAAGCTCCTCCCGCCTGCTTTTGGTCCCGCCTGCGCTATTTCTGCAGTAACAGGCGAAGGGCTACAGGAGCTCAAAAGATTGATGGGCGTCAAGCTGGAGCAAGCGAAAGCGGCGAAGGACGAGGGGCATGTCGCAGCGGGACTATAAGAAACGCATTCTGCGGCGCGCGCGGCGCGTGGTGGTGAAGATCGGCAGCCAGATCCTCTCCTCACCCCGGGGGATCGAAGAAGGCAGGATCAAAGAACTGGTGCGCGATCTGGCCGCGCTCCACGATCAGGGCAAGGAGTTGGTCGTGGTGAGCTCCGGGGCTGTAGCCGCAGGGATGACCCGTCTTGGAATCCACCAGAGGCCCAAAACGGTGCCGCAGAAGCAGGCCCTGGCCGCGGTCGGCCAGATCAAGCTGATGGCCCTCTACGAAAGGTATTTCGCGCGCTTTAATAAAAGCGTGGCCCAGGTGCTCCTGACCCACGAAGATCTGGCCAACCGGCAACGCTACCTCAACGCGAAGCATACCCTGCAAGCGCTAATGGAATCTTCTATCATCCCGGTTGTGAATGAAAACGATACGGTCGCCGTCGAGGAGATAAAATTCGGCGACAACGATCATCTCTCTGCGCTTGTGGCGACGCTGGTCGAGACCGATCTCCTGGTGATCCTGAGCGACGTTGATGGCATCTTCGACCGCGATCCCCGAGCTCACGAGGAGGCCCAGTTGATTTCTCTGATCGAAGATATCAAGCGGGCTAAAAGAGGGCTCAGCGGTGAAAGCCGAAGCCTCTACGGAACCGGCGGCATCTCGTCGAAGATCGGCGCGGCGGAGAAAGCGGCTGCGGCGGGGATTCCCACGCTTATTGCCAATGGCTTACACTCCGGGGTCCTGCCGAGGCTCTTTGACGCGAAGGAAGAGATTGGCACGTTGATCCTGCCAGAGGAAAACCGTCTGGCGAGCCGAAAGCACTGGATCGCCTACAACCTGAGACCCACGGGAGAGATTGTGGTGGATCAGGGGGCCCATGAAGCGCTGACGCAAAAGGGGAAGAGTCTTCTGCCGTCAGGCCTGAAAGAGGTGCGCGGCACTTTCGATGTCGGAGCATGCGTTCGTTGTCTCGATCTTCAGGGACGGGAGTTTGCCCGGGGCTTGGTCAACTACAGCGCCCAGGAGTTGAATCAGATTAAGGGATTGCATACAAGTAAGATCGAAAAGGTTTTGGGCTATAAGGCCTATGATGAAATCATCCACCGGGATGATTTGGTGCTGCTGTAAGGAAGGCAATAGGCGGTAGGCAACAGGCAACAGAAAAAGCGAAGAGCTGGTAGTCGAAAGTTTTCACTGCTGTCGCGTGCCTGATGCCTCTTGCCTGGGGGTAAGAGATGTCTTTGAAGGAAGAAGCAGTTTTGTTGGGCAAGAGAGCTAAAGAGGCTTCGCGCCGGCTCGCCCAGCTTTCCTCGGAAGAGAAAAACCGCTCCTTGCTCCTAATGGCTGATCGTCTCGAAGGGCAAAAAGAGCTCCTTTTGAAAGAAAATAAAAAAGATCTGGATCTGGCTCGGAAGGCGGGGCTTTCCTCTGCCTTGCTCGACCGGATTGCCCTGGACGCAAGCCGGATAGCAGGCATGGCAAAAGGGCTGAGGGAGGTTGCTGGCCTGCCGGACCCAGTGCGGGAGATCGTCAAGATGTGGCGCCGTCCCAACGGCCTGCAAGTGGGAAGGATGCGTATCCCCCTCGGAGTGATTGCGATGATCTACGAGGCCCGCCCCAATGTTACCGCCGATGCTGCGGCCCTCTGCCTGAAGTCGGGCAACGCCGTGATTCTTAGAGGCGGCAGCGAGGCCTATTTTTCCAACCGCGCCCTCGGTGGTGTCTTGCAGCGGGCCTGCGCTGAAACTCAGGTGCCGCGGGACGCTATACAGGTAGTTGAATCTAAGGATCGGGGTATGGTTCAGGAGATCCTTCAGTTGGAAGACTACATTGACCTCGTCATTCCGCGCGGCGGAGAGGAACTTATCCGCATGGTCGCCGCCAACTCCCGCGTCCCCGTGGTCAAGCATTATAAAGGGGTCTGCCATGTCTATGTGGATAACGAGGCATCACTGGAGATGGCCGAGCGCATCTGCACGAATGCCAAGGTGCAACGCCCCGCGGTGTGCAATGCGATGGAGACGCTGCTGGTGCATGATGCGATCGCCCCCGCATTTCTTCCCTCGATGGTGGCCAAGCTCCAGGCGGCGGGAGTAGAGATTCGCGGCTGCGAGAGAACGCGGGCGTTGGTACCCGGGGTGAAGGCCGCGAGCGAGGCGGACTGGACTACCGAGTATCTGGACCTCATTCTTTCCGTGCGCGTGGTTAAGGATATGGATAGCGCCATCGATCACATCGAGCGGTACGGTTCCCAGCATACGGAAACCATTGTGACTTCCAACTACCAAAAGGCCAGGGAGTTCCTTGACCGGGTGAACTCCTCGGCTGTTCTAGTCAATGCCTCCACGCGCTTTAACGATGGCGGGGAGCTGGGCTTAGGGGCCGAGATAGGGATCAGCACGAGCAAGATCCACGCCTTCGGCCCTATGGGACTGGAGGAGCTAACTACGACCAAGTTTGTCGTCCTAGGGGACGGGCAGATCCGCGAATGAACAGGCCGCTGAAAAAAGCCCATCTGCTTCGTTGCACTCAGCCCGCTCGCTCCAACGTACTGCCCAAGTACGCCTCCGCTCGCGGATCTTTCGTGCGCCTTGCATCTGGCGCCTTTTTGATCGGCCTGAGAATAGGGTGTAAAGACGCCCTATGAAGATCGGCCTTTTTGGTGGCACCTTCGACCCGATCCACTGGGGGCATCTGCGCAACGCCGAGGAGGTACGGGAGGGCTTCTCCCTGGATCGTCTGCTCTTTATCCCGGCCGGCAATCCGCCGCACAAAAAAAAGGGGGCCGCCGCACCGGCGCGGGATCGCCTCGAGATGGTGCGCCTGGCGATCGCTAAAAACCCCGGCTTTGCCCTTTCTACGGTGGAAATCTCACGCCCTGGGAAATCCTATTCGATCGACACCGTCCGCTGTTTTGCAAAATCGCGAGGGCCAAAAAACTCGCTCTATTTCATCCTTGGCCTCGATGCCTTCCTGGACATCGGCTCTTGGAAGGGCTACGAGGAGATTCTTTCTCTCTGTCATTTCATCATAACTTCGCGGCCGGGATCGGGAAACTCGGTGTCGCTCAGCCGGATGCCCATTGCGGTACGTAGGCAGTTTTGTTATGATCACCGAAAAAAGTTATATCGGCACAAGAGCGGTACGAAACTCTTTTTTTTACAACTCACGGACATTGCGATTTCGGCTTCAGACATCCGGCGCCGACTGAAGGAGGGGGGGTCTATCCGCTATCTGGTTCCTTTGGAGGTAGAGACCTACATCAAAAAAATAGGCCTGTACCGAGGGCGCCGGGGGAGAAGCAGACGAGATTGAGGGGGGTTGACTCCTGGGAAAAGGCCCTGCTCCTCAGCCGCTTCGCGCTGGAGAAAAAGGCCTACGATCTTATCCTGATGGAGGTGCGCGAGGTCACCTCCATCGCCGACTATTTTATTATCTGCTCCGGACGCTCCGATCGGCAGGTTCAAAGCATCGCCCAAGGCATTGAAGAAAACCTGAGCGCCATGGAAATCTTCCCCCTCTCCGTCGAGGGCGCGAGTCGAGGGCAATGGGTCTTGATGGATTTTTCAGACGTCATTGTCCATGTCTTCTATCAACCTGTGCGGGAGTTTTATGACCTCGAAGGGCTTTGGAGCCATGCCCCGCGGGTGGAGCTGCCCGAGCCCTATTCCGCTCTCGCCAGCCAGTTTCGCATCAGGACCGAAGAGCGTCTCTGACCGGTCGAGAAAGAATCCGCCTGTTATCCGTCGGGTGCGTGGATTGTCCTGTTAAACAGAGAAGAAAGGAAGAAACATCTTGCGCGACCAACGCCCCGTTGTGCTGATTATCCTTGACGGCTGGGGGGTCCATCCCCGTAAAGAGGCGAATGCCATTGCCAAGGCGGCAACCCCCAATATGAGCGGCTTTAGTCAACGCTACCCTTCGACCACTATTTCCATTTCGGGACTGGATGTCGGTCTCCCCGACGGGCAGATGGGAAACTCCGAGGTCGGCCACATGCATCTCGGCTCCGGCCGCGTGATCTACCAGGATCTAACGTTGATCCACCGCGCCGTCGATGACGGGAGCTTTTTTTCCAACGCGCTTTTTCTCGAAGCGCTCAAGGCGTGCAAGGAGACACGGGGGCGGCTCCATCTCCTTGGGCTTCTCGGCGACGGCGGAGTTCACAGCCATCAACGCCACCTTGAGGCGCTGGTAGATCTCGGCTGCAGAGAAAAAGTAGGGCCGATCTTTCTCCACCTCTTTTTAGACGGCCGGGACACTGCGCCGACCAGCGGCGAGCGCTTTCTGCTCGGGCTGGAAGAGAAGATCAAAGTTTACCCGGAGGTCCGGGTCGCAACCCTCAGCGGCCGTTATTACGCGATGGACCGGGATAAGAGATGGGAGAGGACCGAGAAGGCGTATCTGGCGCTCACCGAAGGGGCCGGCGTTCAGGCAAAATCTCCAATCGAGGCGATCCGAAAGAGTTATGAGTCAAAGGTCACAGATGAGTTCGTTATTCCCACGGTGATCCGGGGTTGCGTCCCCCAGGGGCTGGTGCGCGACGGCGATACGCTGATCTTCTTCAATTTCAGGGCCGACCGCGCGCGCCAACTGACGCGCGCCTTTACAGAGAGAGATTTTAAGGAATTTCCCCGCAGGCGGCTGATCCCGCTTGCCTCTTTCGTCACTATGACCGAGTACGATAAAAAATTTGGCCTGCCGGCAGCCTTTCCTCCGAGGGAGCTGAGCAATATCCTGGGCGAGGTCACCAGCGGGCAGGGGATTCGCCAACTGCGCATTGCCGAGACGGAAAAGTATGCTCACGTCACCTACTTTTTCAACGCCGGCGAGGAGAAAACATTCCCGCTCGAAGAGCGCATCCTGATCCCTTCTGCCAAAGATGTCCCCACCTACGACTTCAAACCAGCCATGAGCGCCTATGAAATCACGGAGGCGCTCGTTCAGCAGATTGAGGGACAGCGCTACGGGCTGGTGATCCTGAACTACGCCAATGCCGACATGGTGGGTCACACGGGAAACTTCGAGGCCACGGTCCGCGCTTGCGAGGTCATTGATCAATGCGTCGGCAAGGTCGTGCAGGCGACGCTGAGCAATAACGGTCGCGCGATCATCACCGCCGATCATGGCAACGCGGAGCAGATGATCGACTACGACACAGGCGATATCCACACGGCCCATACCTCCAATCCGGTGCCCCTGATCCTGGTGGATGAAGAATTGAAGTCGCGGAAACTTCGCTCGGGCACAGCCATCGATGTTGCGGCGACCATTCTCAAGCTTTTTGGCATCCCCCAGCCTCGTGAGATGACGGGCCGCTCTCTGATCGTCGAATAAAAAGTTTTGAGTTTTTAGTGTTAAGTTCTTAGTAACTCAAAATTCGAAACTCATAACTCAAAACTGTAGCCCGTATGTTTAGCCTTCGTTTAAGCCAGGCGTTGGATTGGCTTTACCCGCCACGTTGCCGCTATTGTAGAGAGAGTATCAGTAAAGATGAGGACTATTTTTGCCACGCCTGCTGGGCGAAGATCCGTCTGGTTTCCCCTCCTCTCTGCACCAGATGCGGCCGGCCTTTTCTCGACGCGGGCGGCGACGACCATCTCTGCGGGGCCTGTCTAATGCACGCGCCTTACTTTGAGAAGGCGAGGTCTTGGGCCTGTTATCCCAGCGAAGAGAGCGAAGGACATCCTCTGCGCGAGATAGTGCAGCGCTTCAAGTACCGGCGCAAAGTATCCTTGGGAAAACCCCTGGGCCGGCTCATGGCTCGAGGCTGCTACTCGTTTTTATCTGGATGCCCCGTGGATCTGGTGATCCCTGTTCCTCTTCATCCGAAGAGGCTTCGCTGGCGGGGTTTTAATCAGGCGGTGATCCTGGCCAGGGAAGTGGGCCGTTTGTGGAAACTTCCCGTGGATCCATTTATCCTTGTTAGATCCAGGGAGACGCCGCCTCAAACCCAGCTGGCCGAAGAGGAGAGGAGAAAAAATATGCGCGGCGCTTTCTCCTTGAATCCGGCAAAGCCAGTTGATGCAAAGACGATATTGCTGGTAGACGATGTCTATACCTCGGGAGCGACCGTCAACGAGTGCAGCCGCACTCTGCTCCGCGCCGGGGCGAAAGAGGTCTATGTATTGACGTTGGCGAGAACCGTATGATGAATCAGGAGATGTTCAAATCGTTTAACGGCTTGAACCGCTGAACGAATTGAACCCTTGAATAAGATTTTTCTGTGGCTGGTGGTGATCAAAAGATATGGGATGAAAGGCACGCGTCCAAGCGTGGGCGGGGAGACCCTTCGCCCTTCTTGCAGCAGGTTTTCGCGTCCAGTGCCTGGCGCATTCAGCCCGGAAAGGTCCTCGATATCGCCACGGGCAAAGGGCGGAACGCTGCCTTTTTGGCTGAGAGGGGTTTCCAGGTAGAGGCTGTGGATATCTCTGAGGTCGCCTTGGAGCAGGCCCGGAAAGCGGCGGGAGAGAAGGGGCTATCCATAATCTTCCGGCAGGCGGACCTGGACACCGTGGAGCTTCCTGAGGCCGCTTATGACCTGATCCTGAATTTTAATTTCCTCCAGCGCTCTCTCATCCCCAAAGTGAGGAAAGCCTTGAAGCTTGGCGGGCATATCGTTTTCGAGACCTACCTCATCGAACAGCGGGTCCTGGGCCATCCCAGAAATCCCGCCCATCTCCTCGGTCACAACGAGCTGCTGGAGCTTTTCCGCGACTTTCGCGTCCTCTATTACCGTGAGGGAAAATTCGTCGAGAGCGGGCAGGAGGCCTACCGCGCCGGACTTTTCGGGCAAAAGGTGAAGTAGACGCACAGGCCCCTAGCACGAGTTACCATGTAAAAAGGTTCCTGACACCTTTTTGGTCATCTGAAGATCTACGTGTCGAGCACGGGATAATGCCGAAAGATACCTTGTTGATTGAAAGGCAAGCGCCGCTGCGACTTGAGGTAGGCGGCAATCCGGCGGCGAGCCGAAACGCGATCGTGCAGCGCGCCCAATCGCGGGTGTGTGGGCTCCAGCCTCGCCATCGCGCGCGGAAAGGCATAGCGCAGACCGGCGATCATCTGGAACATCGACAGATCGACGTAGGATAGCTCTTTGCCCACGAGATAGTCGGTCCCTTTCGGATTGCGATCGAGTATCTGCTCGAAGTAATCAAGGAACTTTGGCAGCCGTTCGGCCCTGAAATCCGCGGCGCGCCGCTTCGCTTCAGGCTTCTGCTCCTCATAGTAGAGGCCGCCTGAGATCGGATGGTGGGTGTCGTGGGCCTCGACGACCCAATCGGCGATCGTGAGTTGCAACTGGTGGGCCCAGAGCTGGCTCGCCTCGTTTTTCGGCACGAGGCCGAGGCGCGGGCCGAGAAACAGCAGGATATTGGCGGTTTGCGCGATCACCAGGCGGCCGGCTTTCAGGAAAGGCGGCGCGAACGGGGGGTGCTCCACCGAGCGGCTTTCCAGGAAGCGCATCAGCGCGGGAATACCACGGCCACCGCGCTTGGGGAGACGGGCTACGTCCACGTATTCCGCGCCGGCGTCCTCCAGCGCAAGCCGGACAAACTCGCCGCGTCCTTGTATGGAGGGCCAGTAATACAACTCGTAGCGCATGTGAGTTCTCCTCTCCTTTTCTTCCAGGTGTGGAGGTCAACGCCAGGCGGCGTCGGAGGGTACCAGGTTTTTGCCGAAGCGGCGCTCGGGTGGGGCGGCCAGCCAGCGCTGGCTCTTCTCGAAGTAGAGCTTGAAGTGGGGCGTCTGCCGGTGCGCCTCCAGCGCCGCCTCATCCCGGTAGATCTCGTAGAAATAGAAACGGTTCAGGTCGTCCCGGTCCTGGATCACGTCGAAGCGCAGGCAGCCGGGCTCGTCCTTCTCCGAATGCTCCGCGTCGTAGCGGACGATTTCCAAGAACTCCGAGACGTGCTCAGGTTTTACCTTGATAGTCACGTGCAGAACCACCATGGATGCACCTCCTGCCTGGGAAAGGCTATCTTATCCGTCCCCCCGCGTCTAACGGACCATGTATAAGAACAGAGCAAGAGGCTTAGGACTCTCCCTTAAAGCTGCTCTTTTTGTAGCATCGAGTGGTTGCATGATCTAGCGGAGGAAATGCAAGATCCAAGACCTTACCGTCAAGCCGCGAGAATTCTCGAAACGTGGAAGGGTGGTCGGGGCCTGTTCTTTATTTCACTATTGGCTTCTTCATTAAAGATAAGATTGGCGGGAAATAACGACGGAACCCTCAACCTTGGAATACAAGATCCAAGACTTGATCCCGAAACCTTCCTTCGAAATAAGTCAATAGTCAGGCCTGACCCTCAATTTTTTGACCTCAATTTTTGCTCAATTTTGCCCTTTCCACCCGCCGCATGGCGACCCTTTGGCCCCGAAGCCACTTTTTGACTTGAGGCTTAGGCAGACTGTCTCTCATCGTTGCCCCGTGAACTCCAGTTACCTAGCATCCCGACAAGCTGGAATTTCAATCGATTTTACGCGATTTGGCGGCATTATGACAAGGCCACCAATAAAGGATGAATTATGAAGGCGGAAGGACGAAAACACAGCCTTCAGCACGAGTTGCGAGTTGCGGTCAACGACAAGGGAGTCTTTTCTACCTGGCAAACGTATTGTACAGCCAGGCAAAAATGGCTCCGCCGACCGCGCCATCTAGGAGCGCGTAGAGCGTTCCTACCACCACGCTGCCCAACGAGCCCACGGATTTGTATCCGGGATAGATCGAGCTCACCATGTCGAGAAAGGCCTTCCCGTATGACGGCGATAGGTAGTTGAAGAAGGCAACGAAAAAGACAGCGCCTCCCCAAAATAGGGCCATGGTGACGGTTAAGGATTTTATAGATAGTTTCATTTTCCGTCCTCCCTGGAGCTAAAGGAGTTTCAGGCCGTTTTTTCTCTCTAACATAAGCGAGAAGCCGGGTTTTTGCACGTAGATCTGGGTGTGCTCTTTTTTCCTGGTGAGCTCGTGGACCAGCCAGACCAGGGGGTGCGTGGCGTTGGGATATTCCCGTGGCGGACCGGCGGCGTACATCGCTTTTACCGACTCTTCCCCGGCGAATAGCCGCAGCACCAATTCTTCGTCTGAGACGTCCGGTCCCCCGTATTTGCGCCGCACCTCTTGAATGGAAAGGCTGCACGGCTGCCATCCGGCCCACTCTCTGGCCCGCGGCCGGTTCAGGATCTTGTCTTTGACGTCGGGATCCATCAACTCCCCCCCCTCTTTGCCCCAGAGCCCGAGCGCGTATTGGATGGTCTGATCCGTGACTTCCTTATAACGTTCTCCGACAATTACATTGATCGCCGCCTGGCTTCCCACGTATTGGGAAAGCGGGGTCACCATGATGGGATAGCCCCACTCGGCCCGGACGCGGCCGCATTCCTCCAGCGTTGCCGGCAGTTTGTCCTCCATTCCCACAAGAAGGAGTTGGTGGCGCAGATTGGAGATCATCCCTCCGGGGACCTGGTGGAGATATTGCGAGTGGTCGTACTCCGGCGGTTTCCCTATGGGCAGGCCCTCTCTTTTGGCGACCCTGGTGAAGTGCTTCTCGACCGGCTCCAGCGCTTTCTCATCCACCACAGGCGTGTAACCAAGAGCGCGGGCGTTTTTTGCCACATTGAAGATCGAGGGCTGGGAAGAGCCGTTGGCCAGCGGCGGGATAGCTGTGTGGAGCGTTGTCAGGCCAAGCTTGATCGCTTCCAGATAGCAGAGCGGGGCTTGTCCACTGTTGCAGTGCGCATGGAATTCCAGGGGCACGTCGCCAATACTCTTTTGGATCACTGGGATAAGCGTGCGTGCGCGCTCCGGTGTCAAGAGCCCGCCTACGTCTTTGAAGCAGACGCGGTAGGGCCTGGCGGCAGCCGCAGCGCGCGCCTTCTCGGCGTAATACTCATCGGTATGTCGCGGAGAAACCGTATAGATGAGATTCGCGACCGTCTCCATCCCTATTTTTCTAAGTCCATCGATCTCCTCCTTGAAGGCCGTAAAGTCATTCCAGGGGTTCGACGTTCGCGTAAGCGTGAAGCCGTACGAGACGGCGCGCTCGATCATGATTTTATAAATGCAATCCGGCATCTTTTCGAAGCTGCCATGGAGCCCGCCATGCCAGCGGAGCCGCGTTTTGCTAAAGCGCTTTGCGCCAAGCCGCACCCAATCCCACGGATTCTCCTTGTGCTCGCGGACGTATTTCTTGAACATGGCGGTGACAAAAAACTCCATGGACTCGAAGCCCGCCTGGTCCATCTGCTCTGCGATGGCGAGCATCGCCCCGGTCCTCATGTTCAAAGCCCAGAGACTCTGATTTCCGTCGCGCAGCGTGGTATCGACAAAATGGATCTCGCTCGTGTGATCGTGTTCGTTGCTCGTGATCGTGCTCGTCATAGTGCGCTCTTCCCGCCGAAGCGGCTTTGCCACTGCGCGATGACTTCCTTGTTGTAGACATTGTCGGGCACCTCGCCGCGCAGGGCAGAGAGCAGCGAGCGGGTTGCCCATGCGACGCCGGGTTTGAGGCCGCTGCCAAGGTTGGAAGAGACCATATGGGGCGAAAGCAGCACCCTGTCGCCCATTTTTCGTAGCGGGCTGTCCGCGGCCAAAGGTTCGTTCTCAAACACGTCCAGCGCGGCCCCGGAGATCTTTTCATTTCGGAGCGCGTTGATGAGAGCTGCTTCGTCCACGCAGAACCCGCGCGACGTGTTGATGAGAATCGCCGTCGGCTTCATCATCGCCAGTTGCGCGCTGCTGATCATGTGCCGCGTCTCCTTGGTAAGCACCACGTGCAGGGTAACCACATCAGACTCCCTGAGGAGGGTGGGAAGGTCCACGCGCCGCACCCCGTACTCGGCGAACTTGGAGTCAGGTACATAAGGGTCACAGGCTAACATTCTCATCCCCCACGGGCGCATGAGCTTGGCAACGCGGCTGCCGATTCTGCCGAGGCCGATGATTCCGAGCGTGATACCCTGATAGCCGTCCGATGCGCGGGAACCAACGTACGTCCCCTGAAGCTGCATGTCTCTCCATCCCGCGGTGGTCTTGACATGGCGGTCGCGCTCCCGGACCTTCTTGAGCAGGGTGAGCATGGCGGTGATCGTCCCTTCGGCCACTCCGCCCCAGTTCGATTCCGTCGGGGCATGGGTCACCAGGATGCCCAGCTCTGTTGCGGCGTCGACGTCCACGTCGTCCACGCCGATCGTGTATTTGGCCACGATGCGAAGGTTTTTGGAGCTCTGCATGATTTTTTGCGTAATCGGCGTGCTGCGGATGGAAGTTCCTACCAGGGCATCGCACCCCTCGGCCATTTTGGCCATCTCCAGCTCGCTGTCTCCCTGCGGCGTATCCCAGTTGGCTTTTCCCATGAGCAGCTCGCAACCATGCTCCTCGAGCATCTTATGACTCTCGCCCGTCGGATCTGCGGGGGCGAACACGAAAACCTTGGCCTTTGCCATCTAATGTTCCCTCCTTCTTACGTTCCCAATTTTCCTACCACAATTTCTTGCGTTTTGGCTACAAGCCAACCCTGCAACCCTAAGTAATGTGGGGGAGGGCCTGGAAAAATCCTGTTAGCCCCAACTGGAAGGAGGAGCCTGAAAGCTCGTAGACCTGATAGAGGCTGGAGACGTTTCGTATCTGTGCGGATATTGCGGCCATGACGCTCGAAGTCCAGATCAGGCTGAAATCTCGGATCAGCAACGACGACCAGGGTCGGATAGCGATGCCTCCTATCTCTCCTTCCTCTATTTCAACACGATCATCCACTGCCAATGTTAAGCCCCAGCTTTGTCATGCGGTAAAGTAGAGAACTGCGCCGCATGAGTCAATAGCACGGATCCGGTAGATGCGCCTCCGAGAAGGAAACGTGTTGACAGACGATTGTTTTCGATTTACCTGTATCCTGTTCATTTTTTTGGAGGAGGCGAGGTTGTGGCATACGACGACCGAAGCGTCAAGCCGATGAGCGCCAGCTTGATGCGGGCGCGGATTGCAACGCGGCTTCTGGCCGGGCTTTATGAGAGCGTGCCGACCCTCATGACAAGCTCCGTGCGCTTGATGGTGGAGTTGCCCGGGAGTTCTCCGGAAGCGGGGCCGCCCTATCCCTTCACCTTTGCGGTGAGCCCGGCGTGGTGCAGCGGGGTTGAGGGGGCGAGGCTCGTAGGATCAGGAAAGCTCGATATTGCCTGGATCAATCCCTCGGTGATCGCCACTATGGCCTATTTGGGAAAAGGCCCGTTCCGTCGTTCCTATCCACTGCGGGCGCTCGCGGTCTTTCCTTCCTGGGACCGTCTGGCAGTGGCCGCCTCCGGAAATCTCGGCGTGCGCTCGATGGAGGAGCTCAAGGAAAAGCGTCCGGCGCTCAAGGTCTCCGTTGCGGATAACGATTGCGTCAACTTTGCCATACGCGCGCTCCTCAAGGCCCACGGCCTTAAGCTCGAATCTTTTACCGAATGGGGTGGCTCTGTGGAGCCGGTGGTGCGGCCCAGCAACCCCCGGCGGCGCGAGGGGATCGTCTCGGGCGAGATCCACGTGGTCATTGACGAGGGAATAGATTCCTGGGGACAGACGGCTCTGGAGCATGGGATGCTCTTTTTGCGATTTTCAAAGAAGGCGCTGGTCAAGCTTGAGCGCTACGGCTTCCGGCGCGCCACGCTTACGGCCGGCAGACTTGAGAGCGAGCTGTTAGGAGGGATAGAGGTCGTGGACTTCAGCGGCTGGCCGCTCATTACGCGTGCGGACCTGCCCGATGAGCTTGCCTATCACTTCGTCTCGGTCCTGGACCGTATCCACGAGGAGATCCCGTACGATTTTGCCCAGGTGCCGCCCATGTCCTCCCTTTGCCGGGATACCGAGGCGGGACCTCTGGACATTCCCCTCCATCCCGGCGCAGAGCGCTTTTACCGCGAGCGCGGTTATTTGTGACGAGTGGCACTCTTAATTTCTACGGCGGTTGTGGTAAGATATGCCCCAGCGATTCACCGTCAAAGGCGGATCCGAAAGGTAGGAAGTATGGAGTCTCCCGGCAGAGAAAAGATCGACATCCTGGCCAAAGAGCTAGAGCGCCTGTCTTATTGTCCTGATTGCCGGCACCAAAAATGTGCCCGATGTGTAGGCGTGAGCGTAGATGTTGAAGGCCCTTGGGAGAAGATCGGCGTCAATGAACAGGATATCCTTGAGATACCCAGGAAGATTCTTGACAAGGTCGTTTACTGTTGCCGGTGTGAAAAGCGCAACCACTTTGTTGACTGGATGAGCAGTCAACATGGGACTTGTGAGGAGGCAGAAGAACGCTGGAGTCTGTCCCTTAAGGAATTCGCCCGGGAGGTCATCGCCCGGCTTGCCAGGCTCCGTGGTGGCAATGTCTCGGAAAAGGACTTTGAAGAGTGGATAAGCCGGTGGGTCATCAGCGAGAGAAACGCCATGCAAGCAAGCGAGATGATCAAACACCTGGCCGCGGTGAAGACCGCCGCTAAGTGAAAATCGAGCACGAATCACGGGCACGAGAACAAGAACAGATGAGGGATCAAAGCAGGCTTAGCTGTCGAGATCGGGTTTGGGGAGGATAACGTAAGGGATTCCTTCGTCGTCGAGCTGCTCGCGCTCTTGGGGAGTGGAGGTCCCGTGGATGGATCGCTTTTCGCTCTCGCCGTGAAAGATCGCCCGCGCCTCCTCAGCGAAGCGCGGACCCACGTCCTCAAAGTTCTCGCGCACGTAGTGGCTCGCGCGGATGAGCAGCTCTTTAGCCTCAGCCTCGGTAAGGGAAATTGTCGGGGCCTTTTCGGCCTTGGCTGGCGCTTTCTTCTCTTCTTTGTCTCCTCGATTGGTCAGCACCGCGCAGGCGTGTGGCATTTTTTCCACCTTGGTGGTGCCGCAGGCGGGACAGGAGATCAGCTTCTTGGCAGACTGCTCCTGAAAGCCTTCGAAGCTCGGAAACCAGCCTTCAAAGCGGTGATTTTTCTTGCAGATGAGGTCGTAAACAACCATTGTTAGCTGCCTCTTTCCTATAGATAAGTTCCTTTGACCGGTTTGTCAACTCCCTGTCTTCGCTGCGCTCAGCCAGAAGGTTTAGGGTCTATTGATTCTTAAAATTGGCCTCAAGCTCCCTGAGAGCCCTCGCCATTGTTCTCGTGGGGCTCTCTCTCACGCGTCGGATCGCATTACCGACCGCACTATAATGCAGCCCTACCCGTTCTCCGATCTCTCTTAAACTCATTAAACAGTACCGGCGTAACAGATAACTCGCCAAATACCTGGGCTCCGTGTATCTCTGCCCTCTCCCGCTGATCTCTCCTCCCTCAATCCCAAAGTGTTTCCCGACTTCCCTCAACACATCCTCGGGCCTCGCCCCCACGATCTCCCTTATCCCGCTTAGTTCCTTTCTATCTCTCATACCCTTAAGGTACCTCTCCACCATCTCGTCCACAAATCCCTCCGAGCCAATCACTGCCTGCCCCCGCACTTCTTCCCATGGCGTCTTCACACCCTCTTTGATCCCCTCAAGGACAAATCCTCTGTAGCCCTTCTTGCCCTTGCTCCCAAAATAACTCAGCACCTCTTTAACCGTGAGCCATGGCGGAATGGCCGCTTTGCCCCCATAGGCCCTCAGACTGCTCCAACGATAAGCAAAAGGATTCTCAGATCTCCTTAAACGCCATGGATTCAAATGGATATAGCGGCTAAGCTCCAATAAATAAGATTCCCTGTCTACTAGGATAGCCTTATACCTGCCCTGAAAGAGATGTCCCACACGTCCGTGGCGACGATTAAATGACTGCGTGTAGACCCCGTTGAGGTAGCGCAACGCCCGATTAAGCTCTCCCCTAGGGGTCTCTACCAAGAGGTGATAATGATTCCCCATCAGCACGTAGGCATGAACTCGAAGATGAAACTGCTCCGCCGCTCGCCCAAGCAAGTCTAGAAACTTTCCGCGGTCTTGGTTGTCTCTAAAGATGGGTTTTTGCTCGTTGCCCCTGGAGGTGACGTGGTAGTAGGCTCCGGGATATTCAATCCGTAACGGGCGCGCCATGAAACAGTTGCCTATCAGAAACTAAAATAAGAATCAATAGACCTGACCCCCTAGACCAGACCCTTGTGACCCCCTAGACCCTTGACCCCCTAGACCCCTTTACCCCAACGTAGGGGTAACCTCCATGTTCCCTTCTGCCCTACCTATCGGCTGACCGTTTAGACGAAAGGGAGTTAAAAAAATTTGGTATATTCAGGCTAACAAGACTGGCTAGTCCGGTTCCCCTGTAAGTTTGCAAGGATAATGCTACAATCCGTGCTGCGTGGCGGACAAGCTTACCATCAAAATCATCCGTAAGATCAGCGAGGTAGAGCGGGCTGACTGGGACCGGCTCCTGGGCAAAGGCTCTCCCTTCATGATGTGGGACTGGCTCGATGCCTTCGAGCAGACCGGCTGCGTGAAGGAGGAGAGCGGCTGGCTGCCGCACCACGTCATTGTCGAAAAGGGAGGAAAAGTCATCGGCGGCTGCCCCATGTATCTCAAGCTCCACAGCATGGGGGAATTCGTCTTTGACTTTGAATGGGCCGACTATGCGCACCGTCAGGGCATCCGCTACTATCCCAAAATGCTCGTCGGGGTGCCTTTCACGCTGGTTACAGGGCCGCGCTTTGTTACCGATTCCCGCGAGGATCGGCAAAGGCTGATCCAATTTATGGGACAGGCGCTCATCCGGGCCGCGCGCGAGAATAAGATCTCTTCGGTCCACGTTAATTTTTGCCTAAAGGATGAAGGGGAGGCGCTTGAGCAAATCGGCTTCATGCCGAGAATCGGCCTTCAGTATCACTGGCACAATCGCGGTTACGACTCTTTCGACGACTATCTTGCCGCTTTTCGCAGCGACCGGCGCACCAAGATCAAGCGCGAGCGGAGGGAGATTTTAGAGCGCGGCATCACCATTCGGGCCGTCCAGGGCGAGGAGCTGACGGCGGCGCACTTGGGCACCATGTTCGAGCTTTACAAGGGACACGTCGACGAGCTTTATTACGGCAGGCAGTATCTCACACGGGAATTCTTCGACGAGCTATTCCGCCGCTTCGCTCCCTACGTCTGCCTCATGCTTGCAGAGCGAGACTCGAAAATCATCGCCGGCACGTTTAATATTCAGGACCATGCAGTCCTCTACGGCCGCTACTGGGGAGCCTTCGAGGAAGAGCGTTATCTCCACTTCAACGTCTGCTACTATTCGGCCATCGAGCACTGCATCCGGCACGGGCTTGAGCGCTTCGAGGCCGGCGCCGGGGGAAGCTTCAAGCAACTGCGCGGCCTGGAACCCCAGCCGACTAGAAGCTTTCATTACATCGTCCATGAAGCATTCCGGCGCCTCGTGGAGCGGCACCTCAGACAAGAAACGGAAGTGATTCAGCGCAAGCGCGCAGCGCTGCTCGAGAAGAGCCAGCTAAAAGACAGAGAAGAAGGCAATAGGCAGTAGGCAACAGGCAATAGGCAAAAGGCGGAAGGATGAAGGGTGAAAGCGGAAAGCGGAAGGCGAAAGGCGAAAGGGAGAGCCCCGAGGGGAGCGCGAGTGAGGCTGCGGACAAGCCCTTCGGGATCTCAAATGGCAAATTTCAAATCTCAAATCTGAGATATGAGATCTGCAATCTGAGATTCCGAGCGAAGCGAGGACGGCCATCGGCCGCAGCCGAATGCGCGCTCCCAAGGGCATGGCATACGATCATTCCTTGACAGGGACTGTGCTTTCCTTTAACGTTCCATCTATCCTTATATTAATATTAAAGTGGCGGGCAGAAAAACAATAACCTACAAAAAAGCCGGGGTGGATATTTCCGCCGCGGACCACCTGGTGCGGCGCATCCGTCCCATCGCTCTTAAGACAGCGCGCCCCGGCCTTTTGGCCGGTGTCGGCGGCTTCAGCGCCTTGTTCGACCTCAAGAGTCGAAATTACCGCCACCCGGTTCTGGTCTCCTCCACCGATGGGGTTGGCACCAAACTCAAGATCGCCTTCATGATGGACGTCCATAATACGGTGGGCATTGATCTCGTGGCTATGGGAGTCAACGATATCCTGACCCAGGGGGCCGAGCCGCTTTTTTTCCTCGACTATTTTGCCACCGGCAAGCTCAGGCCAGAGACCGCCCTGAAGGTGATCCGCGGCATCGCTGCCGGGTGCCGCATCGCAGGCTGCGCGCTAATCGGCGGCGAGACGGCGGAGATGCCCTCTTTTTACAGCGACGGCGAGTATGACTTGGCCGGATTTGCCGTGGGCGCGGTGGAAAGAGAAAAGATTCCCGATCCCGCTAAGATTGTCTCAGGCGATATTCTCCTTGGACTCCCCTCGAGCGGGCTCCACAGCAACGGCTACTCACTGGCGCGCAAGGTTCTATTAGAGATGAAGGGTCTCAAACTCGGAGACCGGATTTCGGAACTGGGGCGCACCCTTGGAGAGGAATTGCTGGAGCCTACCCGCATCTACGCTAAAGTGATTCGAACCCTGCTCCAGCGCCATCCCATCAAGGGGATAGCGCACATCACGGGAGGGGGGATTCCGGGAAATCTTCCGAGAATCTTTCCCCAAGGGCGGCGGGCATGGATACGGCGCCGGAGTTGGCCGCGCCCTGCCATTTTCGATTTGACTCAAAGATTCGGGGGTGTTTCGCAGGCCGAGATGGATCGCGCCTTCAATAACGGTCTCGGCATTATCCTGGTTGTGGGGAAAAGGGAGGTGGAAGAAATCGGGCGCACGCTCCAGAAGACGGGCGAAAAATACTATTTGATCGGGGAGGTCAGGAAAGGAGAGAGGGGAGTCACTTTTATTTAAGGCAGCTATCAGCGCTCAGCTTTCAGCTTAAGAAAAAGCACTATGAGTTTTAAGCTGATTGCTGACGGCTGAATGCTGATCGCTCTCCAAAAAATTATGGCGCGACAGCTTCCTTTAGGCGTGCTCATCTCCGGCAGTGGCACCAATCTCCAGGCGATCATTAACGCCGTCGAAGCAAAGCAGCTCGATGCCGTCATCCGAGTAGTGATCAGTAATCGCGAAGATGCTTACGGACTGGTCCGGGCAAAAAAACATACCATCCCGACCGAGGTCCTGGATCACCGCAAGTTCCCCAGCCGAGAGGCGTATGATCAGGCCCTGATCGAGATTCTTGAGAAGCACCAGGTAGAGCTGGTTATCCTGGCGGGCTTCATGCGTCTGCTCTCTCCTGTTTTGGTGAAGGCATTTTCCAACCGCATCATGAACGTCCATCCGGCCTTGCTGCCAGCCTTTCCGGGGCTGCACGTGCAGAAGAAAGCGGTGGAGCACGGGGTCCGCTTTTCCGGCTGCACCGTCCATTTCGTGAACGAGGAATGCGACGAGGGGCCGATTATTATCCAGGCGGTCGTGCCGGTTTTCCCCGATGATACCGAGGAGTCCCTCTCCGCGAGGATACTGAAGGAGGAACACCGGATCTATCCGAGGGCCATCCAGCTTTACAGCGAAGGAAGGCTCCGAGTGGTAGGGCGGAGGGTCCTGGTCGATGGACTGGAAGAAGATGAGAATCAGCTCCTCGTCAACCCGCCGTTGAAAGGATGAAGAAGGGTGGCTACATCGTATCTGCCTGTCTTGTGGGCCGGCGCTGCCGTTACGACGGAGAGGACAAAAGCCACTCTGGAGTTGTCCGTTTCCTTCGGAGAAGAAAGTATCTCGCGCTTTGTCCCGAGATGCTAGCCGGTTGGAAGAGCCCGCGTCCCGCGGTCGAGTTGCGCGGCGGTGGCGCCGCTCAAGTGAGTGAGGGGGTGGCGAGGATAAAGGACGCGCGGGGAAGGGATCGGACGGAGACCCTTATCAGGGGAGTCCACAGGGCGCTGCGACGGGCCGTCGCGTTTGAGGCGCGTGAAGCCATACTCAAGGAGAAAAGCCCTTCTTGCGGTGTCGAGCGTGTCTATCGTGATGGAAGGCTCGGCCGCGGGGAGGGGCTCTTCACGTATTGGCTGCGCAAAAACGGCATCAGCGTGCGCTCAGAGGAGGAACTTTCCGCGAAGAGAGCCGCAAAACCATGAGCCGTTCCACCCTCACGTTTCTCTTGAAGACCCTGGTGAGCCTGGGCATTCTGGCCTTTCTCTTCTCCCGGATCAACACTGCTCAGCTTGTTGGGGCGCTAACCTCTGCACGCCTCTCCTACCTCGCGGTCGCGCTGGCCGGCTATTTTCTCGGACAGCTTCTCTGCTCCGTCAGGTGGGGTTTGCTGGCGCGGCCGTTGGGTTTTGAGAACGGCGCCAAGGACTTTGCCATCTTCTATTTTATCGGCATGTTTTTTAACCTCTTTGCCCCGAGCACGATCGGCGGAGATGTCGGGCGGGTCTTCTACCTGGCCCGCGGCGGACGAAGAAAGGAAGGGCAGCAATGGACAGGGGCCACGCTCTCGGCCCTGATCTCCGTGCTGGCGGATCGGATTATAGGATTGGTTGTGCTGGTCTGGATCGGGGCCGCGGCGCTGGCGCTCTTTTCAAACTATGACCTTCCCTTGGCCGTGCGCACGATCACGTTCGCCCTGGCGGCCTGCTCGATTCTCGGCTGGCTGTTGCTGGCGCCCCTTCACCGGCTGGCCGAGCGGTGGGGCGTCCCCAGGGCGAAGAATCTCCTGCAGGGATTGGCGACCTACACGGGAAACCACTGGACCATCGTGGTCACCGTTGTCATCTCCCTGATCGCCCACGTCATCCAGTCGTGGATGCATATCCTTCTGGGCCGCTCCCTTGGGGTGGAGATTCCGTGGTCCTACGTCTTTATTCTCTACCCGCTCGTTGGGATCTTTAGCTCCCTGCCGGTGAGCCTGAACGGGATCGGGCTGCGGGAAGGGGGCTATCTCTTTTTGCTCGGCCAGATTGACGTGAGCCCGGAGAAGGCCATCGCCTTCTCTTTTCTCTGGCTGATTATCGTTGCCCTCGACAGCCTGATCGGCGGGGTTGTATTTGTTCTGAAAAAGAGCCCCAAGCCCTCAACCCTGGTTCCAGTGATAAACGATCAAACCAAGTAGCGGAGAAAGACCGTCGCCAGACCCAGGAAAGAGAGGAAACCGAAGACATCGGTAAAGGCGGTGACGAAGATCCCCGACCCCAGCGCCGGGTCCAAGCGTGCCTGCTTCAAAGCCAGTGGGATGACGGTTCCGGCAAGGGCTGCCACGAAGAGGTTGATAATCATGGCCAATGCGAGTACCACTCCCAGGATCGGGTTACCCTTCCAGAGATAAGCCACTACGGCCACCAGGATTCCGGCCACGCATCCAACAGTGATTCCCACGGTCACTTCCTTCAAGACAGCACGCCACGCCGATGAAAATTCCAGCTCTCCCAGGGCGATTCCCCGCACGACCACGGTGAGAGTCTGTATGCCGCAGTTTCCTCCCATGCCGGCCACCACTGGCATAAAGATGGCCAGGGCTACAGCCTTCTCGATGGTGCCCTCGAAAAGAGCTACCACGGATGCGGCCAGCATGGCCGTTAAGAGATTCAAGGTTGTCCACGGAAGCCGCTTCCGGATGGAGAGTTGGGGCGGGCTGAACACCCTGTCCTCCTCTTCCAACCCGGCCATTCTGTACATGTCCTCTGTGGTCTCTTTGTCAATAATGTCAATGACGTCGTCTACCGTGATAATTCCCGCGAGACGGCCTTCATGGTCCACGATCGGCAAGGCCAAAAGTTCATACTTCGAGACCAGTCGCGCGGCTTCCTCTTGGTCCATGGAAACATCTGCTCGGATAGGATCGACGATCATCATGTCATGCAACGTCCGGTCGTGCGGCGCGATGACTAGGTTGCGGATGGGAACGACTCCGACCAGCCTGCCGGATTCTTCTACGACATAGAGGTAAAAGAAGGTCTCCAGTTCTCCACGTTCGCGGATCCTGTCAATGGCCCCCTGCGCGGTGGTGGCGGGCGAAAGCGCCAGGTAGTCCGTGGTCATGATTCTTCCGACCGTCCCCTCTGGATAACTGATCAGTTGCCGGACCCTTTCCCGGCTGTCCGGATCCACCAGGGAGAGGACTTTCTCTCTTCTCTCCTCGGGCAGGCTGTCGGTGAAAGTCACCGCGTCGTCCGGGTCGGCGCGGGCGATCACGCGGGCGACCTTTTCATCCTCGATCAGAGCCAGGATCTCCGGCAATAGGTCCAGCGGGAGTTCCTTAAGGGTCTTGGCGGCTCGACGGGCAGAAAAGAGGACGTCAAACAAGACACGCACCTCAGTCGGCTCCAGGTCCTTGAAGAGGAGCGCGATATCGGCAGGGTGGCTCTTGCCGATCATCCTCAGGATGCGATCCGGAGTGGTGGTCCGTATCAGCTCGCGGACCGTTTCATGATTCAGCGCTGGCGATTTCATAAAATTTTCCGCCATGGGCGACTTTCCCCTTCTTAACCGTTGCCATGAGCTTTTGCAATCTTTTTTTGTGCCGCAGACTAGGCTTAAAGCGAGTCTCGAAATCTGATATGTTAGCCTGCGGTATCTTTAGCAAGGAAAAGGAGAGATCAGATGTCGCAGAAGAGATATTCTTTGAGGGTCCTGATATCGGCAGCGATCGGCTCATTTGCTCTGGCGGCTGTCTTCTTCCACGCGCCGGCGAGCGCGCCGGTGATGGCCACCCATACTGTTCCTGGCGCCGGGCGGCCGCTCTCTTTTTCGGCGATTGCGCGTAAGGCGATGCCGGTTGTGGTCAACATTTCCACCACCCTACAGAAGGGATCGCGCTCGGGCGCTGGGGCCTTTGGGAGTCTGGATCCGTTCGAGGATTTTTTTAACCGCTTCTTCGGAGAGGCGGTCCCGAAGGAAACGCCGCAGCGGAGCCTGGGATCGGGAATCCTTATCAGCAAGGAAAGGGAGATTCTCACCAATTACCACTTGGTCAAGAACGCCGATCTGATCAAGGTCAAGCTCTCGGATCAGGCGGAGTATGAGGCGCGGGTCATTGGCAAGGACGAGCGGACCGATCTCGCGCTGATCAGAATTGGCAAGGGAGCTGGCAACTTACCGGTGGCACGATGGGGAAGCTCAGCGAGCCTCGACGTGGGGGACTGGGTTATGGCCATCGGAAATCCTTTTGGTCTGGAGTTGACAGTGACTGCCGGGATAGTCAGCGCCAAGGGAAGGGTGATCGGCGCTGGACCCTACGACAACTTCATTCAGACAGACGCCTCCATTAACCCTGGAAACAGCGGTGGACCGCTCATCAATATGCAGGGAGAAGTCGTGGGGGTGAACACCGCCATTTTTAGCCAGAGCGGTGGAAATATCGGCATCGGCTTCGCCATTCCGGTGGAACTGGCGAAGAAGATCGTTGACCAACTTAGAAAGAATGGGCGTGTCATCCGAGGGTGGCTGGGTGTTAAGGCGCAAGACGTGCCGTCACAGCTAGCCGCCTCTTTGGGCGTTGCCCGCGGCAGCGGGGTTATGGCCGTAGTGACTGACGTCGCGGAAAAGAGTCCGGCGGCCGAGGCTGGAATCAAGCCGGGCGATGTCATATTGGAGTTCAACGGTAAGCCTCTTCCGAAGAGCCAGGATCTACCTTCCCTGGTGGCGGACACGCCGCCAGGCCAGAAAGTAACCCTTAGGATCGCCCGCGAGAAGAGCGAACGAAACATTACTGTTCATGTCGGGGAGCTCCCCGATGAAAGGGAGCCGGTCTCCCAAGCGGAAGGGAGGGAAACGGAGCTTGGCCTTAGAGTGCAGAAAGTCACCCCGGAGCTTTCGCGCCGCCATGGATTAAGCACGACCAAGGGAATCATGGTGCTCGATGTCAAACCCGGAAGTCCTGCGGATCAGGCAGGGATTGAGTCTGGAGATGTTATCCGGGAGGTCAACCAGCGTCCGGTGAACACGGTAAGAGATTTCGAAAACTCTGTGCGGCAAAGCAAAAAGGGAGATCGCCTGTTGCTACTTGTGCAGAGAGGGGAGAACGCAGTATTCTTTGCCCTAAAGAAAAAGGGCTAAAGGCAAGAACTTGCCTTCAGCTATCGGCAGTCAGCAACTCATTTTGGACCCGAAGCTGAAGGCTGACCGCTGATGGCTGGTTGCCTACGAACCAAGGAGGATTTATGTTTGGACTTGGGTTTCAGGAACTGTTGATTATCTTGGTTATCGCCCTGATCATTTTCGGCCCGGGCAAGCTCCCGCAGATCGGCAGCGGATTGGGCAAGGCTATTCGTGACTTCAAAAAGGGCGTCAGCGGCGAGGAGTCGGACGAAGTGGCCAAGGATGAAAAGGGCTCCAAGAAAAACGACTCCAAAGAGCTCCCACGCTAAAGGGTCGGAAGGACCGCTTATGGGAGAGATCTCTGAAAAATGGGGCTTCAAGGGTCTCTACCCTGTCGAGCTGGCGAGCGAGTACCTGGGAGGACTTGGCCTTCTCTCATATGAGGTGGCGCGGTGCTTGCGGAAGCGATGGGAGGGTGGTCTGATCCTGGAGCAAATGGAACGCATCGGGGTGCGCTCTCTTTCCATTGTGCTCCTTACCGCGGTGTTCACGGGAATGGTCCTGGCCCTGCAGATGGGCAACTACCTCACGCGTTTCGGCGCAAAACCCTATGCCGGAAGAATCCTGGCCCTTTCGATGTTGCGGGAGATGGGTCCGGTGCTGACCGCTCTCATGATCGGGGGACGGGTCGGGGCTGGAATCACGGCGGAAATCGGCTCGATGAACGTCACCGAGCAGATCGATGCCATGCGCTCTCTGGGAATCAACCCGATCCAAAAATTGGTCTTGCCGCGGCTCATGGCCCTGCTGGTGATGCTCCCATTGCTCACCGTTCTCGCCGATTTCGTGGGCATCCTGGGAGGGCTCGTGATCACTACATTGGAGCTCGACATCCCCGCGGACTTTTACTTGAACTCGATTATCCAGTTTATCAAATTCCAGGATCTCTTCAGCGGTCTGGGAAAGACCGTTTTCTTTGCCTTTTTTATCGCCATCATCGCCTGTTATAACGGACTTGAGGTGAGCGGCGGCGCCGATGGGGTGGGACGTGCGACCACGCAGACCGTGGTGACGACCTCCATCACGATCCTGGTATCGGATTTTTTCTTGACCAAGCTCTTTCTCCAGCTATGAGTGGCAACGGCTTTATTGAATGTCGCAATCTCTGTAAGTCTTTTGGCGAAAAAGCCGTGCTTCAGGGAGTGAGTTTGGCCGTGCAGCGGGGCGAGACGATGGTAATCCTGGGCGGCAGCGGCTCGGGCAAAACGGTCCTGCTGAAGCATATGAATGGGCTGATCGGTCCGGAATCCGGAGAGGTGTTACTCGATGGGCTGGAGATCTCGCGCATGGAGGAGGACGAGCTCACGGAGGTCAGAAAAAAGGTGGCGATGGTCTTTCAGGGTTGCGCCCTATTTGACTCGATGACCGTCGGTGAAAATATTGCCTATCCGTTGAGCGAGCACACGACGCTGTCAGTTGAGGAGGTCAGGGACCGGGTCAGAGAGGCCCTCGTCTTGGTCGGACTGGAGGGATGCGAAGATCTCTATCCCGCCGAGATGAGCGGAGGGATGAAGAAACGCGCGGCCTTGGCGCGCGCCCTGATCTTGCGGCCCGAGGCGCTTCTCTATGACGAGCCCACTACCGGGCTGGATCCCATAATGACCCATCGCATCAATCGGCTGATCCGCGACCTGCAAAAGAAACTGGCGGTCACCTCGGTGGTTGTCACCCACGATCTCCAGAGCGCCTTTGTCGTGGCGGATCGCCTTGCCTTTCTCGAGAAAGGCCTGATCCGGTTTGTCGGCACCAGGGAAGAGTTTCAGGCATCCAAGGACCTCGCGCTGCACGAGTTTCTTGCTGACGGATAGGGGGGAGCTCTCGCATGAAACCGACTCCGGCCTTGCAGATCAAGGTTGGCTTGCTGATCGTGACCGCACTGATCATCCTTAGCGCTACCATCTTCCTGATGGGCAAAGAGAGGCGCTTCTTTGAAAACAAGGTCCCATTCGAGATCCATTTCTCGCGCACGATCGGCTTGCGCGAAGGGGCGCCAATCAGCCTGACAGGGGTGCGGGTGGGTTCGGTCGAGAGCCTGACCTTTCCCCGGAATGTCCAGGAAAAGTATATCGTGGTCCAGGTCAAGGTGGTCGGGGATGTGGCGCCGCGCGTCCGCAAGGATACCGTAGCCCGCATCCGCACGCAGGGGGTCTTGGGAGATAAGTTCATCGAGCTTTCAGGCGGCAGCCCCCAGAGTGAACCGTTGCAGGCTGGCGGGCTGATCGCTTCGGTGGATCCGCTCGACTACGAGGCGCTGCTTGGGGAGAGCGGAGACGTCGTGCAGGATTTTGCCGAGGTGGCCAATTCTCTTAAGGGGATTCTAAAGTCAGCCCAGGAAGGAAAAGGGTTGCTGGGACAGATCGTCGCTCCAGAGCATGAAAAAGAATGGGGCGAGACCGCCAGCAACCTTCGCTCTGCCTCCGCTTCTCTAAAGAGCATTCTCCGCGCGGTCGAAAAAGGCGAGGGGGTCTTGGGACAGTTGGTGGAAAATAAGGAGGCCGGCCAGGCGGTGATGGAGGATTTAAGGATCGGCTTGCATCAGTTGCGAGAGGCAACCGAGTCGCTGCAAAAAACCGCGCAAAAGATCGAGCACGGGGAAGGGACCCTGGGGACGCTGATCCAGGACCCCCACGCCGGCAGAGAAATCCTCGCCAGTCTAAGGCGCTCCGCTGCCAATCTCGAGAGCGTCACTCGCCAGCTCCGCGAAGGCGATGGGGTTCTCCAGCGGCTGATCACGGACAAACCTTACGCCGATCGCCTCCTGGGGCACCTGGAGCAGACCGGGAGGGATCTGGCCGAGATCACGGGAAAGATAGAACGAGGGGAAGGGACCATCGGCGCATTGGTGAACGATCCCGAGCTCTACCGGGAGGCCAGAGGGCTGGTTGGGGATGTCAAAGGGAGCTGGCTTTTTTCTATCTATCGCTTTTTCCGCAATCTGGGTTTCTCCCGGGAAGATGCGCCCAAAGCAGGGACCCCGAAAGGGACAAGCCAGCCGGGAGAATAACAACCAAAAGACTAAAGGAGCAAACTTATGCGTTTTCTACCGAGAGATGAAAAATTTTATGAACTCTTTGAGGCCAGCGTAAGCAAGGTAGTCGAAGGCGCCACCCAGTTGGAGGACTTGATCAGGGATTTTAAAGAGGTCTCGCTGAAGGCCAAGAAGATCAAGGACACGGAACACGAGGGCGACGTGGTTACGCACGACACGATCCAGATGTTGAATCGGACCTTCGTCACGCCTTTGGACCGGGAGGACATTCACAACCTCATCACTGCGCTGGACGATGTCCTGGACTATGTTGAGGCCTGCGCCGAGCGGCTCAATCTCTTTAAGATCAGCGGCACCACCGAGGAGGCCATGCTTCTTGTCGGCATCCTCGTGCAGGCCATCAAGGAACTGGAAAAGGCGGTTTTTAAGTTGCGCCATTTAAAGGGCGCTGATTCCATCATGAAGAACTGCGTCGAGATCAACCGCCTGGAGCACGAGGGCGACTATGTGTGCCGGGCGGCGGTGGCTAAGCTGTTCGAGCCGGGCAACGATCCCCTCGAGGTCATCAAGTGGAAAGAAATCTACGAGACCCTGGAGAACGCCATCGATCGATGCGAAGATGTGGCCAACGTCCTGGAGGGGATCGTCCTCAAGAACGCTTAGACCCTGTGGTAGCCGTTTTTCTGATTGGAACCTACTAGAACCGTGTAGAGAGACAACTTGGAGAGTTTATAGGCCTTTTCTACCTCCAGCTCTGTGGCCTCGATAAAAGGCCCCAGTTTCAGATTGGTGCGCCATCCCAGCCTCCGGGTCACCGGGTCCAGCGTCTCGGTCAACAACCCCAGCAGTGGAAAATCGCTGGTAAAGTGGTTCACAACAACGATGCTCCCCCCGGGCCGGCAGACTCGTTTGGCTTCCTCCATCATCCGCACCGGGTCCGGCACCACGGTTACCACATGGAAGGCCATGACGTAGTCGAAGCTGTCATCCGGGAACTCCAGGTTAAGGGCGTCCATCTCGAGGACCTTTAAGTGGCTCCAGCCGTTCGCTTTTATTTTTCCCTGAGCCCGCGCGAGCATATCGGGCGCCACATCAATGCCGACCACTTCGCAGTGGCGAGGATAAGCGGGAAAAGAGGTGCCGGTTCCGGCGCCAAGTTCCAGCACTCGGGCCCCCTTGGGAATATGGAGGTCGCCGATGACCCGTCTTAAGCGGGAGGAGAAGATCTTGCCGAATACTTTGTCGTAAAACGGTGCGAAGTCCGAATAAAGCTTGCTCTCATGTGCCTCTATTTCGCCCATGGTGCTAACCTCGAGCCACGATGCCGGTCCTGTCGGAGATCAAACAACTCGGATCTCCCGAGTCTGCCTTTTGTTGAACAAGGAGATGTCTCTCTTCTTAAAACGCCACTGTTTCCCTTTTTTGAAGCCAGGCAATATGTTTTTCCGGGCAAACTCGTTGACCGTATCAGGGCTGAGGTCCAGGATCCTGGCAACTTCCCTGCTGTTCAACAGATCCTCTTCTCTTTCCAGTAGCATAAGGCCCCCCGTCAGAATGGTCTCCGGCTAGCTAAGTATAAGGTGTGTTTTTTACCAAGTTAGCGGAAAGCTGTCAAGGCAAATGAGGCATTCTTTGCTTGCGCCCAGGCTGAAGTTCCTTTAGCATCAGTGAATCTAGGCGTTCAGCACGAATGGGAGCTCCGAGCCTGCTCCCAATCTGCAGCCGAAGGCTGATCGCTGAAAGCTTCCTGTTATGAAAAAGCTCTTCAAAATTATCGGTTTACTGGGGATGGCCCTGGCTCTTTTCTTCGTTGTCGTGCTTTTTGCCTTTTACCGTCTCGTCCAGGTAGGCGAGCTTCGCCGCTTCCTCATTAGCGAGATCGAGAGGCGAACGCATTTGCGAGTCAGCGTGGGAGAGGCGGAACTGCAAATGGGCAAGATTGTAGGGATCTCCTTTACCGACCTCGCGGTGAGGACGGCTGAAAGCGACCGGCCGGTGATTGCTGCTCAGAAGACCTTCATACGAGTAGCCCTGCTGCCGCTATTAGAGCGCAGGATGGTTTTTTACCAGGTCCGCTTCTATCGTCCGACAGTGAGGCTAGAACGGGACGGAGAAGGAGAGATAGCCGTATCAGACCTGATGGTTTACTTCCCTCTCCAGGCGCAGGGAGAGGATCCATTCGCGCTCGATTTGCGTGAGGTGAAAATCGAAAAGGGCGAAGTTATTTTGGCGGACCGTCAAGAAGCGCTGGAGCGCCCCGTTATCCAACTGCGGGAAGTGGATCTTAACCTACGGCGCATCCGTGCGGGGGAACTTGCCCCATCGGCGACCGGCACCGCTCAGAAGACGGCCGCTCCCAGCGAGGGAGATTTGGCGGTGGAGTTCGAACTAAAGGCGGCCATCGAGGGGGAAAATAATAGCGCCCGAGCCTGGCTTCAGTCAAAAGGGAAGATTCTCCTTCCAAGGGACAGGCTGGATTTCCGGCAGGCGTGGTGGGATGCGGATAGCCGGGCGGAGGGATTGCCCGTGAGTTTGTTGTCGCGGTATTACGGTCCGTTCCTTTCGGCAAAAGAGAGCCGGGGCATTCTCGCGCCCAAGCTGCGTTGGCAGGGGAGCATAGCCGGAGGAGGCCGCATTCAAGGGCAGATTGATTTTAAAGGGCTGGAGCTGGACGCTCCGCATATCTTCTCCGGCGTTGTGGCGCCCGGAGAGGGGCGCCTCGATTTGGGGCTCGAATGGACCCCCAAAGAGGTTCGTTTTCCGCAGCTTGAGCTTCGCTCGAAGGAGATCAACCTATCCGCGCAAGTATCCCTACGCTCCTTGGGAGAAGAAGATTCCCAACTAGAGGTTCACCTTACGACGCCCTTCCTGCCACTGGTTGCAGCGCGGAAGTATGTTCCCTTGAAAGCTCTAAGCTCGCCCTCGCTGGAATATCTTGCTAAGGCGATAAACCAGGGGGAGATGAGAGTGACGAAGGCCGGAGTGAGCGGTCCCATCTCTGGAATCCGCCGGCTGCTTGAGCCCGGCTCCGAAAGTAATATCTGGCTGGATGCTGAATTGAAGGGAGCGGGAGGCCACTTGCCGGGAGACCGTTATCTTCCGCTCAAGGGCATCAGCGGGCGGCTGCTTCTGGAAAAGGGCACCCTCTATTATAAAAACTTCAAGGGCATGTACGGGCTGTCGCGCCTGACGGAAATCGAGGGGATTCAAAACGGGATTTTTTCCGGCCGGAGGTCTCTGGAGCTGCGCGTCAGGGGCGAGGTCGATCTATCCCAGTTGCGCGAACAACTGAAACTTGGCTTAGTGCCGGTCCAGGCGGCGAAGGCGGGCGATCTCTTCCAGGAGTTCAGCGGCAGAGGCAGGTTGGGCTTGCTGCTGCGCACAGACTTTACCGGGTCACCTCTTTACGAAGGACAACTGTCCGTGGACAGCACGCGTATCCGGATGGGGGATGTCTCTCTGACACAGGTCAAAGGAGAGCTGTCTGTTTCTCCCAAAGAGATTCGCGCCGAAGGAGTCACCGCCCTGTTGGGAGGCTCTCCTCTGCTTATGAAGGTTGTTCTGAGCAATTATCTATCGGAAAAAGCGACCTTCGACCTCACGGCAGACTCTTCTGGTGTGAGAGCGGGCGACGCGCTTCGCCTCCTTCTTTCCATGGGGGCGCCGCAAGATCCCGGAACGGTGCGCGGCAGTCTTCACTATCGAGGTTCTCTATTGTCAGCCGGGGAGCGGAGTCTCAGCGGATCGTTGGAGCTGATCGGGGCTCAGTTACCGCTGGGATTTTTTCGCCAACCTTTGCGGGAGGCGCGCGGGAAGGTCTCGTTCGATGAAAAGGGCTTCGAGCTTCATGGCCTGCGGGCTCAATTGGCTGGCTATGGATTCGACTTCAGCGGGCGGTGGAGGTATGCGGAAAAACCGCAACTGACCTTCTCGCTCAACTCCCCGGAGATGGACATTGCTTTGCTGCTGCCTCAGGAGGAGAAAGGCGGCAGGGATTGGTACGAGCGTCTCCAGGCAAGAGGCAGGATCAACATTGGCAAGGGGCGGTTCGAGGGCTTTGAGTTTTCCGATCTCAGCACGGATCTCACTCTGGACAAGAGGCTCTGGCGCCTGGAGAATTTTTCCGCGCGCTCCCTGGGTGGGACTGTCCAAGGCACGGGAAGTTTTGCCGATGGCGCCGACGGTCTGGCATTTTCTATCGAGCCGAGAGTCCAGGGAGTCCCGCTGCAAGGGTTTCTCAGGTGGTTTGACATGGGAACAAGGGAGATCACGGGGAGAATCAACCTTGCCGGCAGGCTCGAGTCCCGCGGGGCCACAGGGGCTGAAAGGAAACGGAATCTCACGGGCAATTTTCAGCTCGAGATCGAGGATGGTTTGGCGCGGCGGCTGCAACTGTTGGTGCGGATTCTCAATGTCATGGACCTGACGCGCTGGTTCTCTTTCCGGTTGCCGGATCTGACCCAGAAGGGGATACGCTTTCGCAGCGTGACCGGAGACTTCAAGGTAAAAAAAGGGATTTATTCGACGGAGAATCTCCTGGTCGACAGCGATGATCTGAGTATCAGCGGGGCCGGTCAGTACGACGGTCCGAACGATGCTATCGACGCCGTTCTCGCGCTTCGTCCATTTCCAAGATTGGGTTCTGTCGTGAGCTATATACCACTGATCGGCCCTGGAATCGCCGGCATCAAGGATTCCGTGATGGTGGCGAGCTTCCGTGTCCAGGGACCTGTGGACGATGCGACTATCACTCCAGCCCCTCTGAGCACGCTCTCCGAGTGGTTTTTCAGCGCCCTGAAGCTCCCGCAAAAGCTGATCACGATACCGGGGACGGGAAAGAAGTGATGTGGGAGATATTACTCTATACCAGGAAGGACTGCTGTCTCTGCGAGGAGATGAAAGAGATTGTTCGCAAAGTGGCAGGGGAGTTTCCTTTGGACGTGAAAGAGATTGACATAGACAGCGTGGCTGATCTTCAGGAGAAGTACGGCAGCGAAGTCCCCGTCCTCTTCATCAACGGCCGCAAGGCCTTTAAGGTCCGGGTGACGGAACGGGAGCTTAAAAAGAGATTAAAGAGATTGAGAAAGGAGGCGGTAGCAAGCAGCGGCTGAGGTTTCCCAGCAGCTTTCTATCGAATCTGAAATGGGGCCTGAGCATCTTGGGGACGGTAAAAACATATTGCCTATCTCTTATTTCAACCGGTAGGTCGGATAAGCTTCGGTCTGCTGGTCAAACCATTCATCCGGCAGGTCGTGACCGATCCTTTTTCGTTTGGCTTCCCGATATACCGTAGGGACCAGAACCGCGAAGCGCACCACCGCCGCGCTCGCTCCTGCCGGTGACGGGCTGAAGGTGATCTGTTTGGCTTCGCTCCGCCCGACTGCTTGCCCCTCGACCAGATCGGTCAAGAACACTCGTTTGCTCGCATACTTCTCCAACAGTCGCCACCCCGCCATGCGGTACCCGGTTTGTCCCCCTCGTTTTCGAGCAGCCAGTTTCGCTTCTTGAGGTTCACCCGTGGTCATGAGGGATGTGACAAAGTCTTTCGCCGCGTCATACTCGAGCGATCGCGGAAAAGTCCATGACACCACATCCGCCTTTTCAAGCATCCTGTCGTCGTATTCCGCCCCCGTCACGCAATACACGTGCGCTCCCTGTGCTACCCACGCGGGATCGAATGTAGGTTCCGCGGTATTTGTCGCGGAGATCACTATGTCCGCATCCCGGACTGCCTCTTCCGCTGAAGAGACTGGTGTGATTTCTATTCCCAGCTGCTTCTTCATCTGTTCGGTGAAGTTAGACCGGCTTTTAGGGTTGGGACTGAAAACTTTGACAGTCTTGATATCTCTCACCAAACAATGTCCCATGAGTACTGAGCGGGCCATCCAGCCGGCTCCGATCAGGCCGATAGACCGGGCATCCGTCCGCGCTAAATACTTGGCGTTGAGGGCGGCGACACCACCGACTCGTATCACTTGAACGTCGCGTTCCTGCACGATCGCTAACAGTTTGCCTGCTCGCATATCGAACAAGAACAACCACCCGCTCTTTTCACTGTCTTGCGGGTACCCGGGCTTTTGGCTGGTATCAGCGTTAAGCGTCTCGCCGAGCGGCGCGATCACTCGACGCGGCATCCCAAACTGCTCAACGGTCACACTGACCCAAGAATTGAGACGTAGGATAGCTGTAGCGTCCACTAAGTCCAAAACCGGTCGCAGTCGAAGGGTGTAAACTCTTTCAAGCCCCTCAGCCTTGCCGACTTCTATGTTGCGTCCACCGTCCCATCGCACGAGCTGGCCCCGGCCTATTCGACGAGTACTCTCTTCTACCGCCTCGAGGCATTTCTCCATGGTTAAAACCTGCACCACATCGTCGTTAGTCAGCAGAAGCATTGCACACCTCCTTGGCTGTTCGGGACAACCCTATGCAAGACCCCTTTTTCCCATCTTTCTAGGCCTGATCGCTATGCGCAGTATTATAAAGAGCGTTACGTAGCACGCGCCCCGGATGGGTTCCTGTAGGCTCGCCCCGCTCCAGCAACACCTGGCCGTTGACCACCGTATAGTGAATGCCTTCAGCTAGATCGCGCATCCACCACCTATTATTCAGGAGATCATGCACGACTTCTTGCTTTCCTGGTTTCACCGTATCGGGATTGAGGATGATGAGGTCTGCCGCGAGTCCCGGCTGCAATAGGCCGCGATCATAGATCCCGAAGGCCGAGGCCGAATCAAAGGTCAGACGGCGAACAGCCTGTTCGAGCGACATGATGCCCCGTTCTCGGACCCAATAGCCTAGGAGGCGTGTGCTGTAAATGATAAGAACTTGCTTTTTGACCACAAGGTCGAAGAATCCTATTTTTCCCGCGACCGCGTACCGACGCAGCCCCTGAGAGCCTCATGTGACCGGCGGAAGGAGATCGGGCCGGCCCGGGTCAGCGTTTCGGACAGGACAATATCCGATAAGGAGGCGTTATGTCAACTTCTGGGATAGCAACTTGTGGTAGCAAAGTTAGTGGGATAGGACAAGCTCAAGCCAGGTATCGGGAGTTTGTCAGAGAAGGGCTAGAGCATCAACCTTGGGAGAGGCTTAAGGGGCAGATTTATCTCGGCAGTGAGGAGTTTATAGAGAGGCATACCCGAGGGGTGGAAGAGATCAAGGAAGTACCCCGGGCGCAATGGAGGGCGGCGAGGCCGACTTTGGAAAAGCTCTTTAGCAGGCAAGGAGACAAGGCCGTTGAGGTGGCCTACAGAGAGTACAGATACAAGCTAGGAGAGATTGCCGAATATCTTGGGGTGCACTATGCTACGGTGAGTCGCAGGCTGAAGGATTTGGAGAGAAGAAAAAAGAGGAATGTATGATTGCAAGACCTGACCCCAAAACCCTTATGGACCAGGGCTAACTGTCCTCTTCCCGCCGTCTCGGACGCTCTGTTTGTTTGAGGACCTTTTTGCGCAGCCGGACCGATTGAGGCGTCACCTCCACCAGTTCGTCGTCGCCGATCCACTCGATCCCCTCTTCCAATCCCATCTCCCGGTGCGGCGTGATCAGGATATTTTCATCCCGGCCTGCGGCGCGGATGTTGGTCAGCTTTTTTTCCCGGCAGATGTTGACGTTGAGGTCGTTGTCGCGCGAATACTCGCCGACGACCATTCCCTCGTACACGCGGGTGCCCGGGGCGGTGAAGAGGGTCCCTCGCTCCTGGAGATGGAAGACCGCGTAGGGGGTCGCCAGGCCCTCGCGGTCCGCTACCATGGCGCCGTTGCTGCGCGCCTGAATCGACCCGTGCCAGGGCGACCAGCCGTTGAAAAGCGCGTTCATGATCCCCGTGCCTCTCGTGTCGGTGAGAAAGCGCGAGCGGAAGCCGATAAGTCCCCGCGAGGGCACGGCGAACTCCAGCCGCACGCGTCGTCCCGACCCGGCAGGCGCCATTTTGGTCATCTTGCCGCGCCGCACCGCAAGTAGCTGCGAGATCATGCCGATGTAATCCTCCGGAATGTCGATCATGAGCAACTCCACCGGCTCGTGGAGCTTGCCATCCACCTCCCGGGTGACCACGGTCGGCTTGGATACCTGCAGCTCGTAGCCTTCGCGCCGCATGGTCTCGATCAAGATGGCGAGCTGAAACTCCCCGCGGCCGGTGACCCGAAAGGCATCCGGTGAATCCGTCTCTTCGACGCGTAGACTCACGTTTTTCCGTTGTTCGTATTGCAGGCGCTCGCGCAGTTTGCGCGAGGTGACAAATTCTCCCTCGCGGCCCGCCCAAGGCGAAGTATTGGCGCTGAAGATCATGGCGATGGTCGGTTCATCCACACGCAGCGCAGGCAGCGCTCGCGGGAGGTCTCGGTCAGCGATAGTATCGCCGATCTCGATGTCCTCGATGCCCGCTACTGCCACGATATCGCCCGCGCCGACCCTTTCGACCTCGATTCGCTTGAGCCCCTGCCAACCGAAGAGCTGAGTGATTTTCACGGGCTGCTGGGAGCCGCCCGATCGGCAGAGAGTATAGAGGCCGGGAGTCAACGCGCCGTTCTTCAGCCGGCCAACCGCCAGGCGGCCGAGGTAGTCGCTGTAGTCGAGATTGTTGGCCTGGAATTGCGTTGGCGCCTGCGAGTCAATCTGCGGCCCAGGGAGCGCCTCTACGATCAGGTCGAACAAAGGCCGGAGGTCCGTTGCCGGTTGCTTGAGGTCGCGGGTCGCGATGCCGGCGCGCGCGTTGGTGTAAACCACCGGGAAGTCCAGTTGGTCCTCGGTGGCGTCAAGATCAATGAACAGATCGTAGATTTCATCCAGCACGGCGCTCACCCTGGCGTCGGGCCGATCGATCTTGTTGATACAGACAATCGGCGGCAGATCGGCTTCCAACGCTTTCTTTAAGACGAAGCGGGTTTGCGGCAGCGGACCCTCGGACGCGTCGACTAGCAACATCACGCCGTCGACCATCGCCAGCGTGCGCTCGACCTCGCCGCCGAAATCCGCGTGACCGGGGGTATCGACGATGTTGATTTTGACCCCGTGATAGTGAATCGAGGTGTTCTTGGCCAGGATGGTGATGCCGTGCTCCCGTTCGAGATCCAGGGAGTCCATGACGCGCTCCATCACTTGCTCGTGGGCGCGAAAGATGCCGCTTTGATGGAGCATGGCGTCAACCAGGGTCGTCTTGCCGTGGTCGACGTGGGCGATAATGCCGACGTTACGGATATCATCGCGCCGCCTTGGCTTGTTTTCACTCATAACTCACTTATTGGGGAGCGTGGCGGTTTTGTCAAGCGATCTTTCTTGCTTAGCGTGCTTCCGTAGAGTATAAATTTTTTGATGGGCGGGATGGGGCGATTAAGAAGTTACCTTTGGCGCTACTGGAGGCGCTATCTCCTGGGAGCGATCTGTCTCTTCGGCACGGCGACTCTTGTCATGTGGATCCCGTGGTGGATACGGGAGGGCGTGAGGATCATCGAGCACGGCGGGCCGATCGGGGACGTCACCTTCTATGCCGTGATTATCATAATGGCGGCGGTCGCCCAGGGCGTCATCCGGACTTTTTCCCGCTCCCTCATCTTCAACGCCGGTCGCGACATCGAGTATGATCTCAGGAACGATCTCTTTGCTCACCTGCAAAAGCTGCCGATCGCCTACTATCACTCGCAACGAACCGGTGACCTGATGTCCCGGGTCATCAACGACATCTCGGCGGTGCGCGTGTTTTTGGGTCCCGGGATTCTGAATCTCGTCAACGCCCCCCTTTATTATCTCTACGCGCTCGTGCTGATGTTCTCGATGGATGTCCGGATGACCTTGGCGGCTGTCCTTCCCTATCCGCTCCTGATCTGGGCGGTGCGGAATTTTCGCGGGAAGATCTTGCGCGCGTCCCTCAAGGTGCAGCAGCAGATGTCGGAACTGAGCAGCCATGTCCAGGAAAATCTCAGCGGCATGCACGTGGTAAAGGCATACACTCAGGAAGAAAACCAGATTCGTCAGTTCGCCGGCCTCAACGAAGATTACCAGAAAAAAAATATGGAACTGGCAAGGCTCCGCGGACTGATCGGCCCCTTCATGCAGGGCATCAGCGGCCTTACGATCCTGATCGTAATTTGGTACGGCGGGGTCCGGGTCATTCACGGTGATTTAATGGTCGCGGATATCGTGGCCTTCATCGCCTATCTCAACGTCCTGGCCTGGCCCACCGCTGCTTTCGGCTGGATGCTCTCCCTCGTGGAGAGGGGACGAGCGGCGATGGAGCGTCTGGAGGAGATTTTCAAAGCCGAGCCGGAGATTATCAGTCCGCCTGCCCCAACGCCGCTCAGCTTCGCCAAGGTCGGCATCGAATTCCGTAATGTCTGCTTCGCCTACGACAGTAAAACCAACGGCCAAGCCGTTCTCAAAGAGATCGATTTTACTCTACCTCGCGGTCGCACGCTTGGGATTGTGGGTCGGACCGGGGCAGGCAAGAGCACCGTGGTTCAGCTCCTTCCCCGGCTCTACGATGCCACTTCAGGAGAGATCCGAATCGGGGGAAGGAGCATTCGCGCGTTTTCCCTCGCCGAGCTGCGCCGGACCATGGGTTATGTCCCCCAGGATCCTTTTCTCTTCTCGACATCGCTCAGGCGCAACCTGGCATTCGGGAGGGACGGTGTTTCGGACCAGGAGGTCGAAAACGCGATCCGGCTCGCGCGCCTGGACCGGGATTTGGAAATCTTTCCTCAAGGGCTGGATACAATCGTGGGAGAACGCGGCATCACCCTTTCCGGCGGTCAGAAACAGAGGGCGACCTTGGCGCGCGCCTTGCTTTTGAATGCGCCGATCTTGGTTTTGGATGACTGCCTCTCCAGCGTGGACGCACAGACAGAAGATGAGATTCTCAAGGGACTCAGGTCGGTTTTCAAAGAGAAAACCTCCGTAATCATCTCCCACCGGATCTCTGCGGTCAAAGAGGCGGATGAGATCCTGGTGCTCGATGACGGGAAGATCATCGAGAGGGGAAATCACCAGGAGCTTCTCCTCAAAGGCGGTTTCTACGCGGAGCTATTTCGCCAGCAACAACTGACCGAAGAATTAGAGCAGATTTAACAACGAGGAGGCAGAGGGCAGTAGGCAATAGGCAGTAGGCAATAAAAGATGGCTATCGAGACTCACGAAGAAGAGATATTCGGCAAGGCCTATGATCTCAAGCTGATCAAAAGGCTCTGGCGCTTCATCCTTCCCTATAAGAGGCGCTTTTGGAACGCTATGCTCCTGCTTCCGCTGCAGCAGGTGTTCGGCCTGGCACAGCCCTATATCATGAAGGTGGCGATCGACGGCTATATCGCGGGCGGCAACCTTTGGGGTCTTCAGGGCGTGGGACTGTTTTTTCTCCTTGCGCTTGCAGGAGAGGTGGTCACCTCTTACTTTCATTATTACTTCACCATGCAGGTGGCGCAGAAGTGTCTTGCCGACTTGCGCGTGGCGATTTTTTCCCACGTACAAAGGCTTCCCATGAGCTATTTCGATCGGAATCCGGTAGGCCGTCTGGTGACACGGATGACCACGGACGTGGACGTGCTCCAGGAGATGTTCGCTGCGGGAGTCATGACCTTGGTTTCGGATTTTATCATGCTGGCCTGGATCGTAGTGATCATGTTCTACCTGCATGCCCAGCTCGCCCTGGTCTCGTTGGTATTGATCCCGCCCATGGCGTTGGCAATTAATTTTTTCCGCGTTAAGGCCCGTCAGACCTATCGCCTGATTCGCGAGCGGATCGCGCGCATCAACGCCCATCTGGGCGAGGCCATTTCAGGAATGTCTGTGATCCAGCTTTTTGTGCGCGAGGAGAAAAGCTACCGGGAATTTGACGAGCTCAACGCGGCGCACCGGGATGCCAATCATTGGTCCAACATCTATGAGGCGGCGCTCTATTCCATGGTCGAGGCTGCCGGTTCGGTGAGCGTGGCGCTCTTGCTCTGGTACGGCGGCGGCGAGGTGCTGCACGGTGTCATCGGCATCGGGACCCTGGTGGCTTTCAAGGAATACATCCACCGTTTTTTTGTTCCGCTGCGCGATTTTAGCCAGAAATACACGGTGATGCAGTCCGCCATGTCCTCGGCCGAGCGAATCTTCCATTTGCTCGACACGCCGGTCTCCATCTCCAGCCCGTCCATGGCAGTGATCGCCAGACCCTTCCGGGGCGAAGTGGTCTTCAACGACGTCTGGTTCGGGTACAAGAAAGACGAGCCGGTTCTCAAAGGGGTTTCGTTCCGGATCGAGCCGGGGGAAAAAGTGGCGGTGGTGGGCGCTACGGGTTCGGGAAAGACAACAACGATCAAGCTACTGAGCCGTTTTTACGACATCCAGCGCGGCTCGCTTCAGGTCAGCGGGGTCGATGTCCGTGACTGGGACCTTTCGGCGCTAAGGCGGCATATCGGCGTAGTCCTGCAGGATGTCTTCCTCTTTTCCGGAGATATCCGCACGAATCTCTGCTTGGGTGACCGATCCGTTCCTCTGGAGCGGGTGGAGAGGGCCGCCCACCACGCCAACGCTGAGGGTTTCATCCGGCGCCTCCCCGGCGCCTTTGAGGCGCAGGTGCGAGAGCGGGGCAGCAACTTCTCGACTGGTCAGCGGCAGTTGTTAGCGCTCGCCAGGGTCCTGGTCTTCCAGCCGGAGATTTTAGTCCTGGATGAGGCGACCTCCAGCGTGGATACGGAGACCGAGCTGCTGATTCAGGACGCGCTGGAAAAGATCATGCGCGAGCGCACCTGCCTGGTGATCGCGCACCGTCTCTCGACGATTCGCAACGCCGACCGCATCATCGTCCTCCATCGTGGTGAAGTGAGGGAAGTGGGCTCTCATGCCGAGCTACTGCAAAAGCGCGGCATCTACTACCGTCTGTATCAGCTCCAGTACCAGCAGGAGGAGATGAGGATGGGTTTTCAAGATGGCAGGTCCAAGATCGAGGGCTGAGAGGCCTTTGGAAGTTCAATTTCATTACGACCGGGAAGCAGATGTGCTGTATCTTTCGGTAGGTAAGCCGCAGCGCGCCAAGACGGTTGAGATGGGAGAAGACTTTATTCTCCGCTTACATCCCAAGACCGGAGAGGTGGTAGGAGTAACCATCGTCGACTTCTCAAGACACTTTCCTCAGCTCAAGCCAGCACATCTCAAGCTGCCAGCCAGTGGCTCCTTCGATCCCGCGCGGCTCTTGGGACAGGTCCTGACGCCTCACGCTGGGTAGCTTCCGGAATGTTTGAAGGAGTAACGGGCTGGTTTCTTTCAGGCAAATAAGTCAATAACTCAAGCCAGGCACACTTTGACCCATAATCCCGTTATGGCTTAGAGCGCTAAGCAAGCCGGACCTTCAGAAAGCGGGCAAACTCCCTCTGCCGCTTGTCTTTGGTGAGGAGCGGGCACCTTGCTTCCAGAGCCATGGTGACAATTAGAGAATCGATGGTGGGTACAGTGAGTCCCCGGCGCTTGATACGCACGTGGGCTTGGGCCGCGCGGAGGTGAAGCTGGTAGTTGGCAGGGGGAAGTTGGTCGAAATGTTCCAAGTCAGCCCGCGCTAGGGTAAACTCGTCAGGGTCCGTTAGCCCCTGTAAGTATTCTTGCATGATGATCGGCGCCGTGGACGGAGCCGGTCCCTGGTCGAGGAGCCGGTCAAGGATTTCGGTTTCTCGGCTGGTGATGCCGCCGAAGTAATCAATGAGAACGCTTGTATCGACCAGAGGACCGTGCCCATTCATGGGTCTCCTCGCCTCGCATCTTCTCTAGATCTCCATGCCAATGGAACCTGCCCTTATGTTCTCTGACTTTTCGGAGCTTGGCCAAGCGAATGACCTCCCGCAAGCCAAGGTGGACGACTTCTCTCTTGGTTTGAGCGCGGGTAAGCCGCATCGCCTCGGCTAAAAGCTTCTCATCTAGGTCAATATTGGTGTGGGCCATAGCGGGCCTCCTCCCTCTATGCACATATATCAGACAATTTATGTGCATTGTCAAGGCTTGGCCCCGAAGCGGGGAAGTTTTGTATATTGGCCTTCGGACTGTTAGGATGAAATAGTCATTGTTGGCAGGTTCAATGTTGTTGAGTGCCTTTTCTTTGATATCCCGTCTCAAACCTCTAATCGCTGTCTACGTATTCTCCGTCTTTTTGCTTTCCGGCTGCTCTCCCTTCTATATCCTCCGTGCCGCGTACGAGGAGGGGAAGATTCTCTGGCGGCGGGAGCCTATCGAGGGACTGTTGGGAAAAGCCGATCTCGACGCGGAGACGCGGGAAAAATTGCGGCTTGTCCTCGCGGTGCGCGAGTATGCCAGGGATGCGCTGAAATTCAGAGTCGGTGGGAGCTACGCGAGCTATTCCTATGTGGACCGCAGCATTCTCACCTATGTCTTGATGGCGGCGCCCAAGACGGATATCGCTCCCTACACTTGGTGGTTTCTTTTCGTCGGGCGCGTTCCTTACAAAGGTTTTTTCTCCGAGGAGGCGGCCAGGGCTGAGGCCGAAGAGTTCCAGGCTCAGGGCTACGATACCTTTGTCCGCACGGCGCCAGCCTTCAGCACACTGGGTTGGTTCGATGACCCGCTTCTCTCCCATCTCCTCAGATACGACAAGGTGACTTTGGCCCAACTCATCTTTCACGAGCTCTTCCACAACACCCTCTTTGTGAGCGGTAGGGTGGATTTCAACGAGAGCTTGGCCAACTTTATCGGCAATCGGGCGGCGATCCTATTCTTCCGCGACCGCTATGGCGAGGGAAGCCCTGAGCATCAGAGCGCTCTTAATGCCTGGCAGGAGGAGATGGAGTTTTCCGCCTTTATGGGTGAGGTGGCGGGTCCTCTGAAAGAGCTTTATGGAAGAGACATCCCCAAGGAAGAGAAGTTGAAATTGAGGGAGGAGATCTTTTCCCGCAGCAAGGAGGAATGGTCACGCCGGGTTTCGGTCGAGCCCGCCTACCGGTTCAGCGGCTTTGGGCGGCAGAACTTGAACAACGCGGTCATCGCTCATTACCTTCTCTATTTTAAGGATCTGAAGCTTTTTGAGTCTCTTTATCAAGCGGAGGGAAGAGACCTGGCGCGTGTGGTGGAGCGGATCACACAATCGATTCATAACGGTGAGGAGCCTTTTGATACCGTCCGCGAGTTGGTCCACAAGAAAAGCGCATCCGCTAGACCGCCATCACAATAGGTGACAGGACCTTCTCCTCAAGCCAGGCCGAGAGATCGGCGAGACTGCGCTGGCTGATCTCATGGCCCATGTTGTATTCACGGTAGGTCACGGGGATGCGAAGGTTACGGACTATTTCTACGGACTCCCTGGCACGGTTCACTTCAATGAGCTCATCGTGCGTGCCGTGCTGGATGAGAGTCGGAGGGTGCTGACTGCCGGCGATGTTGGTGAAAGTATTCACGAGCTCCTTTGACAGCCAGGAACTCAGGACAGCCACAGCAGAGAAGCGCTCAGGCTCCCCAAGCGCCAGGCTATAAGCCATGACGCCGCCCTGACTGAAGCCGAGGACAATGAGCTTGTTTGGGTCGATTGGATAACGGGTCGCGCAGGCATTGAGGAACGCTTTGAGCTGTTCCCTGGCGGAGAGGATGGCCGGAATATCCGCCGGGCCCCCCGATCTCAATGGAAACCAGCCGTAGCCTGTAATTCCGGGACCAATCTCCATCTCCAGCGCACCCTGAGGACAGATAACCAGAAAGCGGCCGCCGCAGAGATGGGGCGCGAGACCGAGGAGATCTTGGCAATTGGCGCCCCAGCCGTGGAGCGCCAGGATCGTCGGATGCGGTTCCTTGCCTTGGGGTTCGAAAACCGTGTGGATGAGTTCCATCTGTTCTCCTAGTTTCTCATCGCGTCCAATTTATTCAGTCCCAGCTTGATCGGCGTGATCACGGCGGCAATCGTGAGGGCCAGGACGGCGGCAAGTGACGGCACGATGACCCAACCGCTCACGTTGAAACTGCCGGGCTTTAGCCCCTCCATGGTAAGCAAGTACACAGGCCAGGCCTCGACCACAACCGTGACGCCGACGAAGGCGATACTGCATATCATGCAAACCGCTCCGCCAAAGCTCGTCGGGATCTCCGCGGCGCTGCTGTAGTCAAACTTCGGATAGAGGGCTCCGACCCCCACGCCTATCGCTGCGATTCCAAAGGTCATCAAAAAGATGGTGATCAGCGAAAGGATCATCATCCACTGCGGGACGCGGAGCAAGCTGTTGCTCAGGAAAACCAGGAGTTCGCCGAGAACGAGCAGCGGAATCAGGTTGAGCCAGAACTTGCTCCACAGTAGAGAGCGGAGGGCAATCGGCGAGCTCTGGAGAATCCAGAACACCTTGCCCTCCAGGCTCACCGCTGGGAAGGCGAAGCGGATCGCCACGGAGCTCAGGACGAAACCGGCCAGCCCCAGGTTGGCAAAGGAGATCACGGTGCGCAGCGTGGAGCCGGGAATAGGTGAGCGATCCAACGGGAGAACCTTGAAGTTATACAGATAGACTACAATCAGAGCCAGCAGGAGAAAGAGCTGGGACCATTGCGTGGTATCGCGGAGAAAGGTCTTGATGTCTTTGATCATGATAGCCCGGAAGGTCTCGGGAAAAGGATGGATGATGCGATTGATCATCCTGTCGAGTAAGTATCCCTGGCGTCGTCCCTGCCGCGATTCCTGTGCCTTGGACCAGCCTGAGAGATGCACGGCAGCGGAAAGCCATGAAGCCAGGAGAGGGAAAAAGAGGGCATAGCTCAAGAGCAGGGGATAGAAAAACCAGAGGTCCACCTTTTTTTGAAACAAGGCAGAGGCGAAGATTTCTGCCGACCAACTGCTCGGCAGGTAAGCAGAAGAGGGGGTTTCCATGGCGTTCAGGAACTCCATGAAGTGGCCGAATGCCTCAGGGTGCACCAGTCTCTCCGGCTGGGAGAAGCGAAAAAGAAAGTAGAGGATGATAAAGGCGAAAAGGCCGATGAAAAAGAGAATATCCCGGATCCTCCTCGCGGGCAGGAAGTAGACCAGGAGGTGGGTCAATAGGGTCCCGATGGAAGCGGGGACAATAAGAAACGGCGGCAGCACGAGAATCACCCACAGATAAAAGAGAATGCCGCCGTGAAATACGGAGCCATAAGCGGCGAATATAGGGAGGCTGAAGAATAGGACCATCCAGGAGGAGTTGACGGTCGTAGCAATCATGCGCGAGTAGAAAAAGGCGGCACTGGGTGTTGGCGCTGACAAGACGAGATCCAGGTCCTGCGACAGAAAGAAAGTGGAGAGGGCTGTGATGAGATTGCTGAAAAGGAGCATGGATAGAAAGGTGAGCAAGATGATCAGGAGAAGTTGGTAGGCGAGCGCCGGTCCAAGCCCGTGAACGGTCTCGAAGTAGATGAGCACCCGCCGGGCGGTCCAGTATATTCCCGCCCAGAAACCGAGGCCCAGGCAGAAGAGGATGGTCCTGCGCGGCCATTTTCTTTCACCCTTTCGCAGGAATTCGTTTTTCCAGGAGAGGAGGATGGGGGAGAGTAAGATAGCGAGCGAGGACATTAGAGTAAAGAGTTTTTAGTGTTTAGTTTTGAGTCCTTAACTGAAAACTCGCAACTAATAACTCATAACTGTTAAGAGGTGCCATCCCGGGTGAGATCGAGAAAGACGCTCTCCAGTCTTCCTTCCTCCACCCTGGCGAGGCGATACAGATCTGCCATGGTTCCGCTAGCGATAAGTTTTCCTCTGTGGATGATCCCGATCCTTTGGCAGACCTCTTCGGCGACGCTGATGCTATGGGTTGAGAGAAAGATCGTGGTTCCTTTTTTTGCCAAGTCGAGAAAAAGGTCCTTGAGCATTCTGGCCCCTTTGGGGTCGATCCCGACCATCGGCTCGTCGACAACGAGAATCCTGGGCTGGTGGATGAGGGAGGCGCAGAGAACGAGCCGCTGCTTCATCCCGTGCGAATAGCTCTCGATCAGCTCGTCCTTCCAGTGGATAAGCTCGAAGTGCTCGAGGAGCTCCGGGATCCTTCGCTGCATGGCCTCAGCGCTGACCCGATGCAGGCTGCCGACGAATTTGAGAAACTCGCTGCCGCTTAGCTTCTCGTAGATAAAGGGCCGATCCGGGACAAAACCGGTGATTGCCTTGGCCTTCTCAGGCTCCCGCTCCATGTCGTAGCCTCCAAGCGCGACGCGGCCTGAAGTGGGTCTTAAGATGCCCATCATGACACGGATCGTGGTCGTTTTGCCGGCGCCGTTGGGTCCGAGAAAACCAAAGATCTCACCGGGCTGGACTTCAAGGCTCAAGGAATCGACAGCCGCCAGCCTGCCGTAATGCTTGGTTAAATTTTCCAGTCGGATCATTTCTATGTTAGGCAATAGGCATTAGGCAATAGTAAGAATCTGGCTATCCCCCTGCTGCCTGGTGCCTTTTGCCTCCTTTCCGCTAAGATGTTTCCAACACTTTTATTTTTAGCTTGCCGATGAGCTCCAGGATATCGATCTGCCGGTCGATCTCGCCTTCGAGAAATTTGATGTGAGTGACATCCGCGGGGAATTGGTCCAGGACCGAATCCACGGAAACCCATTGTCCCAGCCAGATCTCGGACCAGGCGTGATAGTAGAAGGCGCCGCGCAGGTACACGACACCGACCACCGTCTTGGCCGGGATCCCCGCGGCCCGTGCCATGGCGTTAAAGAGCACCGTGTGCTCATTGCAATCGCCCTTCTTGGTTTGCAGCACCTCCAAGGCATTGGGGATGCTGACGGTGGGCACCTTGGCGAGTCCGTCATAGACCCATTTCCTGATCCGCCTGGCGGCCGTTAAGCCGTCCGTTTCTCCTCCCAGGACCCTCTCTGCCAGCGCGCGAATCCGCGGATGGTCGCTTTGCAGAAAAGGTGTGGACTGGAGGTAAGAGGCCAGGAAAGGCTCGCGAATGGGGAGCCTGTAGGGGCGAAGCTGGCTTAAATCTTCACGCTTGATTTCCAAAACATTTTTGTTCAGTCGCTGGCGCCCGCCGTTCAAAGGAAAGTGGGCGAGATTGAAGCCGGAGAGCTCGATCTTGAGAAGGGCTTTTTCCGTCGGGTTGACGATCGGTGTTTCTACCTGGACAGCGGTTTCCGCGATGAGGTCGAGGGAGAGAGGCCGCGCATCCGCGAGCAGCTTGGCCTCCTCTTCTCTCTGCCGGACCAGGGAGAGTCCCGCCGGCGTCTCTTCTTTCAGCGTTCTCCCGTTGCGGTCGACCCAGGAGATAACCGAGATTCCTTTGAAGCGTTGACGGAGGCGCAGCGCCGGCTCCATCTTACCGCCGATTTTGATCTGTTCCCTTCCCTCGACGGTAACGGTAGTGATCTGCTGCGACAGGGTCGCAGGATCGAAGGTGGGGAAGAGTTGCTCTTTGCCCGGTTCCAGGTTCTGCGTTGCCACGTAAGGTTTGAGCGCGGCGAGCAGATAGAGAGGCTGATTCAAAGGTAGCTCTTTGTCCGTGCGGTGACCCCCGGATTCCACCTGGAGTTGGAGTTTTCCCGGGAGGGCTTCTCCTCGAGCCCTGAAACTGACCTCGCTCGATTGGAGATCGAAGTCAAAATGGCTCAATGACCAGCTAGGGCTTGCTGCCATGCGGAGCTGGGTCTTGACCGTTTGGATAGTCCCGAGCAGATTCAGCCGCAAGATCGAAGACTCTTGGACAAGGTATCCTTCGGGCTCCGGCGTGATTTTCTGCGCCGCGTAACCGACCTTTTCTCCGCGATAATAGATGCCCCACCACTCCTCCATTGGCTCGGTGATTGCCGCCGCGGCAGGGAGGAGAACCGGGGGAGGCGGGGCCCAGAGCTGGCGCCTGAGGAGAAGGACGTTCATGAGGCACCAAAAAAGGACGATGGCCACACTGAAGAACCTCTTCACAATCATAGACCAAAAAATTATATACTAGGTAAGGGTCAAAGAAAACGCGAACTATGAAGTTTGCTACCGACAAGATGCTGGGGAGGCTGGCCAAGTGGCTTCGAGTTATCGGGCAGGACGTGGCCTATGGCCCGCATTTGTCGGGCTACGGGCTGATCCGGGCGGCGCGCCGGGAGGGGCGATTGATCCTGACGCGGGATCGCGCCCTTTCCAGGAAGAACCCGCCACATTACTTGCTGATCGAAAGCGATCAGTTTCGTGAACAGCTCAAACAGGTTGTCCGCGCCTGCCACCTGGACCCGTTCAAAGAAGCGTTTACGCGATGCGTGGAGTGTAACCGCCTGCTCGAGCCTGCAACGAAGGCGGTGGTCAGGGATAAAGTTCCCCCGTATGTCTTCTCCACGCAGGAGAGGTTTTCTCTCTGCCCGACCTGCCGGCGCATTTTTTGGCCAGCGACGCACCAGCAAAGGATGGTGGAGGAGCTGAAGGGTTTAGGGTTTGGAACCCGTTGAAGAGTGTGCACCGGACGGCGTTAACATAATCGCGCGTTATCGGATACTTAACCCCTTCTCCCTTCTTTCTCTCCGGTGACGACCCCGGGCACAGCCTTACAGCAGACGACAAGCTTTACGTTTGGATCTCCTTGGAGGTCACTGGCCGGCCTGTCTGCCAGATCACAGGCAGGCGGCGTTCCTTCCGGCAATACGCCCTGTTATGGCACCCCGCATGAGACCGCCGCCGCTAGGGTAATTGTAATAGAAGAACCCCGCGGTCAGCTCTCCGGCCGCATAAAGACCGGAGATGGGCCGATCCAGTCGATTGAGCACCTGACACCGGGTGTTGATCTTCAAGCCCCCCAAAGTGAATGTGAGCCCACAGGTCGCGGCGTACGCCACAAAAGGCGCTGTATCAATCCTTTGGGCCCAGTTGGACTTAGGCGGCTGGATACCCTTTGTGCACTTCCCGTCGCGTATAATCTGGTCGAAAGGACGGTCCTCCGTAACAGCCTTGTTAAACTCCTCGACGGTTTGAACCAGGGCGTCCGGTTTGATCTCCAGCTTTTCCGCCAGCTCTCGAATGGAGTTGGCCACAATCGGTGTCGCCCCTTCGTAGAGGTGGCGAGCGACTGCCTCTTTGACTTTTTCATCAAAAATCTGATAGGCGATGCCTCCTGGCTGCTTCAGGATCTCGCCACCCGTCTTCGCATAAGTGTAAGCGTGGAAATCCTCCCCTTCATCTAAAAAACGCCGCCCTTCGGTATTAACCATAATTCCGAGAGTCCAGCCATAGCGGTGGGTTCTGTACCGGCGGTTGGCCGGGTCCAGGAATCCCCCCTCGTAGTCGCCAGCATCAGCGTCGATGGGAGTTGCATGGGTGCCGCTCCAGTGGCCGAAAGCCTGCGCTCCGATGTCCAACGCCATCTGGATTCCGTCGCCGGTATCGTACTTGGTGCCCCTAACCTTTGCCAGATCCCAGCCGCTTCCCAGGTACTGAGCGCGCAACGCAGGGCTCGCCTGGAAGCCGCCACAAGCAAGAACGACCCCTTTGCAGCGGACCTCAGCCAAGCCTTCGGGAGTTTGAACCACCACGCCGCGAACCGCATTTTTCTCGTCCGTGATGAGACGAGCGGCGCCATTTTCGTAGCGGACTTCGATTCCCTTGCTCTGGAGAATACGGTGCCACATGTCCACCAAGCCAGCGCCGCCATCCTTGGAATGGATGAAGCTACTGCCGTGATGCCACCGAAAGCGGCCGCTTTCAGGCTTAGCATCCGTGTAGAGGATTTCCCATTGGATGCCTGATTCCCGCATCCACTTGACAGTGGGGTAGGATTCGTTCACCAGAAGCTCGGCCAGCTCCGGCACCGACCGTCCGCGGGTGACACGCATGATGTCCGCATAAAAATCGTCTTTCGTATAGGGAGGAAGGTCGATCTTTTCCCATTCGCTTTCCGGCACATGCGGGAGGAGGGGTTTCACGTCGGGAATCCCGTTATGGTAGTGGCGGAATTGAGCCCCATGGCTAAACCAAGTATTTCCCCCTCTCTTTTTTTCAGGAGCCTTTTCCAACACTATGACCTTGGCCCCGGTTTCATGAGCGGACGCTGCCGCAGCTTGGGCGGCGTTTCCCAATCCAACGACAACCACATCGCAGTCCAGCGTGGCCATAAATCTGTCTCCTCTCTGTGTTTTATTTCTAGTCGTCAAGCATCGTTCGACCTTTCTTTACCGCAATCGGGGGCCGATGTCCATCTCTACCTACAGATCGCGTCCCAGTTGACATAACACGTCGTTATCGGATACTGTCCCCTCCCAAAAGGGTGGCTCAACGCTGCTTGCTGTCCCTAGAGACTGTCGGGTACCTTAAAGGACGTTTTTTACTGTTGCAGCGGGGGCTGTTTCCGACCTCTCGGCGACTGACCCTCAAAAGGAAGTCTCTATCACTAAAGAATGTGGGTTCTGCTTTTGCTTCTTGTCGGGATTGCCTGCCAGAGCGCGGCCCAAGGTCCCCTCGGCCTACCGCGTTCCTGAGGGAGTGGAAGTGGTCGTTAACGACCCGGCTATGACCGAGAGATTCAATGAAGTGGTCAGTCTGTACAAAGAGGTCTTTGCTCTGCCTTAGAGACCGCGTCCTTTAAGAAGCGAGATAACGCCTCGCCAGCGCATTACTCATTGACAAGGCGTCAGGTATGATATAAGGGAGAGGGCGAATCTTAAGGAGCGAAAAATGCGCTCAACAGATGTAACACGCAGAACCCGTTGGGCTCTATGTCTTGTCGCTTTCCTCTTTCTGTTCCAAGTCCAACTCAGGGAGGCTAAATCGGCGAGTTTCCCTGCCCACCTTGCCAAGGACCCCGTGGCGAAGGCCCTAGGCGCTGAAATAATAAATGCCGCCTTGAAAGAAGGCCGCGTGGTTTGGTACGCATCAGACACGTCGGGGGAATTCTTTAAGAAGGGGGGCAAGGAGGCCTTTGACAAGCGCTTCGGGATCAAGATAGAGCCTGTAGTCGGTCGGCTGCGTGAACAGACGGATAAGGTGCGCGCGGAACACGCCGCAGGCAGAAAAATCGCGGATGTCTTTGATGGAAATGATCAGTACTTAATAGAAATCTACCGCGCGGGGGCGCTAGAGAAATTCAGGCCTCCTACGCCTACGCTCGACGGCTATGACAAAAGCGTATTTATCCGAGAACCGGCAGGGTATTGGTCGCCCCTGTTTGTCAGCGCCCAGGCGTTGATCGCCAATACAAACTTAGTGAAGAAGGAAGAATATCCAAAATCCTACTGGGATATTGTCCATCCCAAATGGAAAGGCCGCGCGGCCACGCGTGACCCCAGGAGCGCGTCGGGTGGCGCTTGGCAGTTCCTGGCTTTTTATAATCACCCCAAACTAGGGTTGGAGTATATTCGCAAACTTAAGGAAGTGGTCGATCCGTTTATCGTTCCCGGCGGCAGTCGTGATATGCGCGACGCAGTGCTGCTGGGACAGTTCCCGCTCGGTTTGAGTGGTCGCCCTGAATTCCTAACCGATGTACCCAAAGGGTCCCCCTTAGCCTACATCGTGCCCGACGAAGGGCTCACGTGGACCCCCCATTCCACTGCGCTTATCAAAGGTGCTCAACATTCGAATGCCGGCAAGGTTGCATTAACCTGGTTTTACGAGATTTCCAACCTCCAGCTCTTGGCAAACGAGGGCGGGCGAATGATCCCACATCGTAAAATCAAAATGCCTATTCCTGAAATGGATGTGGGAAATTATGTCATGATGGATGCGATTCCTGCGGGGCATCTTGCTGACCCGGGCTTCTTTTTCAAGGAAATGGAAAAGATCTTCGGGAGGCGCTGATCTTATACGGCGCGTCCATCCAGCTTCGACGACTCGCATCCGACTTATTCCACAGGTTTAGAGTCGTCGTGCTTTTCTTTAGGGCTTTTTCGCGCCTTCAAAGGCAATGTTCTCCAAACTAGCGCGCTCGCTGCGGTCGTTTATACAGACCTCCGTTTTTTACTATTTCCTCTTCCTAGTTCTTTCTCTGCTAATTCTGTACCCGACCCTGATGCTCCTCACTGCGAGCTTTTTCACGGGGCAGCCCGGCGCATGGGGGAAATTCACGCTTGGAGGCTACCAGGAGCTTCTAGATACCGAGGGTATCGGCGAGATTATAGTCAACAGTTTCATTTATGCCTCGACACGGACGGGGATCAGTCTCACGTTGGCCCTGATCTTCGCGTGGGCAGTAGCCAGAACCTATATCCCCGGTCGAGGTTTGATGGAGGTTTTGCTTCCGATCCCTTTTTTTATACCGGATCTCCTCACAGCCATCTCCTGGATTATGCTCGCCAATCCTCAGAACGGGCTCATCAACCGATTCTTCATCGAAGTTTTTGGCGCTCGTGGTCCTGTGGTGAATATCTATGGCTGGGGCGGCCTCATCTTCCATTCCGTCTTGCACACCACTTCCTTTCTCTATCTCCTGCTCGTAGGGTTCTTTTACAACATGGATCCAGCCTACGAGGAGGCGTCCATCGCCTCAGGCGCCAGCCCGTCACAGACAACTTTCAAGATCACGCTGCCGATGCTCCTGCCTGCCATACTGGGTGTTTCCATCCTGTCGTTCATCCGCGCGCTTGAGTCTTTCGAGGACCCGTATCTGTTCGGCACCCCAGCCCGCGTCTACGTATTCGCGAATGAAATCTATCGTGTCCTACGCCACCGGCATCCGCCGCAGTACAACACTGCTACCGGGCTGGCCGTTATTTTGATGCTCCTGACATTTGCGCTCGTGGCCCTGCAATGGAAAATACTGGGAGGACGCCAGTTCACCACGATCAGCGCCAAAGGCTACCAACCACGGCGTGTCACGCCGCACCGGTTTATTCAATGGGGCATTTTCGGGCTCTTTGTGATCTATTTCATCCTGGCCATCGCAGTCCCCCTGACTCAAATCTGCGCCAGCTCGTTCTTCAAGGTGTTCGGCCTTTATAAACTGGAGCACTTCACCTTCGATAATTGGATCACCGTGTTTCACGACCCGCGCGCCATGGGGGGCTTGCGCAACACAATCGTCTTTTCCACGATTGCCGCAGCCGGGGTCATCGCGCTAGGCGGATGTATCGGTTATATCCGTATTCGGACGCGGCACTGGCTTGGCCCCACGTTGGAACTCACCGCCTGGCTTCCATGGACAATGCCGGGGATTGTCCTGGGTCTCGCTCTGCTGTGGGCATGGATATCCCTACCTCAGCCGTTCAACCTTTATGGGACGTCGGGGATTGTGATTCTGGGCTTTGTCGTGCACGGCCTACCTTTAGGGACTCGCACCATGCAGTCCGCAATCATGCAGGTGAGCAAAGACCTGGAAGAATGTTCCATGGCCCACGGGGCATCATGGATCCAGACGATGGCTTACATTGTGCTGCCGCTGCTGCGAATTGGAGTTGCTGCCGCCTTCGTGATCGTCTTTGCCCTATCGGCGCGCAGCCTTACGATTCCTCTATTGCTCTATTCATACGGAACCGAGACCCTGACTATAGCCCTTCTCTACTACTATGAGGAAGGGTATCGAAACATTACGGCGGTGATCGCCGTGATCCAACTCTCCCTGGTCATGGGGTTGCTTCTTTTGGAGCGTCTGACCCGGCCGCGGTTAGCCTAAAAAAGTCTCCCCAACGGAGTGGTCAGGACGCAAGGATGGCGCCACGGTCGTCTAGCCAACGGACCTCGGTGCCCAGTTCTCGTGACAGACGGGCCACCCGCTCGCTCTTATCCGTGCTCGTTTACGAACACGAGCCACGAACACGAGTAACGATAACCGTACGCCTGGAATTTAGTGGGTTCGTGTGATAAATGAAAAACCTGTTCATCCTTTTTCCCCGGTAGCTCAGTTGGTAGAGCGGGTGACTGTTAATCACTAGGTCGGGGGTTCGAGTCCCTCCCGGGGAGCCAAATTTAACTCCGCCTTGCACGGCTCAAGATCTTTGGACTGCCGGGGCGGGGTTTCCAAAAAAATGTTCGAGGTGATTTGATGGCGACGAAAAAAGTCGTAGGCAATCCTACTCCCAGAGTCGAGGGCGAAGACAAAGTTACCGGGAGGGCGAAATATGCGGTGGATGTGACTTTGCCGGGGATGCTCTGGGGCAAGCTCCTGCGCAGCCCTATTCCCTACGGGCGCATCAAGCACATCGATGTGAGCCGGGCGCTCGAGCTCCCCGGCGTCAAGACCGTCATCACGGGTGAGGACGTAACCGGGCTCAAGATCGGGCGCCGGGTCTATGACATGCCCATTCTGGCGGATGGGGTTGTGAGATTCATAGGCGAGAAAGTGGCGGCCGTGGCCGCGGAGAGCGAGCCGGTTGCAGAGGAAGCGCTGGATCTCATCGAGGTCGAATATGAGGACCTTGAGCCTGTGCTGGATCCGGTCAGAGCGATGGAGCCTTCCGCGCCCCTGCTCCACCCGGATGTCATGAGTTATAAAGGTCTACCCGAAAAACTGGAGTCGCCGAGCAATGACTTTATCTATAAGACCTGGAAGAAAGGGGACATAAGCGTAGGTTTCAAGCAGGCGGACCTGATTGTGGAAAATACCTTTGCAACCAAGACGGTTCATCAGGCTTACATAGAACCCCATTCTTGCGTGGTCCAAGTGAACGAGTCCGGCGGGGCGGAGATCTGGTCGTGCAGTAAAGTACCCTACGCCATAAGAGAGCAGGTGGCCAATGCGGTTCAAATTTCCCCGGAAAAACTGGTGGTCCACCCGGTCTATATCGGTGGAGATTTCGGTGGCAAGGGCGACTTCATGGATACCGCCGTGTGCTACTTCCTCTCCCGGAAGAGCGGCCGGCCGGTAAAAATGGTTATGGACTACGGTGAGGAGTTTTTGGCCGGGAATCCAAGGCACGCCTCTATCGTTAAAGTGAAGACAGGCGTTAAAAGGGATGGAACGCTGGTCGCGCACCATCTGGAATTTGTTTTTGACAGCGGGGCCTATGGCGCCTTTAAGCCGAATGGCTTGCTCAACGGTCCGCATTTATCACCGGGTCCTTATAAGATCCCTCATGTGTTTATAGAAGAGCATATGGTTTACACCAATAAGGTCCCTTGCGGTCACATGCGCGCCCCCGGCGACCCGCAGGGTTTTTTCGCCAACGAAAGTCAGATGGACCTGGCGGCCAGAAGACTGGGCATGGAGCCGGTAGAATTTAGAAAAAAAAACCTCATGCATGACGGGGATATATCGCCGACCGGTGAAACCATCGATTTTATCAAGGCCGAGGATACGCTGAAGAAGGCGTTACAAGAGGCTGGATATTATAAGCCAAAGCCGAAGAACGTTGGCCGCGGGATCGCCATGGTCCAGTGGGAAGTCAATGGCGGCCAGGGCTCCGTTGCCCTCAGGATTGACGAGAAGGGCACTGTTACTCTCTCCTCGGCCATGTTGGATCAGGGGGCCGGTACTTATACCTTGCTTTGCGAAATCGTTGCCGAGGAACTTAAGGTCCCGCTGGAGCAGATTCGCATTGAGACCCTCGACACCAGTCAGGGAATCAAGGATACGGGCGTTGGCGGCAGCAGGACGACGAGGGTCTATGGTAATGCGGCTTATGAGGCCGCCGTCAAAGCCGTGGCCGAAGTCAAGAAGAGCGCGGCTCAGCATATGGGGTGTTCTCCCGATGAGCTCGTGCTCGCGGGCGGGGCGGTCCTCCACAAGAGGGCGGAGCGAAGGATGACTTACCCTGAACTGGTGAAGGCCAAGGGCTCACCCATCAGCGTGCTCGGCAGTTACAGTGATACCTCCAAAGTTCACGAAGCCTCCATGTGCGCTCAAATTGCCGAAGTCGAGGTCGATCCTGAGACAGGACAGGTCAAACTGAGAAAATATATCTCAGCCCACAACACAGGCACTGTGCTCAATCCCCTCATGCACCAGGGTCAAATTGAGGGAGGGGCCGTGATGGGAATCGGCTATGCCCTGATGGAACATCTGATGATCGAAGATGGAAAGGTGGCCACGGCGCATTTTGGCGATTATAAGATTCCCACCATTCAGGATATACCTCCTATGAAAACCGTCGTGACGGAGATCCCCAAAGGCCCCGGGCCATACAACAGCATGGCTATCGGCGAGACCTCCAACATCCCCGTAGCCGCGGCTATTGCCAATGCCGTCGAAGATGCCGTGGGCGTGAGAATCAAGGATCTGCCCATCACGGCCGAAAAAGTTTTTGAGGCGTTGAGAAAAGGCTAGGGGAAGATGGCTGAGTGGTTTTCTTCTACCGTGGCCGTCATCTCTTATTTTTGTCCGATTTCCATTCCCCTACTGAGATAAGGAGAGCCAGGGCGGCCAGTGGGAGCAGAGCGGAGAAGGAGAACTGCTGTGCCGAAGCAAAACTTCCCGGATCCTGAATCTCTATCCCCTGTGTGGTGGCTTCGATCAGAGCCACGGCGATAGTTGTTCCCAGCGTCCCTGCGGCTGTGCCGAAGGAGCTCAGCATGGCGGATAGGATTCCGTAATGCTCGCCCGTAACGGACGAGAAGGCGGCCTTTTGATTTGCTGGCATGAAGAAACCGGTGCCCACGCCAAGCAGCGTCAGAGCAAGAATGACCAGGGGATAGCTTGAGCCGGTGCCCAGGCGGGAATAGAAAAAGATGCCTATTAAGATGAAGGCCAATCCCATGCTGGCAACGAATCTGGCATCGAGCCTGTCCGCCAGTCGGCCGCTCAGCGGAGAAGAGAGTGCGGTGAAGAGCGGCAGGGTGGCCATGACCAGACCTATCGTGAGAGGGGAGAAGGCGAGGACGTTTTGCATGTAAAGTGGGGCGCACACACTGATCGGGGCGCTGACAGCAGAGCCCATCGCCAGCGACAGCAGGGCGGCCGCTAAAGAGCGGCGCCGAAAGAGCGAAATATCGACCAGAGGATTTTTGGCATGAAGCTCGATCCATACGAAGCTGACTAATCCCGCTGCCGCCACGGCCAACCACGACAGCATCCGTGGTGAGCCCCATCCCGAATTGGCTCCTAAGCTCAGGCCTATCAGGAGAGCGGGAAATCCGATCGTGAGAGCGATAGCTCCGACAAAATCGAAAGCTTCCTTTTTCCGCTCTTCGTCGCCTTTGAAGATAGTGAAGACCGCGGCCGAAACTACTATCCCAATCAAGCAATTGGTTAGAAATACGGCCCGCCATCCCCATAAGTATAAAATGAGTCCGCCGAGCGTCGGCCCGGTGGCTCTGCCTACGCCAATAGCGGAGGCGAAGAGCCCCAACGCCTGTCCCCTGCGCTGGGAAGGGAAGGTGGATGCCAGGATGGCAGTGGACATCGGCAGTGCCAGTGCCAGGCCGATGCTCATCACGCCTCTAAATAGCAGCAACTGAAAGAATGATTCAGAGAATGCGGCCAGCCCCGCACCCAAGGCGTAGAGGCTGACTCCCATACGGTAGAGTCTTCTCTGGCCCAGCAGCTCCCCCGCCCTTCCGAAACAGAAGGCAAGACTCGAGATCATCACCGTGCCCATAATAGAGACCCACTGAACCGCGGCCAGACTGGCGCCAAAGTAAATCTGGATCGTAGGCAGGGCAACGTTAACGCTGCCGAAGTTGTTGAAGAAAAGAAAGGCGCCGAGGCAGATGACGGCAAGTTGCTGCCATTCTTCCCGGGGTGGCGTCTGCGTGATTTTGTCCACTGGCTCGATTCAGCAATTACCTCATGCAGGGGCTAATGTCCACCCCGAAAATTCTCCTTGTCACGGCACTCGGATCTCGCATAATATCGCCGGAAACCTAGCCGCGTCCGCAATCAATGAAGGAGATTGATCTATGCGCATCGCCGTGCCGGACCTGATATCAAACTCGTACTTTCCGGCTATTGCCGCTGTGGAGCTGGGGTTTTTTAAGGCAGAAGGGCTGGATGCGGAGAGGGTCGAGCTTTTCTTTCCCGTGCCCAAGATGATGGAGGCGCTGAGAGAGGGAGAGTTCGATTTTGTTGCCGGCTCCGCCCATGCCACCTTGATGGCCTTTCCGGAGTGGAAGGGCGCCAAGCTGTTGGTTGCCCTGGCACAGAGGATGTACTGGCTGTTGATTCTGCGCTCGGATCTCAAGGCCAAGCGCGGGGATATCAACGCGGTCAAAGGACTTCGGATCGGGGCCGCGCCGGGCGTGGATTTCGGTCTCAAGCGTCTTCTCCTCGAGGCCGGAATCGATCCGGAACAGGACCGGGTTCAGATCGGTCCCATTCCAGGCGCAACCGGGTCTGGTGTCTCGTTCGGCCTTACGGCCGCTAAGGCGCTCGAAGAAAAAAAGATAGATGGCTTTTGGGCCAACGCCATGGGCGCCGAGATTGCCGTGAGTCGCGGCATCGGCACGGTTGTCCTGGATGTCCGGCGCGGCGATGGGCCGTCGGCAGCCCGGTACTACACCTTTCCCGCATTGGTAACGACGGAGAAGAAAATCAAAGAGGATCCGAAAGCGGTTCAGGGCGCTATACGGGCTGTCATAAAGGCGCAGGAGGCGTTGCGCTCTGATATCTCCAAGGCGACCGAAATTGGCAGGAAGATTTTTCCCCCCACGGAAGCGCAGACTATCGCCAAGCTGATCGAGCGCGACCTGCCTTACTACGATCCGGTCATTTCCGAGGAGGCGGTGACCAAGATGAACCGTTTTGCCCAGGATGTCGGACTCCTCTCCGGGCCGGTTCCTTACGATCAGGTAGTTGCCACCCGCTTCACGCACCTGTGGAAGGGTTAGGAGAAGGCGCCTCTCTCTGAGCAGCGCTCACCGCCGAAGGCGTCTCTTAAGATCGATGCAATAGAGTTGTGGTACGCTGTACCTGACCATACGCTTGAAGCTCCACGACTGGTGCATCGATCTTTCAATCCACCTCCGGCGGTTTACTCCACGAGCGAGGCAGGCCCCCGAACGAACCACCCATTGACTTGAAGAGAACTCGTGGGTAAGGAGAAGCTATGTCTAATGACAACAAGCTGTTGTTTGGGGTCGGAGCGCCTCAGGTTCACACCCGGTTGCCGGTGGAGCTGGAAGAGATCCGGCGCTGTATTGAGCGCGCCGAGGATCTGGGTTTTCATAGCCTCTGGGTGCAGGAACAGGCTGGGCTGAGGGCGACGGCAGGCGCCCTGGAAGGGGTGAGTATGTTGAGCTACGCGGCGGCGCTCACTCGGCGGATTCGACTCGGCAACGCTGTCTTCCTGATCAACCTGCGCAACCCCATCCAATTGGCGAAGAGCCTCGCGAGCCTGGATCAACTGAGCCGGGGGCGGCTGATTGCCGGTGTCGGCTTGGGTGGCGTCACAAGACTGTACGGAGCCTACGGCTTGTCTCCTGAGCACAGAGTGGCAAGGTTTGTCGAGTCGCTCACGTTGATAAAAAAACTCTGGACCGAAGAGGATTTTACGTTCGAGGGCAAGTTCTGGCAGCTCAAGAAGGCATCTCTGTGGCCGAAGCCGTTCCAGAAGCCCCACCCCCCGATATGGTTTGGCGCGAACAGTCCGGCGGCGCTCCAACGAGCGGTTCGGCTCGGCGCTGGTTTCCTCGGCGCTGGATCGTCTTCCACCGCGGATTTCAGAACTCAGGCGCAGATAGTAAGGCAGGCGCTTGCGGAAGCGAAGAAGGAGCCTGCGGATTTCATGATCGGCAAGCGCGTCTATCTGGCGGTGGATAAGGACCGCGAGCGCGCGGCGAGGCGGCTGAAAGAATGGTTCGGCCTCTATTACGGCCAGGCGGATCTCGCGGAGCGCGTGGCCGTGTGGGGAAGCGCGGAAGAATGCGTCGAGCGGCTGCGCGAGATCGTCGCCGCGGGGGCGCGCCTGCTGCTTCTCAATCCGGTATTCGATATGATGGAACAGATGGAGGTCCTCGCTTCCGAAGTCGTTCCGAAGGTGACATCATCGTGATCGTGCTCGTTGCTCGTGCTCGCGGACGACGGACACGAACACGCCCCACGAACATGAAATGACAGGCTGATGCAGGCCCTCCACTGGAACGGCACCCATCTAAAGCTCGATCTTTCCTATCCTGCACCTAAAGTTGATGAACGAACCACGCTGGTGCGAGTGTGTCTGGCCGGCATCTGCTCCACCGATCTGCAGATCTTCAAGGGCTACATGGGATTTCGCGGCGTGCCCGGACATGAATTTGTCGGAGAGGTAAAAGAGGGGCCGGTGGGGCTCATCGGCAAACGCGTGGTTGGCGAGATAAACTTTGCCTGCGGAAGCTGCGACTTCTGCGCTAAGGGTCAAGGCCGTCACTGCCCGAGGCGGAAGGTCATGGGCATTCTCGGCGCGGACGGAAGCTTTGCGGGGTATGTGGCCGTGCCAGCGGCGA
>JACPSE010000024.1 GCA_016193465.1 Deltaproteobacteria bacterium
CTTTTTTTGTCATCACAACATCTCCATTGTTGAAAGGTCTCAACAATAGTACACGTAACATGGCGTTGCCAAATAACTTTCTGATAAGTTTACCAACACTTTTTGGCCATTATTCCCATAGACCCCGATATTCTCGGCGGCACTCCGGTTTTCGTTGGCACTCGCGTGCCAGCGCAGGCACTGATTGATTATTTGGAAGCTGGCCACCCGCTTGACGAGTTCCTGGACGACTTTCCCAGCGTGACCCGCGAGCAGGCAGTGGCCGCCTTGGAAGAAGCCAAACAGATCCTGGTGTCAGGTGCGCGTGCTGCTGGATGAGTGCGTACCGAGGAAGCTCAAAGGTGAGCTCCCCGGCCACGATGTTCAGACCGTAACTGAGATGGGCTGGTCGGGGATCAAAAACGGCCCTCTACTCCGCCGTGCCGCTCAAGAATTCGATGTATTTCTCACTGTAGACCAAGGGGTCGAGTATCAGCAAAATCTAGTCGGGCTGAACCTTGCAATCATTCTAATGGTCGCAGCGACCAACGATATTGACGATCTTCGGCCATTAGACCAAGAGCCGCAGAATCGGTGTCAGGCTCGACAGATAGGAAAGATGAGATAGTGAAATAAGCCTTAGGCTCGTGAACGGAGCCGGTTGGTTTAGGCGCTAATGAAAAAGTCACGTAAAAAGCAGCCGCAGTCTCCTAACGTAAAGCGCCCCGGATTGCCAAAGAGCGCGAGACGGGATTTGAAAATACGGTTTCTTACCCTTCATGTTCCCATTTTCACGGGGGCGGCCAAATCCATAGTAGCTTGGGGAGAGGACAAAAACCAGGACGGCAAGATAGATCACTTATGGTTGGATATAAACCGTGACGGAGTACCCGAAGCCTGTTTTGTCGATGAAGACAACGACGGCGTCTTTGAAAAGGCGTACATTGATCTCGACGGCGACGGGGTAGTTGCTTCAGACCAATCCCGTCTGTCAAGCCTGACACCGATCCACCACGGAAGGCCATAAGTAGGTGCTCCACCATCAAAGTAGGAGGAGAGCTATGATCACTGCATTAGTCCAATTCAAGCTTCCGGCACCGATGACTCAAGACAAGGCCAAAGAAACGTTTTTCAGCACGGCTCCAAAGTACCAGGCGGTCAAGGGGTTAATTCGCAAGTACTACCTTCTGTCTGAAGACGGCAGCACGGCTGGAGGCGTCTATCTTTGGAAGTCGCGAGGAGACGCCGAACGGCTATATACTGATGAATGGAAGAAATTCGTTCTGGAAAAGTATGGTGCTGGGCCATCGATTACCTACTTTAACAGCCCGGTTATCGTGGACAATCTGTCGGGGGAGATTATCAAAGACTGACTTTATGAACTACACGCGCAGAGAGCTCATGGTGGTCGCCGCGGCGCGGGAGATCCACGACGGAGAGAAAGTCTTTGTCGGGATGCGCTTACCCCTGCTTGGTTTCGCGGTCGCTAAAGAGCTTCATGCACCTAATGCGATTGGACTCTTTGAGAATGGAGTGATTCGCGACTGGCCGGCCCTTGACCCGATTTTCACTATGAGCGATCCGCCGAATGTAGCGCGCTCTCTCTATTGCGGCGCTCTTCTCGACGTGATGGGTCTGCTGCAAAGCGGGCGCGTTGATGTCGGTTTTATCGGAGGAGCGGAGGTGGATCGCTTCGGCAACCTCAACACCCATTGGGTGGTGGAAAACGGAAAAAGGATCAGGCTTCCGGGAAGCGGCGGAGCCGCCGACATCGCGACCCTGGCGGGCCGCTGCATCATCATTATGAATCACGAAAAACGCCGATTTCAGCCCCGCGTCCACTTCATCACATCCCCCGGCTACGGCGACGGCGGTGACTGGCATCAGCAAAAACAGTTACGGGGAGGCGGACCGAGCCGGGTCATAACGAGTCTGGGAATTTTTTCTTTTGAGCCCTTTAGCGGTGAAATGGTACTTAGCTCTTTCCATCCCGGAGTGACGGTTGAAGAGATCCGAGGCCAAACCGGCTGGCCCCTGCGGCTGTCCGAAGATCTTCATGAAACTCCCGCGCCTTCAGCCGGGGAACTCGCCGCCGTGAGGAAATACGACCCAAACGCCGTCTGGACTTCGTAAAATCAAATAGCTCAGCCCAGGATACTCCGAGTAATACCTAGACTGTCTGTATGGAGTGAATCAAGACCGGCTCCACGGGAACGTCCTGGTGCATTCCCTGGCTGTCGGTTTTGATTTTTTCGATCTTACGAATCACGTCCATTCCTTCGATCACCCGGCCGAAAACGGCATAGCCGAAATCCTGCGCGCTGGTGTTTTTGTGATTCAGAAAGTCGTTATCCTTGACGTTAATGAAGAATTGGCAGGTGGCGCTGTCCACCACGCTGGTTCTTGCCATGGCGAGGGTGCCGGTGTCGTTCCTCAAGCCGTTGCTGGCCTCGTTTTTGATCGCCACCCTGGCCGGCTTCTGTCGCATGTCCTTGTCGAAGCCTCCGCCCTGGATCATAAATCCAGGAATGACCCGATGGAAGATCAGGCCGTCGTAGAATCTATCGTTCACATAGTCCAGAAAGTTTTTCGCCGTGATCGGGGACTGATTAAGAAAGATCTCCAGCCGCACCTCTCCCAAGCTGGTCGTCATTGAAACTACCGGATTTTCTGCCATGATTCTCTCCCATTCCACTAAAATCGAGAATTAAAATTTCTTAACACGAAAACGCTTGCAGGGCAAAGAGTCTCCTTGAGAAGTCCGGTTCGGGGGCCCGCCTCTCGCGCCGAAGGCAATAGACCTCTGCTTTTTCCGAACCGCTCAGTGTCGGTGCCTTCGGCTTGCTAGGCAGGCCCCCTCACATTTCTGGCGATGTGCGACCCTACTTGACAATGCTGAAGCGGCGAAACTATAAGTGAGACACGCCGCTGCCCGCGGCGTCCGCAAAGGTTCGATGCCCGGAGGTACGATATGGAAACGAAGACTAAACTCGAAGGTATTTTGATTCCCATGCCTACGGCCTTTAGAGAAGATGGGGGCATTGATGAAAACGGCGTTGATGCCTTGGTGGATTTTTATCTCGCCGCCGGAGTGCAAGGTTTTTTTGCCTTGGGAACCCACGGTCAGGGAATGGTCATGGAGATAGAAGAGAGAAAGAGGGTCGCTGAGAGAATCGTCCGCCGCGTGCGCGGAAAGGCGCCGATCGTCCTCCATGTGGGCACGGCCAATACTTACTCTTCCATCGAACTGGCCAAACACGGCGCCGGTCTTGAAGTTGACGCCTTAGCCCTGGTGCCGCCTTACTATTACCCCCACAACGACTACGAAGTCTTCGCGCACTACAAGGCCGTGGCCAAAGCCGTCCCCGGCGTTCCGCTCTTTATCTACGACAATACGGAGACCACGCGCGTCCACATCACGCCGCCCAAGGTCCTCAAGATTCAGGAAGCCATATCTCCCTCGACCCTGGCCGGCATCAAAGTCTCTTTCATCCCCTTCGACGCCCTTGTGGGATACGTCTTTAAGCTTCCCGCCTCCATAGGGGTATTTCCCGGCTCCATCCTATCTCTCTATTCCGGTTATTCCCTCGGCGTGCGCGGGGCGATCCACCCGCCCACCACCCCCTTTCCGGAGATCTGCGTAAAGATGTTTCGCGCGCTAAAAGAAGGCCGGCTTGAGGATGCGCGGCAGGCCCATGATCATCTGGCCGCCATCTCGCAGGTTATGGGACGGTACTTACCTGACCACGGGCGGGCAGTCCTCGGGGAGATCATGCGCCTTCGGGGGCTCCCCATGAAGCGTTTCCCCCGCTGGGATTGCCTTCCCCTCAGCCAGCAGGAAAAAGAAGAGCTAAGAAAGGGCCTGATCGAGACCGGAGTTGCGCTGGCGCTGCCTTAGAAGTAAAAAAGCTCTGAACCTCTCCACCCGCTCAGCGAGCGATACCCGGCATATTCAGAGGGATTCCCCTTTTCTTGATCTCCGTCTCGTAGATTCTGCGCATCTCAGGATCCTCGTCCTTATATTCGATCAGAGTGCCGCCTTCTTTGATGCTGATGAACACCCCGCCATCGCGCTTTTGTGCCGCCACGTAAAAGCCCATCTTGTGCTTTTTGCTCCCGTAACGTAAGGCGAGCTGGCGGGCCTTTTCAGAGCCGAGGTTGAAATGTTGGTGAAACCAGCCATTGGGCGGACCGAAAACGGTTCCCGGCTTCCAGTCCACTCGCACCACCTGATCCCCATGGCCGTCTTGATAAGGATGGATGCCCAATTCATTCGGCCACATGATCGAGTACCCTTCAGACCTGAGAATCAATAGAACCGCGCCCGCCCCATGATAGTGCGCTTTGTGATACATCCCCACTGGCCACTCTACCAGATGTCCCACTAGGGCATTGCCGGCTATCTCAAAGCCAGTAAAACCTCCGCCCGCCGCTTTCCATTCGTGGGCATCAATCGGGGCAGTGGCTACATCGGCAATAAAGTTAGTGTCCCAATAGTTCCCTCGTCCTACGGCATAGCGCTTTTGACCGACGGCAAAATAATCCTCCTCGCCGTTGTACCGATCCTTGAACTGATAGTTACAGTTGGAGATGAAATCGCTATTGTGAAACAGATCCATGATCATGGGGGCGGTGGTCACTGCCGCCAGCAGCGCCCTTTGCCGGCCCCCGTTAATCAGGCGGTACCAGCAATTGAGAGGCGGGGCAAATAGACTCCCGGGCCCCCACTCAAAAAATCGCTTGCTTTGTCCTTCTTGCCAGACCTCGGTTGAGCCCAGTCCCTCAGCGACATAGATGACCTTTTCGTAGAGGTGTTTTTCAGCTTCCAGCGCCTTGCCCGGCGGAATCTCTACAACCTCCATTCCAGTGGCCCCCTCCATGCCGCGGAGCTGCACAAAAGCTCCACGACCGCCTCGCCGGGGCCAACTCCCTAAGGGTATATCTGCGATGTTCAGCCCATACCCCTCTATCACCGGAACGCCCTCCTGCCGGATCCAAGACTCATAATAGGTTGTACTGTTCTCCAGGTTCTCTGTCATTGCCGTCAGTCCTCCTTTTTTACGCAGTTGTCGTTCGAGTCTGAGAAAAAAGAGGCCCGTTAGGGATACATATATTCTATAGGCGGAGATTCGAAGTCAGCCACAACTTTTTTCACTCCAGGGACCCCCTCGATTAAACGCGTGATTGTCTCCTCCAATTCCGATTGAGCGAGAATCCCGGACACGTAGACCTCTCCTCGCTCAGCCCGAACATTGATAGTTAGATTACGCGTCTTCGGAGACATAATAAGCTCGGCCTGCACCCGAGCGGTAATCGTCAGATCCTGAAACGCCTGCTCGGAGTCAGGAGTGGGTTGATAGTCTTCTCGCCTTGCCGCCTCCGCCACGAGATGTGCCGCGGTTTCCGAAGTCATCTGTGCAATGTTGAGCACGAGATCATACCGACTCGGATCTCGCCAGTCGGCGCCAAATATTGCCTGCAGGCGCCGATTGCGTGCCTTATCCACCTGTTCGATATACTGTAACGCAGCCGCTTCGGCGAGTCCTTCCCGGGAGCGGACCTGCTGGAGGCGAAAGGCCATGGGGGCTGTCAAATGGACCTTCAATACGTGGCGGATTCCCGGGAAAAGCTCCTGCCCGCCGTGACCGTGGTAGACCAGATTGCCACCCTGGGCAACCTCGCACATGGCCGCCTGGAGAACAATGCGGTAGAGCCGCAGACTCTCCTGCCAGCGCTCCCACCAATGAGGGGCGGTCTCCAGGACCTCCGTGAACTTGGCCTCGGGGATGCCATAACGCTTGCTCGCTTCCGCCAGAACTTCTCGACTCAGGCAGCGATAGCCCAAAATGGCCGCAACCCGCTCCGCCAAGGCCTGCCCGCCGCTAAAAGCGCCCCGCGATATGGTAATAATAGGCATAGAATCTTACCTCCCCCCGCTTTAATTTTAGAGGAAGCCTTCTCCGAAAAGAAGCGATCCAAGCCGACTTCTAACACAGCCTTTTGCTTCAGTCTATCCCCTATTTCCGGCTTCGCAAGACCCAGTATGCTACAACTATTTACTACGCCGGATTATCTGCTGGACAAATCCACTCTCCTCTATCTCACGGAGTATGCTTAAATCGATGAACTCGTCAGCGCCGGGAACTTTGTTTTGACCCGGGGCGCTCCCAATTTGGTTTAGGACCGCACGGTTGAGTATGAAATCGTGAGAGGGGGATACCCGGCAGCTTCCCCGCCCGGCACCTGCAAGCCAGCAGTCCACAGCAGCCCAATTCCGAACAAAAGAATGATCCGACTGCGCATCCTGGAGTCTATCCTCCTAGGTTCAAACCAAGGATCTTCGCCGGGTTGGTCTTAATCATCTGCTCAATATCATTTCGGGAAACACCAAGGTGTATGAGCATATGACAGAAGACCCTGAGACCTTCAGCGGGGGCAGGGCTGTCGATCTGACCCCCATCAGTGATCAGGGTGCAATGCTCGGCGCCCATTGCCTTTATGATCTCAACGCAATCCCTGGGGTCCCGAGCTGCATAAACTGGCGAGCAGGCATTGAATGAAAGACTCAGATATGCCCCAAGAGCTACCAGCTCCTTCATGTGCTCCAACTGGAAAAACTTTTTATAGGAACTATTCGGGTGCTCTACCATGAGACGCTTCACACCCACGGCGTGTGCCTGCTTGAATACCGCAATGCTTTCCTCCGGGGAAAGGTGCCCATTTGAAAGAACGAGATCATACTTGGCAACAAGCTCTAGGATCTTACAAAGATCCTCGCGAAGCTCATGGGTCCCTGGATTGTAGATGCTTATGCCGACTGGCTTCTGGCCATAAAGAAACTTCTGAAAGAGACGCCCTTTGTTGCGATCTTTAACCATATGTTCGGAGTCCATTGTCGGCATCATTATAACTTTTGCCCCCTGGTCAATCCCCATATTGACAGAGCGTATGTTCATACCTCCATTAGGATGGTTGAGGCAAAAGACGCCAAAGATGGCGATTCCCGGCACAGCTTTCTCGGTAAGGCGAGCCTTCACCCCGCCTGGAGTAAAATGATCCTTGAAGACAACGGCCCGCATGCCCATTTCACTGGCTAAGCGAGCGATATCTATACTGTCGCCCCAGCGTGGGATGCAGTCCGGCCCGGAGTGAATATGAAGATCAATAGCGCCTTCAATGACAGGATCAGTTTTCATTGTTAATTAGCCTCCCTCCTCAGTACGCGGCCGATGGCAAACCGGCACGGCCTTGAGCCGCTTGACTCCTCAGATCCACTTACACATATTACTTAGTCTCTTCTCGAGGAAAACCGTAGGCCTCAAGCACCATCTTTATCCATTTCGTTGAGTTATGGTAGGTCCTGTAGTCGTTGATTGACGTCTTTTTCCCCTGAATGATTTTGTTGATCTCACCGCCCGCATGGAGATGAGACTTGAGCGGCCCGTATTCATCTATGACTTTTTGGCCTTCAGGGCTTACCTCGTGTTCTAAGAAAAGGAGCGCGGCGTAAGGGTGAGGAGCCACTTTGATGACCAAGCCACTCTCTTGAAAACGCACGGGCACCGGCTCGATCACTTTACATGCCAAAGATTGCGTTGGGTTCTTTCTCAGAGCCCGCACGCAGGAATGATAGTTTACGAGGTGGTCCATAGCGTATTCTCCGTTGGCAATGGAGACGAGCCCTCTAGTCTGGCCTCGAATCCAAACAGGCTGCTGCTCCTTGATCCTTCGTGCGTAGTCTAGGACCCATTCCTGTCCCAGACCGGGCATCAATGCAACCATCCAGTGGGGTCTGATATCAACGAGGAACTTTCTGCCCCTAAACTCCGGCTTTAAGAAGTCTCCCAGGGAGTTAGGAACCTGCTCCGCTCCAATACGCTTCTTGTTGTAGGCAACGACGCCGACCGAGCTGGCGATAGAGACCACGGCACGGAGGTTGGGATCCACCATTTTGGGGTTGACCGTCAGCACTTTTTGCTCAGCCATTCCTAAAATGTCAAATCTCCTAGCATGCCCGGCAAGCTCGGAGTAGAAATCATCTGGCGCATGTACGACGTCCCAGTCCTTCACGGATCCTGCATTTAGCTCCAAGAGAAGACGTTGCGTGTCCTCAGTGCCGGTAATTTCCTGGATCTGCACATCAATGAACGGATATTTCTTTTTAAAGGACTCGATCATCGGCTTGAAAATTTCCGGCTCCAGCGCGCTGAGAACACGAACTTTTTCTTCTTTTTTCGCCTTGGCAACGATCTCATCTCGACTTGTCTCAAAAATGAACCCTTTGGTCTCAGCCTCCTCCTTGGCCCTCAGCAAAGTAGGATTGGCCACTGCCCCGTGGGCAGAAAAACTCACTCCCAAGAGCCAGATAAGAACAACCGCTGCAGCCGGCTTAACAAGAAATTCGACCTTCATAGTTCTCCTCTCATGCGGCACTGAGAATCCTCTCCCGGGTACGTGCCAAGACATCTTCTTAAGACAAAAGCCGCTACCGCTGAGACTGGCCTGACACGTGAGCGATTTTTGAGGGTAGAGGGTATCTAACGACAACATATGCTGTCAAGCAGAACCCGGTTTTAGGGAGCCAAGTTTTCATGCTCCCTTCTGGTTTCGGCTCAACCGCGGTCAAGAGCGTTTCTTGTCGTCCCGAACCTTGACCAAGAGCCTGCCTAGCCCCTCGACCTCCATCTCCACGACGAGGTCGAGAACCTCGAAATGAACACTATCAAGCAACTCAACAGTTTCAGGAAAGCTTTTCCGAATATCCGTGATGACTTGCTGGATAGGGATACGACCCTCCCTGGTATTCGCAATCGTACCGCCGGTAGCAACAATCTTGATCAACGACTTGCGGGAGGACTCCGTAATGCTAGCCATTCGACAATCAGAACCTCGATCCAGGGTTCGGAGATCTACTTCTTTTCCTCCATTTCAAGCAAAGATCTCACGTAATTCCAGCGTCCCTTGATAGTCGCGACACGGGCCCTCTTTAAAACGGAGACAGGAATAGGCAGGGCCTTTCCAAGGGACAAGGCCAGCATATTCCATCTGGCTTGCTCTTCTAAAGCGATCGCCCGTAGCGTTGCGTCTTCAACAGATCGGCCCACAACGACCACGCCATGGCCCTGGATAAGGCAAACGTCTCTATCCTTTAATGTCTTTGCCAATGCGCTTGCCTGGCCAACAGTGTAAATGAGTTCGGCGGTTTTATGAATGGGAAGAGGCTTTCCCTGGTCGCCAAATACCTGCCTGGCCAGAATGGGGTGGTAAATAGGAACCATGCGCTTACCGGCGCACGCGAAGGCGGTAGCGAACGGTTGATGGGTGTGCACAACGGACCGAACGTCCTTGCGTGCCTTATAGATTTCGGTGTGCATAAATGTCTCACTGGGAAGATCCCATTCCACCTCTTCCTCTTTCTTTCCAAGGAGACTCACCCTCATGATATGCTTTGCCTGCAGGTGGGCCATCGATCCCACCGAACCATGGCGCCCTTTGATATACATGGAATCCCCTTCTCGAAAGCTAATGTGCCCGAGGAAATCAAAATTCTCGACCTGGCGGGCAAGAATCCGGCAAGCCAGAGCGACCTGTTCCTTTATTTCATTTTCGTTAGTCATACCATCACCTCCATTGACTTTCTCTCATAGTTTTGGCTCCGCGATCTGTGGGATAAGGATGACGTGACGGGGAAGCACACGCACCACTACCCGATTGCCACGCTCAAAAACGATGTCAGGGTCGGCCTTGGCGCGGAGGCGCAACTCACCGTCCCTCAGCTCATAGTCTCGGTGGTCACCCAAATAGGTAACCGACTCTACCACACCCTCAAAGGCGTTATTGAGACCGACCGTTGACTCCTCCCATGGCCCCAACTTTAGATTTTCCGGGCGAATGAGGGCAAGCCCATCTCGCACCTCGGGGGGCATAGCCCGGCCCTCACAGACAAAGTCACGGCCGTTCTCTTTGGCGCGCAGACGGAATCTTTCTCCTTCCAGCACGCCGAGCACTTCAACCTCAAAAAGGTTGGCCATCCCGATGAAATCGCTCACGAACTTTGATCGGGGCCGCTCATAGATCTCTTGCGCCGCACCCACCTGCTCGATGCGGCCCTTATTCATTACCACAATCTTATTGGAAAGCACCATGGCCTCAGCCTGGTCGTGCGTCACATAAAGCGTGGGAACTCCCGTGCGGTGCTGAAGCTCCCGCAGCTCAAAGCGCATTTGTTCCCGCAATTTCGCATCGAGGTTGCTCAACGGCTCGTCCATGAGCAAAACCGAAGGCTCAACGGCAAGCGCCCGCGCAATAGCGACACGCTGTTGCTGCCCCCCGCTAAGCTGGGTCGCGAGCCTCAGGGCCAGGCTCTCTATTCTCAAAAGGGCAAGGACTTTCTCCACTTTTTCTTTTATGACCGCTCGGGGGAGGTGCCGGATGCGAAGCGGGAAGGCCACATTATCAAAGACCGTCATATGCGGCCAGATGGCGTAAGACTGGAATACCATAGCGATGCCGCGCTTCTCAGGGGGCACAAAGATCCCCTGCCCGGGCGAGCTAGCCACTCGGCCCCCTATGGAGATCTCACCCGCATCGTTTTCTTCGAGCCCGCCAATGAGGCGGAGCGTCGTTGTCTTTCCACACCCGCTGGGTCCCAGCAGGATAACAAATTCCCCCTGATTGATTTCCAAGTCGATTCCATCGACCGCACGGACCGCTCCGAACCGCTTGCAGAGATTTTGAACTGTGACGACTGGCATCTCACCCTCTCGCGGCCGCGGGCTTCAGCACCGCTTCAGGCTCCAGTAGAGGGGCCGCTCTTTTCCGACCGGTGAACAACCGCTGAAGAGCTGATAGAGCAACCAAGAGCACAAGCGTGGTAAGGGCCAGCACGCTGACAACCTGCTGGCGTCCCTCGGACCAGTAGCGGAGCATGGCTACGGTTAGCACTTCTGACCCGTAGCCGTAAAGAAGCGCAGCCGTGCTCAAGTCGCGGACGACCGTGTAAGCAAAGAATATCCCCGCAGCCAGGACTCCCGGTCGGACAAGGGGAAGAACGATGTGCCAACAGTTCTGGCTCCACGAGGCGCCGTGAATCCTTGCGCTCTCCTCAAGTTCCCGGTGAATTTGCACCAGGCTTCCCGTCATGGCCCGGACGCCCAAAGGGAGCCCCTTGATCATAAACGCGACAAGCAGGATCCACAAGGTTCCATAGAGCGAAGAATAGAGCGGAAACATCAGAACCGCCCACAGCATACCGACCCCGAGGACAATCCCGGGCATGGTCCAGGGAAGCCAGCTCAGTAAGTCGATAAACCGCCTTCCCCAGAATCGGGTGCGGGTGTTGACGTAGGCAATCAACCCCGAAAGCAATATACCCAGCAGGGCCGCCAATACGGCCAGGAGCGCCGTGTTGTAAAGGGCGCGGATAACAATCTTGTCGGAAAAGGCCGTTCCATAATTCTGCAATGTCAAAAGCTCCCACCGGTAGACACCTGGAATCGAGGAGAGCGAGTTGGCCACAAGCACCGCAATCGGAAAGGCTCCATCCAGTAGGAAATTTAGCGAACAGAAGAGAAAGGCTGGCCAGCGCCAGGCGCGAAGCTTGAACGGATGAGGGTGATAGCCTCTTCCAGTAATCGTGAAGAACTGCCGCTCTCCCAGAATGGACCACTGAGCGAAGACCATCAAAAACGTGATGGCAATGATGGTTACGCCTAAGGCCGCGGCGAGATCGTATTGGGGCGGGTCGTGAAAGGTGACGGCACGGTAGATCTCGTTGGTGAACACGTAAATCCTGACAGGCGATCCTAAGAGCACAGGGGCCTCGAAGGCTTCCAGTCCACGGATGAAGGAGAGGATGAAGGCTCCCAACAGGGCCGGGGCAATCATTGGCAACGTGATACGAAAGAAAGTGGAAACCAATCCTGCTCCGCAGGTGCGGGCGCTCTCTTCGAGCGCGGGATCGAGCCCGCGGAAAGCGCCCACAGTGAGGAGGTAAACAAATGAGGTTGACCCCAAGGCCATAACAAAGATGATGCCCCCGTAAGAGTAAATATTGAAGGTTGGGTGCTCTAATCCAAAAAGGGTTTGGAGAAGCTGATTCATAAGGCCGTTCTGAGGATTAGCGAGGTGAATCCAACCAAAGATAGAAAAGAGACCGGGGATAAAAAAGGGAACAGGAATCAGAACCTCCATGAGTCCTCTGAAGGGCATATCCGTGCGGGTCACGAACCAGGCCATGGTGACCCCCCAAATCATGGCAAGGCATGTTTTCATAAAAGCTATATAAAGGCTGTTCCACAGGACGCTGTAAGTATAAGGAGAGCTGTAAGCCTCTATGTAGGTCCTTAAGGATAGCGCACCGGGTTCGCCAGGTGGGGCACCCCAGAAACTTCCAAGAGCGATCAACAAAAATGGCGGCAGGACGAGTACGGCGCAGATAAGGAGCAGTACTGACCAGAGTACATTCGAGATGCGCATGGACCTTAGATCTGTCTATCGGATCCCATATAGTTTTTCAGCCAGACTGTAAGTATTTGATTAACTTTCTCTCAGCGCCGCCAAGACTCGATCCGGCTTAGCCGGCAACCGCCTCAAGCGAGCCCGAGTGGCATGGGCGATAGCGTTGGCAATAGCCGCAGGTGTCGGCACGATAGCTGTCTCTCCCGCCCCCTTAGCGCCAAAAGGAGTGGACGGGACCTTATCGCCCACAAAGAGGACCACCATTTCTGGCATTTCAAGCACGGTTGGCAGGCCGTATTCCCGGAGCGTCGCCGTTTGGCCCGGGACAAACTCTTCCGTCAGGGCATATCCTAACCCCTGCACAATAGACCCATGTATTTGGCCCTCTAATAAAATCGGGTTCACCACCGTGCCCGTATCCGAAGCATCCACGACCCGCAGCACCTTCACCTCGCCAGTGGTAGTGTTCACGTCCACCTCCGCCACCTGTGTCCTCATGGCATACAGGTCACAGAAGACGCCCTGACCGGTATCGGGGTCCAGCGGACGATATCCGGACCAACGAGCAGCGCCTTGGTATTTGAGAGGAACACCAACCTCGCGGCACAAGGCAGCCAAACGGTCTAGAGGCAGCTTCCGGCCAGCTTGGAGTGCATTACCCCCTTTGAAGGTGATTTCTTCCGGCCGACACCCTAGAGCCTGGGCAGAAACCGAAGTCAAGGCCGCACGAAGCTCTTCCAACGCACGACAAACAGCACCGCCTATCATCATCACCGCCTTCTCACCCGATGTGGTGTAAGGAAAAGGGGCCCTGGCAGTGTCTCCTCCTATGAGATGCACGTCCTCCAGACGGACGCCCATCAGATCTGCAGCCATCTGCGCCAGCGCCGTAGTGGAGCCTACACCCAATTCGACCAGGCCTGAGCGCACCTCAAGCGTCCCGTCCGGAAGCAACTCCACCGTGGCCTCCGTGGGATCGGTGGACTGCCCGCCGTACGCGCGCCAGCCACACGCCAAACCCACTCCCCTCTTCCAGGTTGAAGCTGTTTCCCTGGAGCCGTTCTCTGCCCGGGCAACCTGCAACGCCTGTTCGTAATAGGGACGAACGGCCTTCAGAGTGGCCGATATCCCTACGCCCTCCTCTAGATGATGTCCCGTTGCGGTAACCGAGCCCGGGCGTAACGCGTTCAGGTATCTGATTTCCCACGGGTCCATCTGGAGTTGCTGCGCGATCAGCTCCAACTGCTGTTCTTGGGCAAATGCGATCTGGATTCCACCCAGTCCCCGAAATGCACCGGACTTCTGCACGTTGGTAGCCACTTGCGCCGCCTTCACCAGCACATTGGGTATTTCATAAGGGCCCTGCGCAGCGACCGCGGTATAGCGGGTGACCAGCGGGTCAAAGTAGGCTCCCACATCCATGAACAGTTCCGCCTCCAACGCAACGAGCCTGCCGTTTCGGCTGGCGCCGGTTTTAAAACGCATCAAGGCGGCATGGCGCTTGGTGCTGGACAGAATTGACTCCTCCCGCGTATAGACGACTTTAACAGGGCTCCTCACTTCGTAAGCCAACAGCGCTGCCAGGATCCATGCATGTTCTACATACTTGCCGCCGAATCCGCCGCCAACTGGGGTGGCGACAACCCGCACTTCCTCTGCCTTTAACCCAAGGAGTTGGGCGAGCGATTGCTGACACTGGTATGGAAACTGGGTGCAGGCTTGAAGAAACAAGCGTCCATCCGTATCCACATAGGCCAGGCCTGCCTCAGGTTCGATGTAGCCATGTTCCTGGAAAGGGGTGTAGTACCAATTCTCGACGACCACGTCGGCTTCAGCGAATCCTTTAGCGATGTCTCCCCGGGTAATCGTCTGAGTCTGCTCTACGTTCCCTTCGGGAAAGATGCGCGGCGCATCCGGCTTCAGCGCTGCTTCAACCCCTATCACTGATTCCAGCACCTCGTAGTCCACCTTGACGGCAGCCAAGGCCTGCTCAGCTATCTCTCGAGTATCCGCAGCGACAGCCGCCACTGGCTCGCCCTTGTAGCGAACTCGATCAATGGCGATGACCGGCTGAAACGTACCTCGCCCTGGTCTCAGCAGCGGCTTGACCCCCAATCGCACCGCGCGCAGGTTACGGCCCGTAACGAAGCCTCTCACCCCTGGTATGCGCTCGGCTTCCGAGGTATCGATGTTGCGAATTATCGCGTGCGCATGGGGACTCCTCAGGATCTTCGCGTATGCCATGTCCGGCATGTAGAGATCAGCCGCGAACTTGGCCCTCCCCGTTACCTTATCCTCCGCATCCAACGCTGATCGCGGACGGCCGACGTAACCCTGGTGGGAGGCCGTCACCACAGCGGGTTCACCCCGCCGGAGGCGCGCCCCATACTCAATGGCTTCCAGGATCTTCGCATAGCCGGTGCACCGGCATAGATGCGGGAATAAACGCTCCGTGATTTTTTCCGAGGTTGGAGCCGGATCACGCCGCAGAAGTGCCTCCGTTTCAAGGATGATTCCGGGGGTGCAAAACCCACACTGTACGGCCCCCTTCTCAACGAAGGCCTTTTGCAGGGGATGCAACCCTCCCCCCTGGCCAAGCCCTTCGATAGTCTCGACCTTCCGTCCGACCACCATCCCCACGGCCAAATTGCAACTCAAAGCGGACACTCCCTCCAGCAGTACCGTGCAGGTGCCACACTCCTCTCTATCGCACCCTTGCTTGGTTCCGGTCAGCCCAAGATCGTCCCGCAACACCTCCAAAAGGCTACGGTTAGGTTCCGCCTCAAGCTCCAATTCTTTTCCATTGATCGTCAATCTTATCCGGCTCTTCTTTTCCATCCGTTTTTGCTTCCCCTTTTTCTTCAATCCACTTCCAGCTCTGATACAAGCCTCCTGGCCAGGGATTCAAAAAAGCTTGCTGGGAAAAAATCCCGAAGGTGTACTTCCTCTGCAACCGCCTGCGGAATGGAGTTCCTGGGCTCAAAAGGTTCAGGCCGAGTGGCATCAATCACCACCTTTGTGGTGACCCCGTCCATAGGGGTAGAGGGATCAGTTCCCGCTCCGCGCGCCCCGGGGATAATCACAACATCCTCGTCCCACTGGGTGCGCGACCCCAGTGCCCACAGCGCCTCTGCATCGTTATCGATATCAACGTCATCGTCAAGCACAAACACGAACTTGGCGCCCTCAATAGCCGAGACAGCCGCCAAGCCGATATCCTTGGCCTCACCTTGCCTCGCCCTTCGGATCTTGACGTAGAATCCGCCCTTGATGGCGGATTCTCGGACAGCAATGACGTTTGGAGATACCATCTTAGCTACCCGGGCCACGCCTTCCAGACGAAAAGTAGACTCTCTTCGGTCCATAAGGAAGGAAGACTGCGAGGTGATAAAATTCACCCAGATGGGGTTTCGACGGTGCGTGATGCCGGTCACCTTCAAGACGGGACTCAGGCGCTGAGCGCCGGTATGCCCCCAGTCCTCTCCATAAGGGCCCTCCGGGCTGCGCTCGCCAACCGGGACAATGCCCTCGATCACATATTCCGCATCCGCCGGGACCAGAAAATCATCGCCAAGGGTTTCAGAGGGTACAAGGCGTATCGGCTCGTCCGCCAGTGCCCCCATGGCTTCCCAGTGGCTTTCACCGAAGGGGATCCGCAGACCGGCAGCTTTCATAGGCGCCGGGTGGTGACCCACCCAAAAGGCTGCTCGCATTTCTTGTCTTCTCGCTTCATACGCCGAGTAAATACGGTCCGTGTGCCCATGGGCGTGAGCATACCAGGGGATCTCGTTCCTGTTCTTAAGCCAGCCCCGCAAAATAGCCGAGTTATCGCTGCCGGAATCTGGATCGTAGCACAGAAAGGCCCCCGCATTGACGTACGGTCCCGGATCCAACCGCCACGCCACTAACGCGGGCAGTTCCTCTAAATTGACCGCAGCGCCGGTCTTGACGACTTCACGAACCGGCGCGTCTGCCTTAGGCACCACGACTGGAGATTTCTTGTTTGAACTTATCCGTTCCCTGATTGCAGCTGCGACGCCCTCAGGGCTTGTGTTTAGCATCCATCCCCATCGCCGACGGCTGCCCCAGAGATTTAGCACAACGGGGACAGGGGAGAGTTTTCCCCCTGTGGTCCTGACATTATTGAGCATAACAATGGGCAGCTCATTCAGCCGAAACCGGTGCAGCTTTAGAAGGATGGCGGTTGCCTGGAATCGGGCATCAATCTCCCTGTTCACCTCGATAATCTCATCGGGATGCTGCTCTTTCAGTTCTCTGAGATAGGAACTTAGGTCAGCCATCCTTTCACCTCCGCATGATTGTCAATTCTTAGAGCCTAAGACACTCTGTGCCACTCCCGTTCATGATGTTTCCGACAACTCCGCCTTGCGGCCACCGACGCGGTGATCGAATGGCTCAAGAAGGCTGACTGGGCTCACCCGATTCAGAGCACTTCAAGACCGCCATCTACTTCCACTGTGGAGGGGCTCGAATCTCTAACGACACGGAAGCTGGTAGAGCCGGTTTGGCAGATAAGCACTAGCGAATCCCGTAGAGCTTCTCCGCAAGCCGGTAACCCTTGTTACGCTCTTCGGCAGATACAACACGGTCGAAAGTGACGATCTTTACCCGGTCCAGCGACCACTCCGCTCTCGGACCTGCGATCCCTTTGCGCGCCGGAGTACGGTCATGTCCAATAATCCTCTGGGCCTCTTCCGAGATCAGAAACTCGAGAAGGGCCTTTGCTGCGTTTGAATGCGGCGCTCCTTTTGCCACAGCAGCGCCATTGACCGAGTAAGATATCCCTTCGCAGGTTATTACCATTCGGACAGGCAAGCCCTGCCGGTCCCGCACAAGACCCGTGGTGACAGGGATTCCGATAGGAAACTGCCCGGCTTCCACCATTCGGGCGTTCTCGGTGGAGCCACCTCCTGCCATAATAAACGGTTTGTTCTCGGCCAGCCGTCGGTGGAAGGCCTCACCGAGGTCGGGTATCTGGATTAGCGCCCTAAACCAACTATGGCCCGCGCCGGCGGAGCGGGGGTCATCGAGGACAATTTTTCCTCTCCAGAAAGGATCCAGCAGATCCCGCCAACACTTCGGTTCCCTCTTTGTCGGGACCAGGTTAGTATTGATCAGCATGCCCTGTAAGTTTACCGCAATCGGCACAAGCGGAGTTTCAGGAACTCCAGCCTCTTTAAGGAGTTCAGGCGGGAGAATATTGATTGATGGAGGGAGCCAGTGTTCTAAAAGTCCGTCGTCCCACATCCCTGCGAGCGAGGTGGTCCCTGCAACCGCGATATCCCCCATCACCCTGCCGGCTCGGACCTCCACGCTCAAACGTGTCCTTACCTCGCGGCCTCGCATGAGTAAGGACTCGACCTTTATACCGTATCTTTCGGTGAACGGTGCCAGTGCTTTTTCCAACATTTGCCCCATCGCGTCCTGCGTATAGAGCCGAACCACGCCCTCCTTTTTTGCCTCCGCAACAATCTGCTCCCAAGACGCGGCTTGGCTTATGCCCAGCCCTGCCATTGCGGCCACCACAGGGAGAAGGGCCAGAAACACCTTACGAACTATCGTAACTTCTCCCATAGAACCCTCCTTTTCACGTGATCGTTGCTGAGGTACAGAGTCTTGGAAATAATGATCTCTGAGACCTCCCTACAGAGTTCGAACTGCGAACCTGTTTCCCCTTTTTACCGTCTCCTATTTCAATCGTCCGCTCGGACTTCACGGTCGAGTCGATACGTCTCCTCCATGCCAAAAGGCACGCCTACTTTTTCTATTTCACGGATATATTGCGCTCTCAGTTCGGGATCTTCCTTGTCGAAGGGAATCTCTTTCAAAGACGTACGCGTAAACTGAAGGAAATCTCCTTCTACTTGAGAGATACGTATATTAAAATGCAGCGCGACGGCGAGGGCCGGTTCCTTACCCAGATTGAAATGCTGATGGTACCACCACTCTGGAGGAGAGGTCATGGTTCCGGAATGCCAGTCGATGCGATGGACATTCTTTGTGCCGGTTTCCCAGGTGAGGTCGTACCCCTTTCCTTTTAGCCAGATGATATGAGCCCCTGGACCGTGGCGATGGCCAAAACGATACTGCCCTGGTGGAAGCTCGCCAATATGCGCCGACATGGTCCCATTGGACAGATGAAAGCGGCGGAAGCCATGGCTGCTGAGTCTGGGAGACGGGACTAGGGGAGTGGTCATTACATCTGGGACAAAGTTCGTCTTCAATATGGCGTCCGAATATTCCTGTCCGCTAGCTGCGAAATAGTCCTCGGAAAAAGTATATCGGTCGCGAAATAAGAAATCGCAGCCGAACACGAAATCCAAGTTCCTAAACCGATTGAGTATAATGGGAGCATCCGTAACGGCCAGGTACCTTGCCGGCTGACTACCGGAGCCGTTAAAATGCTGATGCCAACTGTTCAATGGGATGGCAAAGAGGGATCCCTCCTGCCATTCAAAGGTCAGCTTTGGCTCTCCCTCGTTCCATACAGTCGTGGCGCCACGGCCCTGAACGACGAAAATGAGCTCCTCGAATATGTGCTTCTCAGGATTCTGTTGTCCTCCAGGAGGGATCTCACAGATTTGGGCGTCTGAAACCCTCTGTCCCGCCAAATTAATGTAGACCCCGCGGCCTCCCTTGCGTGGCCATGGGACTACCTCCACAGTGCGGAGGTCATCGACGAAGAGCCCCTCAACCGAGGGCACCCGTTCGACTTCCCTAACCCAGTGATCATAGAATGAATCTTTCGTCCCCTTCAGCTTTGATCCCGCCATGTCGTTTTCCTTTTTTTGCGCTTAGTAAACAGCCTATGCCTCTCTCACGCCAACCTTGTTTATATATACACAGTCGGTGTCTAACTCACTAATACTTCTTTTGTCAAGCACATCATTGGCTCTATTGCGGAAAGTGTGGTGAAGAAGAGGCTTTCGGGACTCCCCTGTCCCTGAGCGAAAACTGACTTCGAGTCGTTGGAAGTCTCTGCGAAGCTGAGGATCTCACATAAGAGTGAGGAGGCCTGCCGAGCAAGCCGAAAGCACCGAGACTGAACGGTTCAAAATAAGCAGAGGCCCATTGCTTTCGGCGCGAGAGAGGCGGGCCTCCGAGCGGAACTTCCCGACGAGGAGGCACAGAGAACAGCCAACGGGTGTGCTTACAACAGGCTCATTCGTGGTAGACAACCTTGCCGTCGAGGACAGTCATGATGGTGCGCAGGTGGCGCACCTCTTCGGGGTCGATGCGTAGGATGTCTTCGGAAAGCACCGCCAGATCCGCCAACTTGCCCACCTCCAATGACCCCTTCAGGTGCTCCTCGAAGCTGCTATAGGCGCCGTTGTAAGTGTACATCCGGACCGCCTGCAGCACGCTCACGCGCTCGGCTGGGTTCAGCACCGGCGCATCCGGCCGGGGGTCCAATCGCCGCGTCACCAGACAGTCGATACCTTTCATGGGGTCCGGAGCGGCCACGGGCGCATCGGACCCGCCAGTGACGATGAGGCCAGCGTCGAGTAGCGAGCGAAAGGGGAAACCGCGTAGCGCCCGCTGCGGACCCCAGGCGCCGATGGTCGAATCGACGCCGTAGGCCTGCAGCAGCGGTGGGCCCCCGCTGTTGTGCACCAGTCCCAGGGCGGCTGCCCGGCGGATCTGGCCTGCGTTCCACAAATAGCCGTGCTCCAGGCGGTGGCGATGATTCTCACGTGGCACCGCACTCACCGCTTTCCCGATCGCCTCGATGGCCATCTCAATTCCCCGCTCGCCAATGGCGACTGCCGCGATCTGGCACCCCGCCGCGTGGACCTTCAGGCAAAAAGCATCCAACTCTTCTTGGGTCATGCGCACGCTGCCGCGATACTCGCCCCTGGGATCGTTAGCGTACGGCTCGAACAGCGCCGCCGTCTGGCCCAGCCCGCTGCCATCCACCCCAATACAGATCGGCCCGAGGCGCAGCCATTCATCGCCAAAGCCGGTCCGTATCCCGGCCTCGAACAGGCGTCCTCCGGCGGTGTCGCTCTCCCAAAAGTTCGCTCGCACCGTATACAAGAGAAAGTTGACCCGTAGGCGTAGTTCGCCAGCCTCCCGCAGCCGCTGCCAAGCACGCAGTTGAATGGCAAACTTCAGGTCAGCCTCGTGAGCGCTGGTGATGCCGAAGCGGTTAAGCTCCGAACAGGTCCAGCGGGCTCCTTCATACAGGTCGTCTTCGGTCGGCTTGGGTAACTTGGGCTCGATAATGAAGGTGCGGCAGTTGTCCCAGAGAGGGCCAAGCGGGACACCGTGTTCGTCGCGATCGATGTGGCCTCCCGGCGGATCTGGCGTGTCGGCACGGACGCCTAACCGGCGCAAGCCCTCGCCGTTGAACGTCCAGGACATGCCGCTCGCATGCTGCAGGCCGACAGGGTGGTCGGGAGAAACGGGATCCAGGTCCACATGGGTAGGTACCCGGCGCTCGGCGAGCCGGCTGGGGTTGAAGCCGCGGCCGAGAACCCACTCGCCACGCGGAATCTCAGCCACCCGCCGCGCCACCAGTTCAGCGATGTCCCGGATCGAGCGCACGGCGCCGTGCGTGACATCGAGCCACTGTCGTTGACGCCCGTAGTGGGCCAGATGGATGTGAGGGTCGATGAAACCTGGGACCAAGGTCTTGCCGGCCAGGTCGATCACTTCGGTTTCAGGACCGATTGTCTTGCGGACATGGTGATTCGAGCCAACAGCCACGATGCGGTTACGTTGTATCGAGACCGCCTGCACCACCTCATTCCGGGGATTAACGGTGATCACTCGGCCGTTTACGAACGCCAGATCGGCACCACTAGCCATCTATCCCTCCCTTATCTTTTGCAGCATAGCCTCCTGATACCCTGCCCTCCCTGCCGACAGCTTTTTAATAAACCCCGCCAAGGATTTTTTCAAACCCCATCAGCTTTCTTTGGCGTTATGAAAAGAAAAACAAGGTCATTTTTCCTTGACAGACAGCTCACTTTTCCTTACTCTTTACTCTTTCCAAACTGAAAAGCGAGTTCTTGTCAAATCAACCTGAAACCTTGGCTTAAGGACATCCAGGGCGATCGTTTCCCTCGACCGGCTCTGGAGTTTAATCTGCGTACATTGACGATTGACAAAAAAGAAGCCGAAGCGGCGACAAGCGAAGCCGCCAAGCAAACGACGGCGCCGCAGTCTCGGCATCTTCTCGATGCGTTGCTTCACCTTCGTGCCTTCAAGGCGCTCCGCCACCGTGAATACCGTTTACTCTGGTACGGACAAGTCTTCGCGTCTATGGGAACGTGGATGGATGAAGTCGCCCGGGGTTGGCTCATTTATGAGCTGACGAATTCGGCGGTTCAGCTTGGGTTAGTGCGCGGAGTTCAGGCCATACCGTTTCTTTTGTTATCCCCAGTGGCGGGAAGCGCTGCCGACCGCTATTCCCGCAAGACGCAGGTGGTAGTGGCCCAGGTCATGAACGGCCTGGTGTATGCCGCGACTGCGCTGCTGATTTTTGCAGGCCAGATCCGGCCATGGCATGTCTACGTCACCGGCTTCTTGATGGCAGTCGCCCAAACCTTTCAGCAGCCGGCACGGGCTGCGATGGTCTCTGATGCCGTGCCCCCAGGTTACCTGACCAACGCCATCGGCCTCAATGCGACGGTCCATAACGTGGCGCGAAGCATCGGCCCCGCCTTAGCGGGCGTGCTTATCGCTGTGTTTGGTACTGGCGGCACCTATTCCGTTCAAGCTGTTTTTTTCTTCCTGGCGTCCGTTTGGACCATGCAGCTTCGCTCAGCGCAGCGCTCTCCAGCCAGCGCCGACAATCACTCGGATGACAGGGAATCCTTCGGCCAGAACATCATTGAAGGATGGAAGTTCAGTTGGAGGAACGAAGCGGTTCGCACCGGTCTTCTCACCGTGATGTTTGTAAATTTGTTCATTGTCCCTTTCACGACGCTCTTGCCCGTGTTTGCGCGCGACCTCCTGGGAGTTGGAGCCACCGGACAGGGCTTGCTTCTCACCGCTATGGGTATCGGCGCGCTGTGCAGCGCGGTTCTCATCGCATCCGCCGGCGACAAACTACCAAGGGGGATGCTCATGCTGGGATCCGTGACGCTATACGGCTTTATTCTCTTGATCTTCGCGGCATCACGCTGGTTCCATCTCTCGCTGGTGATGATAGGGATCGCCGGCCTCTGCCACGTACACTCCCACGCCCTTGTGCAAACTGTTATCCAATCTTACTCTCCTTCCGAATTCCGCGGCCGCGCTATGGCACTATTTCAGATGGGCCGGGTGGTTATGATCACAGGAAGCATGCTCATTGGGGCGCTATCAACGATCATAGGAGCCCGTTGGGCCGTGGCGTCGTTGAGTGCAGTGGGTGCGCTGAGTATGATTGCGATCTATGTTGCGCTACCGCGTGCGCGGTTTATCCGATAGGGAACCAAGCACCCTGCACACCGCTTTCTACCTCCACATGGCGCGCCTTCAGGCCTTTTTGGGAAGAAGCAAAAAGGGACTGGTAATCACTGAGATGAACCCGCAAGGTCTGTCCTATCGTATTGGATTGATGGAGAAATCAGTTCAATCTCAGAGCCAAACGAAGTATATTTCCTCGCAGGAAATACCCTTCGGCCGAGTCCGTTCACGTATTCAAGCCTATGGTAGACCCCGAACTCTCTCTCTCGCCACACACGCAAGCGAGCCTGATACTTTCGAATCAGCGGGTCGTAGACGTCCAGCGACTGAGCGAAGCCGTCAAGCCTCGGAAATAAGACAGCCCGCGTCATCCCCATCTCGTACAGATTGCGAAGTGCGTCTAGCCGCAGCCTCCTTGGCAGCACAAGCCTAACAACGTTCTCTTTATAGCCAGACATCCCCTGCAGACTCTGCTGAAAAGGCCTTTTTACATCGCCTGCGCAAAGAAACACGCCCTTCTGGATCGTCAGTCGCTCGCTGCGCTGGAATGGGTTAATCGGAGCAATAACATCCACCAGAGGCTTCTCCATGAACAAACGGCGAAATGCCCCCCTCGTGTTTCTCAGTATGTTCGCTGACAATGTACTCTATGTCACAGCTGCCCTTGCCCGCTCTCTCAAGCGACTTGGCACACTCATCTACGCACCAACGCAGGTTGATCTTCCACACTACTGCGTTCTTCTGGGCTCGTTCCAGTCCGAAGTAGGCAGCTACATAGACGGAGTACGTCCAATCCAAAAGGCGTGTAGGAGAACCGTAATGCTGCATCACGGCGAGCCATTGAACATCGTCAGTAACGTTCGGAACATGAGAAGAGTAGAGATGGTATCGCCGGCGGAATTCACGCATCAATCCGGCTTCGAAATGCGCCGCTTTGGAAAGTGGGATTCCCATGCTCTTGCAGGCACGTTCGAGCTTGGAGGCGAGTGGTAGGCCCGGGTCGGATACTCCCCTGAAGATCCAACCGGGTTTCTGGTGATTGTGAATCTCGCTGAAGCGCGTGATGGTGATAGTTGGTATCTCTCTCAGCGTCATACACTACCCGCCGAATTGCAGCCCCGGACGCACTGGCTAGCCCTGGCTAACGCGATGCCGCTGAGCCGTCATTAAGAAAGTAAATCCGACATACCATAATCAATTATCGGCTCCAGCGGCGGGTTAGCTCTCAGTTTTGAGCGGAAAGCTCTTCGCGTACGATCTTGCGGACCATCTCTGCCGTAAGGGGTTTCTCCGTGAGACCGAGATAGGAGTTGAGTGCATCGTTGATTAGGGTCTGATACCCCTTCCCGGTTCTCTCGGACTCAGCCTTGAAGCGCTTCAGGATTGCATCGTCGAGATAGATCGTGATGCGGGTCTTCCCAACCTGAGCAATCACCGCTCCGCGTTTGCCCTTGGAGAAGTCATACTCCTTCTTCATACGTTCTTCTTTCCTTTCGTGTCGGTTTCCGAACCGAGATGATGCGAGCATCGTCGCCCCGAGATGTCCAGACCACAACCATCAGAGAACCAAACGTGTTCGCCCCCAGAGTTACAAACCGTTGCTCTCCCTCAGCCGATTCATCTTCGATCGTCACCGCCAATGGGTCGCTCAGGACACCATCGCCTTCAGCAAGGGAGGCACCGTGCTTCTTGAGATTGGCGGCGTCCTTCTTGGGATCAAAGGTTGCCGTCACGAGACTAGTGTATGCACATAATGCATATATTGCAACCCCGCCCTAGAACTACTGCTGGGGCCTCGTGTGCGGTTCCGGGGGTCAGTCAGTTCCGGGGGTCAGGTCAGTTCCAGGGGTCAGACACGACAGTCTCAACAATCTTGCCCATCTAACCTTTTCCTCCGTTGGTCAACGTTGTTTAACGTTTCGGGCTGATCCCGGGCCTTCCGTATTTCGCGAGCATTTCTTTGACGAGAAAGCCGATCTTCCGACGTTTGGGCTCCGGCAGGATCATAAGCGAAGCGCACCCACGACCACCGCGCCCTTTGTTTGAGGTCGGGAATCGCTACCTCAGACCGGAAACCATTAAAGGGGATAAGTCCAATATATCAGGCTGGGATGAAATTGTA
>JACPSE010000060.1 GCA_016193465.1 Deltaproteobacteria bacterium
GCCGGTAAAATTTCAGATGCCGGACCTCTACCGCTACGTGCGCCATCCCATCATGATGGGAATTCTCATCGCCTTCTGGTCAACACCGGTCATGACCATGGGACACTTTGTGTTCGCCATGGCATCGACGGCCTATATTCTCTTGAATATCCGACACGAGGAGCAAGAGCTGGTCGAGCTCTATGGTGCGGCGTATCGAGAATACCGCCGCAGGATACCGATGCTGTTCCCGCTACCAAGAAGGAAGGACTGAGTCATGAGGACTGAAGTCCTTTGAACGTTTTGAACTGTTCAAGTTGTTTAAGCCGTTCAATCCCTCAGCACTCAGTCCTCGACACTTTCTTGGTTGGTTGACACCCCTTCGCCCGGTCCATTATAGTGAAAACATGATCCAGCGGCGCAAAACCAGGCAGATCCAGGTCGGCAAGGTCAAAATAGGCGGGGATGCGCCGATTACCGTCCAATCCATGACTAAAACAGACACCCGTGACGTGGACGCCACGGTCGATCAGATCTGGTCTTTGGAAGCGGCGGGCTGTGACATCGTCAGGGCCGCGGTCCCGGTACGGGAGGCGGCGGAAAAACTGGGCGAGATCAGGAAACAGATCCGCATCCCGCTCATCGCCGACATCCATTTCAACTACAAGCTCGCCGTGTTGGCTTTAGAGCAGGGGGTGGACGGGCTTCGCCTCAATCCCGGTAACATTGGCGCCCGCTGGTGTGTGGAGGAAGTAATCAAGGTCGCTTCCGAGCGTAAGATCCCCATTCGAATCGGCGTCAACGCGGGCTCGCTCGAAAAGGACCTGCTGCAAAAATTCGAGGGGCCGACGGCTGAAGGGATGGTGGAGAGCGCGCTACGCCACGTGCGTATTTTGGAAGATCTCGACTACCAGGAAATCAAGATCTCTCTTAAGGCCTCAGATCCCCTGATGGTGATTGAGGCCTATCGGATGCTCGCTGACAAAGTTGACTATCCCTTTCACCTGGGAGTCACCGAAGCTGGGACCCCGACCGTGGGCATTATCAAGTCATCGGTTGGCGTCGGCACGCTTCTGGCCGAAGGCATTGGCGATACCATTCGCGTCTCCCTCTCGGCGGACCCGGTGGAGGAGGTGCGAGTCGGGATCGAGATCCTGAAATCTTTGGCTCTGCGGAAGGAGGGGTTGACCTTTGTCGCCTGTCCCTCTTGTGGCCGCGCGGATATCGACCTGGTGGGCCTGGCCAAGGAAGTGGAGCAGCGCATGATCCGCTTCAGCAACAAGAACATCCACGTAGCCGTCATGGGCTGCGAGGTAAACGGACCGGGAGAGGCGCGTGCCGCGGACATCGGCGTTGCCGGTGGAAAGGGCATCGGTCTCATCTTTAGAAAAGGGGAAGTGATCCGAAAGGTCCCAGAGGCCCAGATCGTAGATGCCTTAATGGAGGAGGTGGAGAAGCTCGTGGCAGAGAGAGAAGCGGAGAAAGCAGGATTTCAGGAAGATTAGCCATCGAAGCAAATGGCCGTTTTTCAGCCTGAATAGGGAAGATCGTGCGCTGGAGCACAACATTCATCCCCACGCTTAAAGAGGATCCGGCTGACGCGGACGTGATCAGCCACAAACTCTTGGTCCGCGCCGGAATGATCCGCCAGGTTAGCCGCGGGATCTATGACTACCTGCCGCTGGCCCTTAAGGTCATTCGCAAGATAGAAACCATCGTCAGAGAAGAGATGGACCGGGCCGGAGCGCAGGAGCTCCTGCTCCCGATCGCCGCTCCTGCGGAGTTGTGGCAGGAGAGCGGCCGCTGGGAAGTTTACGGCACATGAGGAGGTCGTTACGGACCTGGTTCGCCGGGTGGTACGCTCCTATCGCGAGATCCCTTTTAATCTCTACCAGATCCAAACCAAGTTCCGCGATGAGGTGCGCCCGCGCTTCGGCCTGATGCGGGGCCGAGAGTTCATCATGAAGGACGCTTACAGCTTTCACGCTGACGCCGAGGACTGCCGGCGTGAATATGAGAATATGTTTGCGACCTACAAGAGGATCTTCAACCGCTGCGGTCTGAACTTTCGGCCGGTGGAAGCGGACACGGGAGCCATCGGCGGCAGCCTCTCCCACGAATTCCAAGTCCTCGCCGATTCAGGAGAGGACGCCTTGATGAGCTGCAACCGTTGCGGCTACGCGGCCAATGCGATGAAGGCGGAAGTGAGGTCCCAGAGACTTTCGGGCCGCAACCTGAAGGAGAGTTCGCCGGCGTTAAAAAAAGTCGCTACCCCGGGAAAGAAGAGCGTGGCCGAAGTCGCCGAATTTCTATCTCTCCCACCAGACAAGTTTATTAAGACCATGATCTACAAGGCGGATCAAAGCGGGCTGGTGGCGGTTCTAGCGCGGGGGGATCACGAGATCAACGAACTGAAGCTGAAATCGGTTTTAGACTGTCAGGAGGCGGTCCTGGCAGACGAAGCCGAGGTGGGGAAAGCGACCCGCTTAACCCCGGGTTTTCTCGGGCCGATCGGACTGAAGCTGCGTGTCGTCGCGGACCGGGCCATTCAAGGGATCCGGGGCGCCGTCGCAGGGGCCAATGAGGCGAATTATCATTATGTAGAGGTGGATCAGGAGAGAGATTTCACTCCCTCTGCCTTCGCCGACCTGCGGATGGCGGCGGCAGGAGACCCCTGTCCCAGATGCGATGATGGCTCGCTTGAATCTTATCGCGGCATAGAGGTGGGGCAGGTCTTCTATCTGGGGAAAAAATACAGTGAGGCTATGGGGGCAACCTACCTGGACGCTGAGGGCAGAGAGCGGCCATTGGAAATGGGTTGTTATGGTATCGGAATTACCCGCCTCGTTGCTGCGGCCATCGAGCAGAACCACGACGCCAACGGCATTATATGGCCCTTTGCCATCGCCCCCTTCCACGTGCTGCTCCTGCCGGTCCATTACGGAGAGAAGCCTATCCGGGAAGTAGCCGACGGCCTTTATGACGAGCTTTTGAAGAACGGCATTGAGGTTCTGCTCGATAATCGGGATGAGCGGCCGGGAGTCAAGTTCAAGGACGCGGACCTCATTGGAATACCTCTCCGGGTTACCGTGGGCGCAAAGGGATTGGAGCGAGGTTGTGTCGAGACGCGTCTACGACGTGACGGGAAAACCCAGGAGATTCCGCTGGCCAAAGCAGCGGTGAAAATCCAGTCGCTCGTCACGGAGGCACTCAGGGTCTAGGGAATGGCATCGAATCTTCAGCTTGTTCGCTCTCCAGGCTCTATGCGAGAGCGCTTGATCCTTGCGCTCGATGTCGATGATCTGGAGAAAGCGAAGGAATCGATCAGGCTGCTGGCCGGGGAAGTGGGGATGTTCAAGGTCGGCAAGCAGCTTTTCACTCTCGCCGGACCGCAGGCGGTGAAATTGATTCAAGGCATGGGGGGCGAAGTTTTCCTAGACCTCAAATTCCATGACATTCCTACGACAGTAGCCAAGGCGGCGATCGAGGCGACTCGTCTCGGCGTGAAGATGTTCAACGTGCACGCCTCCGGGAGTCTGGAGATGATGCGGCTCACTGTCAGAGAGGTAAGCCGGGTCTGTCGCCAGGAAAATCTCAGGCGACCCATCATGTTGGCGGTGACCGTGCTCACCAGCCTTAACAAAAGCGACCTTGAAAAAGTCGGCGTGGATGGCGAGGTGGCCGACCAGGTCATTCGCCTCGCCCTTTTGACCAGAGAGGCAGGCATGAACGGTGTTGTCGCTTCTCCCAAAGAAGTTGCCGCTATTCGGGCGGCCTGCGGCCATCGCTTTATTATCGTCTCCCCTGGAGTTCGGCCTCAAAAAGGAAAACGCAACGATCAGCAAAGGGTAATGACCCCGGGGGAGGCGATACGCGCAGGGGTTGACTACATCGTGGTCGGGCGGCCAATTATGGAGGCTAAGGAGCCCTTGAGCGCGGTGCGGGAGATCATAGCGGAAATGGAGCGCGGCGCCTTGGCTGGCCGTTAGATCATTATGTTTTTGATATCTCTCACCCTAGGACTTGGCCCTGCTCCAAACACACAGTCCCTCATTGATGGGGTGGTGCGGCCCAAGGGGATCGACCTTCGTGTCCAAACCCAATTCTGCGAGGGGTACGATAACGTTGGCACTCGCCACCGCTGGATCATTGAAGGGAAGATTGATGGAGGGGAGCTTTCGATATCCTCTTTCATCTTGGCCCGGCTCAGAGGGGTGAGGCTCCGGGCCTTTCCTGTTTTCCTCTCGCGCCGGTTCCGCCACCGCTGCTTTTATTGTCCGGTAAACTCCCCCCTGCGCGATCCGTCAGAGCTGGCCGGAAAGAAAGTGACTGTGCACCGCTACAATGCCACAACGCCAGTCTGGCTAAAGGGCATCTTACAAAACGAGTATCGGGTCAGGCTTCAATCGGTCGAGTGGTACGTGGCAGAGCCCGATATCGCGGAGGAATCCCTGCATCCTCCTGCGCCGGAGATCCGGGTGCGTTTTATTCCGTCGCCTCACACCCGCGAACATGCGATTGAATTGCTTGAACAGGAAAAATTGGACGCGGCCCTCGAACCTTATGCGGCCCTCTCCACCAATCCCAAGCTGCGCCATATCTTTCCCGATTTCCGTAAAGTCGAGGAGGAGTTCTTCCACCACACCGGCGCCTTTCCGATCAACCATCTCCTTGTCTTGCGTGAACATTTCGCAGAAGAGCATCCCTGGATTGTAGATAGTCTGCTCACCGCTTTTCGCGAGGCGGAATCGGCGGCAGACCAGTATCGCAGTGAGAAGGAGAAGGCAGAGGTAGCGTGGGAGCGAAAAGTTATGGGTGGGCCCTTCGCTTATAGCTTGAAGAAGGGTCCTGCCCGGAGATCCCTGGCCATCCTCATGGAGTATCAGATTCAGCAGGGCATTCTGGATCAGAAGCCCGATATTGAGAGCCTGTTCTTCCCGGATTCATTGGATCTTTAGAATTCCCGGCCCATCACTCACTCTCCATACATCTATCCAGAAGGAGGCCATTGACAGGCTGTAGCCAATTGGCTACAGTAGCTCGGTGTATGCCGGAAGCTGCTCCGAGAAAAGTCGAAGTCTACGTGACACGCGACGGAAAGGATCTGTTTCAGGAATGGCTGGACGGGCTGGCGGATCAGCGGGCAAGGGTGCTTATAGACAAGACCATCGCCAAAGTCCGGCTGGGCAATCTGGGACGACATAAATCCGTCGGGGAAGGCGTGCAGGAGATCGTTTTGGACTATGGGCCTGGCTACCGCATCTACTTCGGTGAACACGGAGCGACGCTGGTCATTTTGCTTTGCGGAAGCACGAAAAAGAGGCAAGAAGAAGCGATCAAGCAAGCGAGGCGATATTGGAAGGATGGGAAGGGAAGGACTTTGAGATGAAAAAAAGACAAAAAAAGGTTTATCCGGCGAGCAGGGCCTACGAGGAAGGTTTGGATGAACGGCTCAAGAGCCCGGAATACGCGATCGGATATCTGAACGCCATTCTCGAGGAAAATGATCCAGACCTTTTGCTTTTGGGGCTTCGAGACGTGGCGCGGGCCTATGGCTTCACCTATATCGCTGAAGCTACAGGCCTCAATCGGGAGAGCCTTTATAAGGCGCTTTCAAAGGGCAGGCATCCAAGGCTCGGGACCGTCATGGAGGTTTTGTCCGCGATGGGGTGCAGGATCAGGTTAGAGCCGGCCAAGAGGGCAAGACGCAAAGCAGCCTGACCTATCCAAAGATAGTAGAAGTGATGGGCCGGGCTGTGTTGGAGAAAGGATATCGGCCATCTGACGTGGCGGCATTCTTGGGGCGCCCTGCATCGAGTGCGACTCGGGCTTTATAGAGACGAGAGGAGGAGGGACAAGCAAGTTACGCAAGTCTGGCACAGTCACGAGGGGGCTACATAGGACGAAAGGGGCGTTCATGGATGCGGGGTTATGGAGAGAACGGTTATCTCTCCTTTTCCAGGCCCATACTCCCAGAAGATGCGGTAAGCTGCGGGAGTTTTGCTCTCCGCGTAGGCCTCAAAGACTTTCTTTCCACGAACCTGTGTTAGAGTTTTATACTCGTGTGTATGGAGGCTAGGATGGCGAGGATTTGTTTCGAGAAGCCCTAAGGTTTTGCGGACAGCCTTGAGATGCTTTTCACGCCTCTTATCCCGCTCTAGCTCGGCCAGTTGCTCCAATGCCGTATCAGTGTATTTGAGGATAGAAACGGGAACCACCCATTACTCGATCTGGTCGTTCGCGTATTTGGCAAAGGAGCCGTGTTTCTTGACCCTGCCCTGTTTAGCTTCTTCAATGCCTCTCATGACGCTTTTCAAGGTTGCTGGATTCTTGTAGAGCCAAGCCTCATGGAGCGGGACGGTAACCGCAGGCGAGAGAAGGATTTGCCCCGCCTTGTTGCAGGCTATAACAAAATGGGTTTCGTTTAGCTCCTCGCCAAGAACGTCACGTAGAATCTCTACGGCCTTCGTAAGCAAAATGCGCTTCCTGCTGTCTATAACGCCCTCTCCTACGCGCTCAAATCTTGCGTCTAATAGAGCGACGGTTCCTGACATGGTTTTACCTCTTTGCTGTAAGATTTCAGGGGGTTCACGCTCTAACGCTCATCCCCTGAGTTCTATTGTGCAATTTACCCATTTTCCCACAAGTTGTCAAGACCCATAAGGGGTGAGACCCTGGTCTGGAAGGCGCTCGTGGCCGCAGGGAACATACCGGAGCTTTTGGCTTTTGTATCTGGCATCGATTGCTGCGCGGGGCTGTGTTAGAGGAGGGATATCGGGCATCTGACGTGGCGGCGTTCCTGGCGTGCCCCGCATCGAGTGTGACTCGGGCTTTATAGGGACGAGAGGAGGAGGGATAAGCAAGTTACGCAAGTGTGACATGGCTACCAGGGGGTTATAGTCACCGAGAAATCGCAAAAAGGCTAAATGTCGGAAGCTACTCTACGGGCGTGCACGCTAATGAAGAAAAGATTGGAGCAGGATCAAGCCCTGCGTGAGAAAATTGCCAAGATCCGTATGGAACTGTCCGCCAGCTATGGACATCCAGCGACTTGATAATCATCTAGAAGGCTCCTCCAAGAGGCTGTAAGGTTCGGCTATGAAAGCCAACCCCACAACTCAAAGGAGGAGACGAGATGAAACTCTACGGTGCCATCGACTTGCATTCAACCAACAACGTCACGGTTCTGATCGACGAGCAAGACGAGGTCGTGTATCAAAAACGCTTGCCCAACGATCTACCGTTGATCCTTCAGCAGCTCTCGCCGTATGCGTCGTCGATCCAGGGGATCGTGGTGGAATCGACCTATAACTGGTACTGGCTGGTGGATGGTCTGATGGAGAAAGAGCACGTCGTGCATCTGGCCAACACGGCAGCGATCCAACAGTACGAGGGATTAAAGTACACCGACGACCACTCCGATGCGCGCTGGCTCGCTCACATGCTGCGCTTGGGAGTCTTACCCGTGGGCTATATCTATCCCAAAGAGGAGCGGGCGGTGCGGGATCTATTGCGCAAGCGCAGTCAGTTGGTGCGCCAGAGGACAGCCAGCCTTTTAAGCATCCAGAATCTGGTCACGCGTAATACTGGATCGTCGATCAGCGGCAACCGGATCAAACAGCTCACGGCGGAAAGCGTTGAGACGATTCTTTCTCAA
>JACPSE010000061.1 GCA_016193465.1 Deltaproteobacteria bacterium
GGATGGGACCTTACTTGCAACAGGTCGAGGAGGCGCAGGAGAGCCGCCTGGTCCTCAATCCATTGCAAAAAGAGGAGCGCCTTGCCGGGATTGTGCGCGACGCGGTCAAAGAGATCTTTTCGGGTGAGAGAGACTCCATCTTCCAGAGACGGATGGAGGACATGGCTCTCTATCTCATCGAGACCAAGCGGAGCGCAGCGGCGCAGCTAGCCGAGGCCGTTGCCTTGCAGCTCAAGGAGGGCGACCTGGGCGTGCTGGATATCTCCTTTCTGACCGGCTGGATCCAGAAGAGCCTGACATTTTATCTCGGTCAAGCCAAGGCCAAGGCCGCCGAGGAGCCGTCGCTGATCGTCAAACCGTAGCGGACCACCCTGAACATATCCGCAGGCTTGGAGCCTTGCCGAGAGATTGTAGGGTAAATTGGCAAGGTGGTTACAGGGCAAGTAGCCGGGGAGCTCTTTCTTAAAATTGCCAAAAACCAGCCGTTTTTTACTAATTCTTAGAACGCTCCTCCTGTCCTTCGCTGTCTTCTCTAGACTCTAGATTCTCAGTACTGCTACGGAAAGTGAGCTGGGGCTCTGCATTTTTGAAAAAAATGTGTTGGTTTTTCCATTGGTTTTTTTCAGTCCTGCGAAGCCGCCGATAACTGTCCTATCACTAGGGATAGTTCAGTGGCCCGTCTTTTGCAGACAACACGGTGGGCCTTTTGACATCATCATCTTGATCCAAATCATAGGTGCAGGCTGTTCCCGGCTCAGGCTTAAGCCTGGCCCAAGCGAAATCCGAGAGGGAGGGGGCCCATGAAAAAACCAACGACCCTCAGGAAAGGCAAAGGGCGGCGGACCTTCCTTAAAGCCTTTTTCGCCTCAGCGGCCGTCAGCGCCGGAATTTTTGAACAAGCGGGTAGAACCGAGGCATCCCCCGGCGAGCGATCATTGTCCGAACTTCCGAGCGGGGATGGTTCCCTCCTCCGCATGCAGCGGGAGCTGCAGCGGGCGATGAAAAAACCCATCCACGAGAGACGTTGGGTCATGGTTATTGACCTGCGCAAGTGCATCGGATGCTCGGCCTGCACCATCGCGTGTGTCTCCGAAAACAAGCTCCCTCCGGGAGTTGTTTATCGCCCGGTGATAGAAGAGGAGATCGGCACTTACCCCAATGTCTCCCGCCGCTTTACTCCCCGACCTTGCATGCAATGTGACAACCCGCCATGCGTTTCCATCTGCCCCGTGAAAGCGACCTACAAAAGACCAGATGGAATCGTAGAGATCAACTACAACCAGTGTATTGGCTGCCGCTATTGTCTCCACGCCTGCCCCTACGGCGCCCGCACCTACGACTTTGGCGAGTTTTATACCTTGGGAACTCCAGAGGTCCAACCCTATGAAAAGCAGCCAAGCTTCGAATACGGCAGGCAATGGCCAAGAGAGGAAAAGAAGTCTCCGATAGGCAATGCGAGAAAGTGTAGCTTCTGCATCCACCGTCTGGAGGCGGGAATGCTACCTGCCTGTGTTGCCACCTGTATCGGCTATGCCACATTCTTCGGCGACGCCAACGACCCTGAAAGCCGGGTGTCCCAGCTAATTGTTAAGCCTAATGCGATGCGTTTGAAAGAAGAGCTGGGTACCAAGCCAAAGATCTATTACCTCGTATAGGAGGTTCTTTATGCTCAAGATCACCAAGGCACTCCTACCCTTGTTGGTGGTCCTTATGGTTCTAGGGTTGTTTGGAGCCTGGGATCGGCTGATTCATGGTGAAAAGAATCTCAACTTGGGGAGTTACCTTCCGTGGGGCCTTTGGGTTGGCTCTTATATCTATCTGGTTGGTTTCTCGGGAGGAGCGTTTCTGGTGCTGTTTCTCCATTACGCGCTGGGCATCCGCTCTCTGCGCCGAGCCAGCCTATACGCATTGCCCCTCGCTCTTTCCACGCTCGGCTACGGTCTCATGCTGGTTCTCGCCGATCTAGGGCACATGGAACGCTTTTGGAAGCTCTACTTGCAACCTAATCCGACTTCTATCCTTGCCTGGATGGTGTGGGTCTATACCGCGTACAACCTAGTCTTGGTAGCGATGCTCTACGCCCTGGTCGGAGGTAAGAATCGGTGGCTGAAGCCATTATCAGTGGTTGGGTTTCTTTTGGTGATTACATTCGGGGGAGGAGAGGGTGCGCTCTTAGGCGTGTTAGGAGCCAAGCCCTATTGGAACTCCGGGCTGCTTTTGATCCGATTTCTATTCACTGCTTTCCTCTCAGGAGTCGCTTTGGTAGCCTTCACCACAGTTTTCTTTCGCCATTGGCCAGCCGACAATGAGCACAGGGATGCTTTAGGGTTTTTGCGGTACTTCCTCCTAACTGTTCTAGGTATCATTTCTCTTGTGGAATTCGCGGAGTTCTTCGTCATTCACTATGCTGCGGTTCCTGCCGTCCTTGAAGCCCGCAGGCTGGTCATCTTCGGAACCTACTGGTGGGTATTCTGGTTTGGGCAGATCCTGCTCGGCCTTGTTGTTCCGGCGGCGATCCTTGCTCCATCGTGGGGAACGAGGCCGTTCCTCTTTGGAATAGCCACTGCCTCCATCGTTATTGGCAACGCCGCGAGCAAGCAGAGCGTTGTGCTTCCGATCCTCACAGCTCCAGACTTACACACTTTGCCGAAGGCGTTCGTCCAGCAACGATTCTCCCTCGTCTATTATCCTAGCCTTACGGAATGGCTGTTCTGGCTCGGAGTCGGGGCGGCAGCAGCTTTGGTTTTCTTAATTCTCATCGAAACGCTGATCTATCTGCAGGTACGGAAAGAGCCGGCTGTTATTGCAGCGGCCTCCGGTCGGAGTGGCTGAAGGAAGGAACCCTACCATGAGCACCAGAAAGAATAATGGGGCCAAATCAATTTCTGAGGCGATAGGGAGGCGACCCTACTCGCGTAGGGCCTTTCTTAAGAGCGCAGCCTTTCTCGGGGGCAGCGCAGCGCTGGCCAGTAAGGTCCCTGACCTCTTTGGCTGGTTTGGTCAGGAAAGGGAAGGCTATCTCACACCTCAGGTGGACTATCCGCTGGCCAGGCCAGAACAGATTCTCTACTCTGTCTGCCAGCAATGCAATACCCAATGCGGTATCAAGGCCAAGATTCAGAACGGAATTGTCACCAAAATCGATGGCAATCCTTTCAGTCCATGGAACTTAACGCCCCATCTCCCATACAAGACTTCACCATTTAAAACCGCCGCAGTAGACGGCCCTCTTTGCCCCAAAGGGCAGGCGGGAATCCAGACCGTCTACGATCCTTATCGAATTGTAAAAGTTCTCAAGAGGGCTGGAAAGCGGGGAGAGGGTAAATGGATTACGATCCCCTTTGATCGGGCGATCGATGAGATCGTCAATGGCGGCTATCTTTTCAAGGATGTCCCTGGTGAAGAGAGCCGGAAGGTAGAAGGGCTCAAGACCATTCGTGCCCTGACAGATGCAATGTTAGCCAGGGAGATGCGTGATGACGTAGCCAAAATTTGGAAGAAGGAGATGACCGTTGCTGAGTTTAGGCAAAAACACAAAGAGCATCTTCATCTCCTTATCGATCCTAATCACCCGGATTTTGGCGCAAAGAACAATCAGTTTGTCTTCATGTGGGGAAGGATGAAGGGAGGTCGAGGAGATCTTGTCAGTCGCTTTGTCAAGGACTCCTTCTGCTCGGTGAACGCTCATGGTCACACCACAGTGTGCCAGGGATCTCTCTATTTTACCGGCAAGGCAATGAGCGAGCAGTATCTGCTGGATGAGAAGGAGCTTAAATATAAGTGGACAGGTGGGAAGAAGTTCTACTGGCAGGCCGATACGGAGAAGAGCGAGTTTATCATCTTCGTCGGCGCCTCGCCTTTTGAGGGCAATTACGGTCCGACAAATAGAGCCGGTCGGATCACCAATGGGATTGATCAGCAAAGACTCAAGATCGTGGTCGTTGATCCACGCTTCAGCAAGACCGCGGCGAAGGCATGGAAATGGATTCCTATCAAACCAGGCACGGAGGGGGCGATGGCCCTTGCCATGATTCGGTGGGTCATTGAAAACAAGCGCTACGATGCAAAGTATCTGAGAAATGCTAACAGGGCAGCGGCAAAGGCTGATGAAGAGTCTACCTGGTGCAATGCCTCCTGGTTAGTGAGGATCGAAAAAGATGGAAAACCTGGAGCCTTTCTGAGGGGCTCGGAGATCGGTCTGCCAAAACTCAAAAAAGTCTGGAAGGACAAGAAGGGCGGAGCCGAGAAGCCTTATGAACTAGATCCCTTTGTCGTTCTCTCTGACGGGAAGCCGGTTGCGTTTAACGCTAGTGATGACAAGAATCCTGCTCAGGGAGATCTATTCGTGGATCGAGAGATCCAGGGAATCAAAGTCAAGAGCGGTTTCCAAATTCTCTGGGAGCAGGCCTCTTCAAAGAGCGTTGAGGGGTGGGCCGAGGTGTGTGGTATCAAGGCGGTCGATATTGTGGAGTTGGCCAGGGAATTTACGAGCCACGGGAAAAGGGCTGCAGCGGACATCCACCGTGGAGTCTCTCAGCACACCAATGGCTTCTACAATGTCTTTGCCTGGTTCACGCTCAATCTCCTCATCGGCAACTATGACTGGGGGGGTGGGATGTCGCAGCTTTCTGCCTACGACGCGGGAGGTGGGAAGACCTTTGAGGGCAAGCTCCCTGATGGAAGCGATGGGAAATGGGCCCAGCCATTTCCCATCGGCAATCTCATGGAAGGTAAAACGACACCGTTCGGGATCGATCTGATTCGTGCCAATGTCAAGTATGAGGACACGACGGTGTTCAAAGGCTACCCGGCTCAACGGCCCTGGTTCCCCCTCTGCAGCGATATCTACCAGGAAATCATCCCTTCAGCCGGAGACGCCTACCCTTATCCGCTCAAGGCCCTGTTCCTTTACATGGGCGCTCCGGTTTACTCACTGCCGGCGGGCCACACTAATATCGAAATTCTCGCCGACCTGAAAAAGATTCCGCTCTTTGTTACCAACGACATTGTCGTCGGCGAGACCTCGACCTATGCAGACTACATCTTTCCCGACTGCTCATACCTGGAGCGCTGGGAGTTTGCTGGGTCGCATCCCAACATGGTGTGGAAGGTCCAGCCGATCCGCCAGCCGGTGACTGGTTTGTTGACTGAGACCGTTAAGGTCTTCGGCGAGGAGATGCCGATCACCATGGAGGCGGTCCTTCTGGCCATTGCTGAAAAGATGAGGCTTCCCGGCTTCGGTAAGAATGGCTTCGGTGAAGGCCAGGACTTCAAGAGACCGGAGGACCTCTATATCCGGATGGTCGCAAACGTGGCCGCCGGAGACAAACCCGGACAGGAGGTCCCGGATGCCGACGCCAGAGAGGTAAAGCTGTTTCTCGATTCGAGAAAACATTTGCCTGAGAGCGTTTTTGATGCGGAGACGTGGAAGAAAATTGCTGGCCCGTGGTGGCGCAAGGTGGTCTACGTCCTTAATCGGGGAGGCCGCTTCGATGATTACAGAGATGGCTACGATAAAGGCCAGCTCAAGAATAAATATGGGACGCTCATCAACATCTACCAGGAGAAAACAGCCAAGACCAAGAACTCGATGACGGGCAAGGTCTTCTCTGGCGTGGCGACCTACATCCCGGCCCCTGTGGATTCTTTGGGTCGTTTGATTCAAGATGAGAAGGATGGCTTTGATCTGAGCCTGATCACCTATAGGGAGATTTCTCAAACCAAGTCCCGAACCGCTGCAAACTACTGGCTCCTGGCGCTTCTGCCTGAGAATTTCATCCTCCTCAACTCACGGGATGCCCCGCGTCTGGGTCTGAAAAACGGAAGCATGGTTAGAATAGTTTCAGCCACGAATCCGGAAGGCGTCTTGGACCTGAAGAACGGGAAGAAGATCCCGATGATCGGCAAGGTAAAGGTGGTCGAGGGGATCCGTCCCGGGGTGATCGCTTTCTCACTTGGCCATGGCCATTGGGCCTACGGAGCAAGCGACGTAGTAGTTGATGGAAAAAGGATTGCTGGTGACGGACGGCGAGCCAAGGGAATCCACGCCAACGCCGTCCTGAGAATCGACCCTCAGATCAGGAACACTTGTCTCTCGGATCTAACAGGAGGAAGCGCGGTTTTCTACGACACGAAGGTGAAGCTGATCCGCGTGTAAACGCTGTCCCCTTTGGCTCTAACCCGGATTGTGAAGCGTGCCCGCCGATTCTATCGCGTGGCGTCGGAGATTCAAATCCGGCGGTTTCTTTTACCCGGCGCTTGGACGCTCTCGGTTACAGATATCCAAAGCGACCAAGGCATAGATCTGCGCCGCCTTAACCATCTGGTCGATATCTATTTCTTCCGCGCGGGGACCGGTTCTCTTTCCTCGCGGTCCGATCTTGACGGCGGGGATCCCCAACTCGTTATAAACGTTTGTGTCTGTCCAGATGCTGGCCCGATCCGGCGCCTCGGGCTTCAACTTTTGGCCGAAAAGGTGCTGGTGGATCTCTTCGAGCGACTGGACCAAAGGCTCAATCCCCTTGCCTTCGTGGCCGAGGAGCGATTTATAGGCTTCCATCTCGTATTCGATCCCCAGTGACGACAGGGCCGTTGTTATCTCGTGCTGCACAGTTACCGGCCTTACCTGCGGCGGGGTCCGCACATCCACGTAGACGTTGCAGACTCCGGGGAAATAGTTCGGCCTGTAAGGGGCGCCTCCTTCGATCGCGCCGATGTTGACCTTGGGATAGATGGGACC
>JACPSE010000004.1 GCA_016193465.1 Deltaproteobacteria bacterium
CGACAAAAACCATTTTGCGGATAAGGTCCTGGCGAACCTGGGAGAGGAGGTAGCGGCGCTGCATGGACATCGCTGCATGTTACGGTAATTTTCGACTATGGTCAATATTACTCACGGTGATTTTTGACCCTAATTGAAAATCGCGCCACTGCCAGAACTGTGGAATGGTGGCAACCGGGATGTTGGAACCGTGGAGTAATGGAATAGCGGCTGCTCTGCCCATGCGCGCTTCCAGCTCATAGGGTTCACGCCTCGATGGGATTCTGCGGATTTGGCGGTTGGTATCGAGTTCGCAACTCTGCCATTGCTGCCTCGGTAATCTTCCCAATCCTGCAAAGATCCAACCATCTGCTTCAACAAAACCTGGAAGAATCTTCTGGCATAGCCCTTGCTCTCCTCAGAGGCCGAGGCAGTTGCTTTGGCCCTGAACCAGCAAGCAGGGTGGAATCATGTGTGTGAGATCGTGGATTACAAGCTACAAGAAGCTGAAAGGATAAAGTAATGAGCAAGCCAGAGAGCGGGAGGAAAGAACAAATGCCTTTCTTTTATGACGCCGACGTGGAGTGGAAAGGAGAGCGTAGAGGCGAGCTCCGATCTCCGAATCTGCCAGCTCTCGGAGTGGCGGCTCCGCCGGAATTCCAAGGACACGAGGGTATTTGGACTCCGGAGCATCTCTACGTTGCGTCCGTCAATGCTTGCTTCATGACCACCTTTTTGGCTATTGCCCACAATTCGAAGCTCGAAATCGTAAGCTTCAGCGCCAAAGCCAGGGGTAAGTTGGAAAAGGTCGAAGGGATCGGCTATCAAATGACTGAAATTATCCTGCGCCCTAGGCTGGTCATTCGCGCCAGTCGTGATCTCGAGCGCGCAAGACGGATTTTGGAAAAAGCGGAGAAGAATTGTCTTATTTCGAATTCGGTAAAGAGCGCTATCAAAGTCGAGCCGGAACTATGATATAAAGGGTTACCGCCCAGAGTACAGAACCGACGAATATACACTGCCGACTTGGTACCGAGAATTGATGAGTGGGACGGGGCATATCTAATTTAAAAAGGAGGGCTTGGGATGAAACAGATCATAACCTTGACTGCAGTTTTAATTGTGTTGACCTTGGTCGGAGCCGGTCAGCTAGCCGCCCAATCTCAAATGGGTAGTCAAATGCCAATAATGGGTCAGTCCGGACAACAGGATCAGCCGGCGGGCCAGCCACCAATGATGGGTGGGGGCATGATGGGGATGCCTATGATGGGGATGACGTGCCCTATGATGAGCGGCGGTATGGGGATGATGTCCATGATGCCGCACATGATGGGCCGCCAAATGAGACCGTCCGGCATGGGCATGGGGGGGATGATGGGTGGTGGCCAGATGGACCCCAAGACTATGGGACTGATGCTCCAGCTTCGGGGAGAGATCCTCAAGGCAATAGGCGAGGTGATGCTCAAGCACGGCAAGGCGATGGAAGAGTCGAAGTAGACCGATCCTTAGAAGTGGACAGCACGAGTGGTATTCAGGAGGTTTCACTTGAAAGCACTACTGATGGTTTTTTTGAGCGTATTTCTGGCCGAACTGGGCGACAAGACCCAGATAGCGACTCTGCTGTTTGCGGCTGACCAGAACCTCAGTCGGGTGGGAGTCTTTGCCGCTGCCTCCGCAGCTTTGGTTTTTGCGAGTCTCATAGCGGTCCTTTTCGGCGCACAGATCTCCCGGATCATTCCCCCCTCGACCCTCAGGATAATGGCCGGACTAGGCTTCGTGGCAATTGGGCTCTGGATGCTGATCGGCTGGCGGCAGTAGAAAGAGTCTGAGAATCGGGTGGCCTTCTGCCAGCTCAGCCTTAGGCGACCTCATCCGCCCCCTTCCACTTTTGCGATTATTTTTTCTCGCCTTTGCAACCTTGCGAAAATCGCGCCGTCATTTCCAATAAAATTAACAAGAATCCCCTGGCACGAGCATTGCTTTTATGATACCTCCGGGGTAAACAATAGCCACCAGGCAAGTTTGGACCGAGTCCCCGAGTACAGTTTAAGGAGGTCATGACGATGAGAGTGGTTAAAGCCGTTGTGTTTTTCCTGTTTCTTTTTTCGGCGCCGCTTTTTTCCTATGCGGCTTCCTATTATGAGGGGAAAACTATTACCATTGTCGTTGGCTACAAGCCGGGGGGAGGATATGACCGTTATGCTCGCCTGGTGGCCAAATACTTGCCAAAGCACATTCCGGGAAATCCCACTCTTGTGATTCAAAACATGCCTGGCGCCAATAGCATTATCAGCGCTAACCATGTCTACAGCGTTGCGAAACCCGACGGCCTTACGATTGGGACCTTTAACAATGCCCTCGTCACAGCCCAACTGATTAAGGTGGAGGGGGTGAGGTTTGATCTGACCAAATTCGCCTGGATTGGCAGTGTCGCGAGCGACGCGGTCATACTGGTGATCCGTAGCGATCTGCCATACAAAACCGTGGATGATTTGCGCAAGGCCAAAGAGGTGGTGATCGGGACCACCGGCCCTGGCAGCTCCACTCATGACTTTCCGTCGATCTTGAAAGAATTTACCGGCCTTAATCTCAAACTGGTCTCAGGTTATTCCTCGAGCGCCGACGTCATGCTCGCCATTGAGCGCAAAGAGGTGGATGGCCGGGCCGGATCCTATGATTCGATCATCCCGTTTATCGATCGCGGGCTAGTCCGCCCCGTGATCCGCTCCCGAATTTCCGCTCGAGGGATTGAAAAGCTGCCCGTCGATGAGGAGCTGACAAAAGACCCCAAGGGCAAGGCCATCATGGCGGTCAACTCCGCGCCAACAAGAATCTACCGACCCTACGTCGCCCCTCCCGGAACGCCGGCGGAGGTCATGAAAATCCTTCGCGATGCCTTCGTTAGCGCAACCAGGGACAAAGAGCTGCTGGCTGAAGCCAAAAAATCGAAGATGTCCATCGATTTCAGCTCGGCAGAGGAGGCCCTAAAGGTCGTCGGCGAAGTTCTCAATCAGCCTGCGGAGATGGCCCAGGAGATCGGCAAGTACATCAAGTTCGGCGATTAGCGAGCGCCATTCCGAGGCGACAGCTCTTGTTTTATGTTTGACGCCTTTGTCGAAGGGCTCTTCGTAGTCCTTCAATGGCAGACCTTCATCATCATGCTGCTTGGGATCTTCCTGGGCTTCTGGGTGGGTCTCCTGCCGGGATTGGGCGGTTCGACGACCCTCGCCTTGATGCTGCCATTCATCTACAAAATGACGCCGGTCGAGGCCTTTGCCTTTCTCCTCGGCATGCACTCGGTGGTCTCAACCACAGGCGATATCACATCAGTTCTTTTCGGCGTTCCTGGGGAAGGAACAACTGCCGCCACGATTTTGGATGGCCACGCCATGGCGAAAAGAGGCGAGGCCGGCCGCGCCTTGGGAGCGGCGCTCATGAGCTCGCTCGTGGGCGCCTTGGTGGGTGCCTTCGCCCTGGCTCTGGCTATTCCCGTGGTGCGCCCCCTGGTTCTCACCTTCGGGGCGCCCGAGCTGTTCATGCTGGCGGTCGTAGGCATCGCCTTTATCTCCTCCCTAAGCGGACAGGGAGGAAGGGCGCTGCTGCGCGGCTTTCTTGCCGGCATGCTCGGACTCCTCTTCGCTCTGGTCGGCCAGGACCCGCAGGCGGGGGTGCAACGCTTTACCTTCTCCCAGCTCTACCTCTGGGGCGGGCTTGATCTGGTTCCCGTTTTGGTTGGTCTTTTTGCCATTCCTGAGATCGTTGATCTCGCCATCCGAGGAACCTCTATAGCCGGTGAACTGCCCCGAGGGAGTCTAGGAAAAGGCGCCTGGGAAGGCGTGAAGGATACGTTCCGCCATTTCTGGCTTACGATTCGATGCAGCCTTGTAGGAACCTTCATTGGCATCATGCCGGGTTTGGGCGGGGGCGTGGCTCAATGGATCGCGTATGGCCATGCCGTCCAGGCCGCGCGCGATTCGAAAGAGCGAGACGGCTTTGGCAAAGGGGACGTCCGTGGGGTGGTGGGCCCCGGGGCTGCCAACAACTCCAAGGAGGGCGGCGCGTTGATCCCGACCATCGCCTTCGGAGTTCCGGGGAGTTCAGCCATGGCCATCCTCCTAGGCGCTTTTTTTCTCCAGGGAATAAATCCCGGACCGGAGATGCTGGACAAGTACCTGACGCTTACCTTCTCCATGGTCTGGACCATGGTCATCGCCAACGTTGTTACCGTGGCCGCAAGCTTCTTTTTTCTCAACCAACTGGCCAAGCTCACCATGGTTCGCGGCGCCGTCCTTATTCCATTCATTCTTTTCCTTGCCTTCATCGGTTCCTACACCTCGAACAACCATTTAGGAGACCTGCTGGTGTTTCTTTTTTTCGGCTTGTTGGGCTATCTCATGATCCGCTGCAACTGGCCGCGCGCCCCTTTAGTTCTGGGATTCGTCTTGGGAAAAATCGCTGAAAATAACTTTTATATTTCCACCACCCGGTACGGCGCCTCCTGGCTTCTGAGGCCTGTGGTGATGATCCTGATGCTCATCACGCTCGTCGTTATCCTCTATCCTTTGGTCCGCCTGCGTAAAGGCAGCGCTCCGTCGGAAGAAGTGACATGAAGACCTCTTTTAGTCTCCGTTTCTTTTTCTCGCTGGCCGTCGCTATTGCGGCGGGCTATGCCCTGTATGCTTCCCTCCATTGGCCCTTCAGGACGGCCCTTTTCCCTAGGGTCATCGGCGTTCCGCTGCTTGTCTTGTCCGCAGTCGAAATGCTTCTGTGCCTGGCCGCCCCCGGGAGAGAGCGCAAAGGCCATGCCGTCGACTTTGAAATGACAACAGACGTAGAGCCCCTGGTTGCCAGGAAGAGGACCTTGGCCATATTTTCCTGGACACTGGGCTTTCTCCTCCTTATCCTTTTAAGCGGCTTTACACTCGCTGTGCCGCTCTTTGTCTTTCTCTACCTCAAGGTTGCGGGGAAAGAAGGTTGGCGCCTGACGCTGCTCTTAACTGTTGTGTCTTGGATTTTTATGGAGGGGCTCTTCACCTGGCTGCTCCATCTTCCCTTCCCCGAGGGCTGGATTTTCTCGTTGTGGAGGTGAGAGTTTTTAAAAGACTTGATCCCCTGTTCCCTGGTCACTGCACGGCGCTGGCGCCAGCGCGTCGCGCGTCCTGGACGAAGCCAAGCATTAGCATGCCGACAACATAGCTAGTGGCCATTACAGAGAACGCCACCGTGAAGTTGTAGGTCTGGAACAGGAAGCCCGTCACGATGGCCCAGACAGGAACAGAGAAGAAGCCCAGGAAGAAATAAAGGCTGTACGCAGCATCCCGGTCTTCCTCAGACACCAAATCGGCAATCAGGGCCTGTGTGAGAGTCCCTCGGGAGTGAGTGACCATGCCATAGAAGATGATATTGGCCATGATCAGGTACGTGTTAGGCCCCTGCCAGGCCAGTGCGACACTGGCCAGTCCAGACAGCAACAGAGTGACCTGGATTACCCGCTTGCGGGAGCTGCGGTCCGAAATCCATCCGAATAGGATAGGTCCGGCAAGGCCGCCCATCTGGTACAGGGAGAGCACCAGGACGGTGAACGTGGTCGCAAAGCCGAAGTCACGCTCCAGATGCAGCGGCAGGTAGGTGGGCGTTACCTCGCCACGGCCGGCGCCGCCGACAAGAAACACGAGGGCTATCAACATGAAGTTACGGTTGCGGAGCAGGCGGAAGTAGCTGGCCTTGCTGCGAGCCAGCTTCGCTCTGTTGGACTCCGAGCGGCTCGACGGGTCTCTGACGCGGTCCTTGAAGAAGAAGAAGGCCACAGCCATAAGCACGCTCAGAATCGCCACCGCGAAGAAGGTGTTGCGCCAACCGATGGCGATGAGCAAGAAGCCCCCGGCTATGGGCGCCAGAATACTGCCAACCTGGGAAATGCTGCTGTTCAGGGCAAGCACCGCGCCACGGCGCTTTCTGAAGTAGCTAGTCAGAAGAGTGGTACCGACGGGGTGCATGGAGCTGGAGCCCGCGGAGGCAACACACCGAATAGTCAGGAAGCTAAGAAAGTTCCAGGCGATGCCACTGAGGAAGGTGCCCAAAGCGTAGATCAGGCTGGTAATACCCAGGAGCTGGAACCGTGGAACGAAGGGCGCGAGGAACCCATAGCCCAACTGCGCCCAATGGCCGAAGACACTTCGTCCGGCAGTGATAAGGCTTAGCTCCAACGGCCCGAACCCTAGCTCTCGGGCAATGGTCGGGTACATAACGTAGACTATCTGATTCTGGAAGTGGTTCATCATATGGTTGACGTTGTTTAGCCACAGGACAATCTGCTTTTCCCGCCTGCTCATCGCGACCACTTCCTGGGCAGCTCCCGGCGATGGGGCAGCTTCTGCCTGGGCCGCGTTTGCGGCTTCGGCAGCTGGCGCTCTGTTCTGCATTAAAGCCCTCCGTTCCTTCCCCCTCAAGCTCTCCTTGCTCTTTGTCCCCCGATCCGTCGGAGTCATATCTTCGCCGTCCTAGCGGCATGAGGATATTCCAGAAGCGTGTCGCAATCAACCTGCGAGCCTCAGCGGCTCATGACAAAACCGCGCTTACATCTCCCGACGGCACCTGTCTGCGTATCCGCACAGGCAGGCGGATGGCTCCACCTCGGACTTAGTCGCATTACTTTGCAAGGACGCACGTATCTTGAAGGACAAAAAAGAGACCCAGCGACTACGTTTCTCAGATTACGGAATCATAGATCTGATCCCTTTCGGCGGTGTGGAATCTGACGATAATGTGGTCCGTTGGCCCCCGCACGGTGATTTTGTGATGAGGGTAGCAGGTTTTCAGGAGGCGTATGAGAACGCCGTCCAGGTGCTCGTAAATGACAAACTGATGGTAAGAGTAGTTAGCCCGGTCGGGCTGTTATTACTCAAGCTAGTGGCTTGGGGAGAGCGCCATAATATTCAGCCACTCAAGGATGCCCCTGACATTGCTTATATACTCCACCATGGCGCCGCTCTCTTCGGGGAGACCAATTTATTTGAGGAACACTTCGAGATCGTCGAATCAGCCGGCTATGACCTTGATCTTGCGGCTGGCCACCTTCTTGGGCTAAAAATGGGTGCCATTGCCTCACAAGCGACACGCAAGCGCGTCAGCGAGCTTCTGGATCAAGAGTTAAACAGCGGGATTGAATCTAAACTTGTTCGGGAGGTCGCCAGGTCTTCGGTTCCGGCTGAAAAGACACGTATATATGAGTTTTTGAGCCAAGTTAGGCTGGATTGGCAGAATCGCGTAGCCAACGGACATAGTAAGTAAACGATCACGATACGGGGGATTCCCGGGGACAGCATACCGGGGGATTTCCAGGGACAGTATACGGCAATTGATAGAATATGGCTCCTGAGACCTGATCCCGGAGCATCAGAGTCTCTTAGCCCGATCTTAGCATTCCCAGGGAGTATCCGTTCGGCGGTGGGCTCCCTTCGGTCCGCGCACTCAGGGTCGAGGACACGGTCGAACCGCGTGCCATAGGGATGAGGGAAAAGTGCCTGGACCGCAGACCACTTAAATCGCGGACGAAGCCCTCTTGGGCTGAAATAGTGCACGCCTTTTCTAAAGATCCCTGAAGTCATTTTATTCTTGATAGTCTTAGGGCTTAACTTCAAGCGAGCGGCCAGCTCGTCGATCGTAAGATATTCTTCCGAGCCCATGTACCGAGATTATTGAACCGAAAATCTTCTTGCCAAGGTTTGGCGGATGGTTGAGAGTTGCCAGATTGGGTTTATCCCTCCTGTTTATAAGGGAGGAGAAGAATATGCACCACCCTAGCTTTTACGTTTTGTCTGCTATTCGTGCGTTGTAAATACACGTGCTGCATTTAAAACATTAATGAGAGTTGAATCTCTTATATTTTGTAAGTAGAATGTGTATTGGAGATACACGAAATGCGTCTAAACAATCAGAAGAGCCTTAAAACACTTGGACCGCTAGCTGCTTTGCTCGTAACCACTCTCCACGAGCGAAGCCAATCTTTGTTCGGAATTAGGGATGTGAAAAAAATTACTGGCTTGGCCGATGCCTCAGCCCGTAGTTTTGCACGCTCGCTTGTGGAAAGAGGTCTCGTAACCCGGCTCAAACCAGGACTTTTTATTCTTGTACCTTTCGAGCTGGGAAAGGAGACGGAGTATATGGGCCATCCGTGGCTTGTGGCAAAAGCCCTGGCAGGGGGGAAAGACTACTATCTATCACACGGCACCGCCATGGAACTTCACCAGATGGTCACCCAGCCACAACTTGTGGTCTATGTGACCGTCCTTAAGCCTCTGCGATCCCGATCGATCATGGGCACTGAGTTTCGCTTCATCCTCGGCCAGCGAAAGCATTTCTGCGGGATTGAGGACTACTGGGCGACTAAACAAGAGAAGATCAGGGTTAGCGATATCGACCGCACTATTATCGATGGACTGAGACAGCCTGAGTATTGTGGCGGGATTACAGAAGTGGCGAAGGGACTCTGGATGCAACGGGAGAGAGTCAATCCAGAGCGCCTCGTTGCCTACGCCATTCGCCTAGGCATTGGCGCTGTGATAAGGCGGCTTGGCTTCCTGTTGGAACTCTACGAGATGGGAAGGAACAAAACCATGGACACCCTCAAAGATCACCTCACAGCCACCTACGTTCCTCTCGATCCCGTCCTGCCTAAACAAGGAAAACACCTGCACCGCTGGCGTCTTCACCTGAACGTTGAGCCGGAAGAGCTTCGCTTGGTAGTGAGGGCTTGACTCCTTGATACCGCAACGCAATCTCTCCCGACTTTCAAATCGCCTGGCGAAAGAAGGGGACCGAAGGATCCCTGAGGCGGTTCTTGAGCGGGACTATTGCTTGTCATGGTTTCTCGTTGGTCTCTCGCGAAGCCCGCTCCGCAAGCGGCTACTTTTCAAAGGAGGAACGGCTCTTAAAAAGTGTTACTTTGCAGATTACCGCTTCTCCGAGGACCTGGATTTCACACTTGGCGAGGGCGTCCCCTTTGAGACTATCCAAAAGGAACTCGAGGCTGCATTTGCAGAGGCTTACAAAGCCTCTGGTGTAGTAGTCCGCTATGCACGGGCTGACCGGCATCCCCATGCTAATAGCCATACTTTTTACCTCGCATATGAGGGTCCGCTTGGTGGTCTCCCCGGAGGAAGAGAAGTCAAAACGGACATCACAATTAGGGAAGAGGTAGTCTTTCCCGTTGAAGAGCGGCCTGTGTTGCGCGGTTATGAAGAATACGAGGACATTCCCGACCGTGCCATCATCAAAGTCTATTCGCTTAAAGAGATTGCCGCCGAGAAGGTTATTGCCGTTAGCGACCGTGCTAGAAACGAGCCTCGAGACCTGTATGACCTCTGGTACCTATGCGAGCACGCTCACGTAAACCTCACGGAGCTTCTCGATGTCATCGGTCGCAAGCTTGCGTTTCGAGGTCAGAGCCTTAAGGCTATCCGTGGGCAATTGGAAATTAAAGAGGCGCGGCTACGGGCTTTATGGAGTCGTCGGTTGGCTGGTCAAATGGTTGTCTTGCCGGAATTCAATGCGGTATTTAGGTCTGTCCGAAGATCTTTTCGCCGTGCTGGGCTAAGCAAAACGTAAATCGGTATCTTGATGCAACTGGTGCCTGTTTCCCTGGTTTTGAGGGAAACCGGGCGGCGGGTGAGGAAGATATCAGGCGTCCCCAAACGATGTCGGACCACCCGCCGAAGCCCATGCCCTACCCGGAGAGAGAGGCGGTTTACCGGAAGTTGGAGGCACTGGCGGAGGAGGAGTAGCCGAAGAGACTGCTTCTCAAGGCACCGGCGAACAGTATATCATCGAACGCAGGATTCCTAGCGCTGACCGGGCCTTGGGTAGGTTGACAGGATCATTGATTATTAGATATGTGTTGTAAAAAATAGATTCTGTCTTTCCGTCAAATGGATCGCCGAGCAACCCTGCGGGACCAATCGCATAAAGAGACCGAACTTCTCCACCGTGAGGCCCACCAGCTCAAGGAGACCATAGCGGCCCTGCGCGGCGCGCTGGAAGAGGAGAAGGCTCAGCAGGAGACGGCCGTGGCAAAGGTCGTGGCGGAGTTGAACCAGGAAATCGGCCACTTAAAGGCCACGATCACGACGCTGCGCGAGGAGCTAGAGCAGCTCAAGATCGAAGGGGAGCGGGAGGTCGAAGAAGCGTTAGCCACCGGTCACGCCGAATTCCGGCACATGCAGAATACCATCCGAGCGCTGCGTAACGAGCTAGAGTTGAGAAAACTTTTGTACCAGGAGGCCTTGCAGACTGTTGAGCGCGTCCATCTCAATGAGGTGGACCATCTGAAGCATATCATTGCCGCTGTGCGCGGGCAATTGGAGACGAGCCATGCCCAGAAAGGTTAAACGAGTTTCAAGAGAACAGCCGCGAGTTCGTCCGGCAGGGGAGAGCAGCGGGGAAAACCCCTACGCCGAGATCCTGCTGGACGTCGCCCACCGCGTCGCCGAGGGGGAAAGTCTGGACGAACAACTGCGGTCGCTGGTCGAGATAGCGACGCAAGTGATTGGCGCGGACCGGGGCACCCTTTTCCTCAACGATCCTGAGACGCACGAGCTTTACTCGCGGGTGGCCCAGGGAAATCTCAAACGGGAGATCCGCGTCTTGAACCACACGGGCATTGCCGGCCACGTCTTCAGCAGTGGCAAGGGCGAGATCGTAGAAGACGCCTACTCAGATAGACGCTTCAACCGATCGGTTGACCAGCAGACAGGATACCGGACCCGCAATATCATCTGCGCCCCTATCAAGACGGTGAGGGGAGAGGTGATTGGCGCGATCGAGGTTCTAAACAAAAAGAGGGGCCCGTTTATCTCCGAGGATTTAGAGCTCCTCGAGGCCATGGCGACGAGTGCGGCCGCTTTTCTCCAGCGCAGCATCTTCATGGAGAAGACCGAGAAAGAGCGCCGGCGGGAATCCGAGTTCATGAGCGTGGTCTCTGAGGTCTCGACTGAGATTCAGCTCGGCGCCCTGCTGCAAAAGATCATGGCCACAGTGACTAAGATGCTCAACGCGGAGCGCTCCACGCTTTTCGTCAACGACGAGAAGACCAGCGAACTCTACACGGAGATTGGCGAGGGTCTGGGGGCCACCACGATCCGCTTCCCCAACCGCCTGGGCATCGCCGGGGCGGTCTTCACATCCGGCCAATCGGTCAATATCCCCCACGCGTATGCGGACCTACGATTTAATCCGGAGTTCGACAAGAAGACGGGTTTTTTTACCCGCTCGATTCTCTGCACGCCGGTCGTAAACAAAGATGGAAAAATCATCGGCGTAACGCAGGTCCTAAACAAGCGCGGCGGTCCCTTCGCGGGGGGGGACGAGGCGCGCCTGAAGGCCTTCACGGCGCAGGTCGCCATCGCCCTGGAAAACGCCAAGCTCTTCGACGAAGTACAGAATATGAAAAACTACAACGAGGCGATGCTAGAATCGATGTCCAACGCCGTTATTACCGTTGACGAGGAAGGGAAGATCGTTACCTGCAACACCGCAGGCCTGCGCATTACCAGGGCTGGTCCCAGTGAGATCTTGCGTAAGCCCGCCGTCGAGTTTTTCACCGGCAAGAATAGCTGGATACTGGAGCGGCAGAAGCAGGTCGAGCAAGCCGGGAAGTTGGATGTGGTGATGGATGCGGAGATGGAATTCGGCGGCGAAAAAGTCTCCGTCAACGCCACCACCCTGCCGTTGATCAACGTGAAGCAGAAAAAGCTGGGCACCATGGTCATGCTGGAGGACATCAGCGAGGAGAAACGGGTCAAGAGCACGATGGCGCGCTATATGGACCCGGCGATCGCCGACCAGCTCCTGGCCAGTGGGCAGGACGTCCTCGGCGGGCTGAGCAGCACGGTCACCATCCTCTTCTCTGACATACGCAGCTTTACCACGCTGACCGAGCAGCTTGGAGCCCAGGGAACCGTCGGCCTGCTGAACGAGTATTTCACCCTCATGGTCGACTGCATCCAGCGCGAGGGCGGCATGCTGGATAAGTTCATCGGCGACGCGATCATGGCCGCCTTCGGCGTCCCGGTGGCGAAGGGAGAGGATGAGGACCGGGCGGTACGCGCGGCGGTCGCGATGATCTGCGAGCTGACTCTCTTTAACAAGGCGCGGGTGAGCCGTGGCTTAAAGCCGGTGGATATCGGTATCGGGATCAACACCGATGAGGTGGTTTCGGGGAACATCGGCTCTCCCAAGCGGATGAACTACACGATTATCGGCGACGGGGTGAATCTGGCGTCGCGGCTTGAGGCCGCCAATAAACAGTATCACACGCGAATCTTGGTCAGCGAGTTCACTTACAAAAAATTAAAAGGTACTTACCGGAGCCGGGAGGTTGATCAGGTAGTGGTCCAGGGAAAGACCGAGCCGGTTGTGGTCTATGAGGTTCTCGATTATCACACGGAGGAAAGCTTCCCGAACCTCATGGAAGCGCTCAACCAGTTCAAACATGGTCTCGCTGAATATCGCAAGCAGCGTTGGGATCTGGCAGCGGGCGCCTTCCACGAAGCGCTTCGTCTGAATCCGGCGGATAAAGTCTCGGAGATGTATGCCGAGCGTTGCGACTATTTCAAGGCCCACCCCCCGGGAGACGATTGGGATGGGGTGTGGGTGATGAAGTCCAAGTAGACCACAGGCGCGGACTCATCTTATCTCGAGACCTCGGCCTTAGGGAAACCGTAGGCCTCTACAACCATACGCTGCCAGCTCTGCATTTTCTGATTTTCCTCCCAGCTAACTACGGAGAGCTGTTTCCCTTTAACCTCCTGCTCTACAACTCCGCCGCGGACGTGTACGGAGGATGCGAGCGGCTCGTGTTCGTCTAACAGTTTTTGCGCCTCAAGGCTGGCCAGCCACTCAAGCCAAAGAACGGCAGCGTTGGGATGTTGAGGGGAAACTGGAATTGCCAGCTCTAAGGCGAGCTTAAGAGGAACAGGCTCTAGAACAATATATTGCAGGCTGCCCGTAGGGTCCTTCTGCTGTGCCCGCTTGGTCGTATGGAAATTAGGGCCGATCATCATGGGGATCTCGCCCACAGCAATCGAAGTCAAGGTCCTACTCCCTCCGCGCACCCATATGGGCTGTTGAAGAGCTACTTTGCGGGCAAAATCCAAGGTCTTTTCCAATCCCCAGGCAGGCACCAAGGCGGCGATCTCCGTAGGCCGGATGTCAGCGGCAAATTTTCTTCCCTTAAACTCGGGCTTAAGGATATCCTCCCAGGTCTTTGGCACTTGGGCAGCAGGGACGGTTTTCTTATTGTAAGCGGTAACCTGAAAGCGAGTAGAAAAGGCCGCGACATTCCGATTTTTCGGATCCACCATCTTCGGGGGAATCGCGATCACCCCGCGCTCCGCCATCCCTAACAGGTCGGTCTTCGAAATATAAGGGACATACTCGGTGAAAAAGTCTCGCGACACATTGATAATATCCCAGTCCTTAGCCCGACCCGCCTTCAGCTCCAAGATGAAGCGCTGAGCCGAGTCGGTGCCGGTAATCTCCTGGATCTGAAGATTAATAAACGGATACTTCTTCATGAACGCCTGCGCCGAGGCCCTCATAGTCGGAGGCTCCATCTCCGCCAGGACGCGGAGGCTACCTTCCTTCTTCGCCTCGGCTACGATTTCGTCGTGACTGGTGAAAAAGGTATAACCTTTTGCTTCAGCCTCTTTCTTGGCCTTGAGCAATTCGGGACTTGCCGCAGCAGCAAAGGTGCCAGAGGCAACAAGCCAAACCGCCGCAAAAAGAGGCAAAATCGCTCTGTGAAAGCAACTGATCTTCATCCCAGAAATCTCCTTGTTTGTTTCTTTAAGTGAAAGCCGCATCCGAGCCCCGCTCACAATTTCTACTTGATCTCGGCTGTGGGGAAACCGTAAGCTTCCAGCACCATCTTCATCCACTTTTTTCTCTACTTCGGCTGGCAGGCAACCGACCACACAACACGCGTGCCCTGCGGCCAGATTCGACCATCGGTGGTTACGTACGGGATCGTAACCGCTTTTTCGCGGGACGGCGGATCAACTGATTTTGGGGGGTTGGGGCCGGCTTCGCGGTAGATCACAAGGGGATCGATTAGATTCGATCCCCGCGCTGACCCGCGGGAGCCCACTACCTGATCACCGTTTGGGCTTTTGAGCGTCGTGAGATGCAGATGGGGATAGCCAAAGGCGCGGTAGTGCCCTCCTGTGGTGCCGGTTTTGCCTGAACGTGCTACCACCTGCCCCGCGACCACCTTCGCGTCTATCGGCAGTTCAGGGAGGGATTGGAGGTGCTGGTATTTCGAATAAACCCAGTACGTTAAACCAGTGTCTTCCGGTGAATGGCGCAGCCACAGGTAGATCCCTTCCATCTGTCCGCCTTCACCCTTGGTCACCACCGTGCCTGCCGCCAAGGCCAAAAGAGGGGTTCCTTCGGCCAGCGAGATGTCAATACCGCCATGGTAGCCCCCGAATTCCCAGTTCGGCCGTCGGCTGCCGTCATAGCGGGTTTGCGATCCGAATGGCGAGGCAATCTCCGGACAACGGACTTCGTCCGGGAAAACAGGCTGCAAACCGCTTGGCCTCATCATCTCATCCCCGCGAGTCGGCTCCATCGTTTGCTCCCGCAGCATGCCAGGTTGCCTCCCGCGATCAGTAGATCCGCCTCGCAATTGCCCCGGCAGCACCAAAATCACCAGTCCAAAGATCAGTATGAGCGCGGTTAACTTTTCTGTCATCGTCTCAAAGTAAAGACAGGGCTGATTCTCTTGCTTTTTCATACGGTTGTCAAGGTTCTCGCACAGGTTGACATGACACGTTATTATCGGCTACTCTCCGCCCTAAAATAGCGACCGGGGTTGGCTGCACTCTCTACTAGACTTTTTTCCTCCCTTGATGGCGGGCTGGCGCGGATTATGATGAGAACGTGATCCTAAAAAGAGGAATGTTCAGTGGAATACCGCAAATTCGGGCCGACAGAATTTAAGGTTTCACCAATGGGTCTCGGCTGCATGAGCATGTCGGGAGCATACGGGCCCGCCGACGACACCGAATCTATCGCCACCTTACATCGGGCATTCGACCTTGGCATCAATTTCCTGGACACTTCGGCGAGTTACGGCAACGGCCACAACCACGAGCTCATCGCCAGGGCCCTCAAGGGAAGGCGGGAGCGGATCGTCATCCACTCGAAGTCCGGCACCCCGCGCACGCCCGATGCCAGCGGAGATCGCGGCGGCAGCGCCTCGACATACTTGACCAAGACATGCGAAGAAAGCCTCAAGCGCCTGGGCGTCGACGTTCTCGATATATTTTGCATGTCGCGGGTGGACCCAAAAGTCCCCATCGAGGAGTCGGTCGGAGGCATGGCGCGACTCGTCGAACAGGGCAAGGTCCGCTACATCGCGCTATCGGAAGCGAGCGCTACATCCATCCGCCGCGCGCAAAAGGTACATCCCATCGTCTCCTTGCAGATGGAATACTCGCTCTGGTCGCGGGACCCGGAGGGGGGAAATATACAAGCTTGCCGCGAATTCGGCATGGGCTTCATGGCCTACTCGCCCCTGGGGCGCGGCTTTCTCGCCGGGATGTTCCATGATGCAAAAGATATCCCCGACAGCGACAACCGCCGCAACCATCCACGCTTTAGGCCGGGCAACATCGAGCACAATCTGAAACTCCTCGGCCAGATGGAAGAGTTAGCCAAGGAAAAGTCGGCAACCCCGGCGCAGTTGGCGCTGGCTTGGCTCATGGCCCAGGGCAACGACATCATTCCGATCCCAAGCAACAAGAGCCGCCGACACTTGGAGGAGAACCTCAAGGCGACGGAGATCAAGCTCGCGAAAGACGACCTCGCCAGATTGGATGCAATCATGCCGCCCGGAGCCGCAGCCGGCCCGCGCACGAAGGATATGGACCGGGTCAATATCTGAAGAGACCGTCAAGAAGTCGGCCGCAGTTGACATAACACGTCAGTATCGGATACGGTCCGGCTCACAATGATGATCCGGCACAGGCTCGTACCGCAGGCATGATCCTCGGGGTTCACAAAGGCAGCCCGGCGCTTGGTTGAGGCGGCGACGTTTGAGTTCTCAGGGGCCGGGCTTAAAAAACAAATTTTTATCACTTAACGAATCAAGAACGAATTAGGGAGGCCATCCATGCTAGTAATAGACGATGTCAATATTCGTCAGCTTCACCCCATGTCTGATTGCGTAGAAGCGATGGAGGTTGCATTCCGCGACTACGGTATAAGCGGAGCAGTCAATATTCCTCGCATACGCTACCAAAGTGCGACGTCACATCCTGAAGCGATCTACGGTTCGAACATTCATATTGGCACAACCCCAAGTTACGACACGGCAGCAGTACGGATAGGTGGGGGCGTCAGACCAGCAGGAGCGAAAAGCCTCGGTCGGGCCCAGAAGGATCCGAACCGAAAGTCTTGGGGTTTCATCTGCCTCATCAACATGAGCACTGGAGAGCCCTTGGCACTGATTTCAGAGTTCCTGCTCTCGGGCATTCGGGTAGGAGCTACCAACGCCGTAGCTGCGAAGTACCTCACCAGAACCGACGTCAGCACTGTAGGGATGTTTGGAAGCGGTAAGATCGCACGGACGACACTAGAGGCATTGCTGCTGGTGCGCCCAATTGAGCGGGTAAAGGTGTTCAGCCCGACCAAAGAACATCGCGAGCAATATGCGAAAGAGATGAGCTCCAAATTCGACATCGAAGTCGTCGCTGTAGAGCAGCCACGCGATGCGATGACCGACGTGGACATCGTGTCTTGCATTACGAATGCCGGCTATGTCAGTGGCAAGCCTGTATTCGATGGGAACTGGTTACAGGAGGGCCAGTTTGTAATCGCCGTGCAGAACACCGACCCGAACTTCTTCAAGACCGAAGTCGATGATACTACGATCATGCGGAGCAAGCTCATCGTAATTAATGACAAGGAAAGTGTGTTCTGGAACAAGCAACAGGAACTGCTGGGTCCCATTGATCGAGGGGTCATCTCATGGGATGACATCGAAACGTTGGGAAACATCGTTGCTGCTGGCAAGCCAAGAACTGAGCTCAAGGCACAGGACATTGTCTGGTACAAGAACAGTACAGGCATGGGCATTCAAATGGCCGCTGCTGGCGCGAAGATCTACCAACGGGCGTTGGATACCGGTGTCGGGGTTGAGGTTTCAGCAGACGGTTTGATGGGTGATGGTTCAGGGGTGGCGCACACACGAGAGTTCAGATGGTGATCGCCAATCGCGGAGTTTGAGAGTTCGAGGGTCAAATCTTTCACTGTGACGTTGACGCTCTCTACCATTAGCAACTCAGCGAATGTCAAAGGTAAAGATGCGCCCCCCATCTGATGCTTCGGAGTTCTCAGTGGTGCGACCTCAAAAGCAAATTGGTGTAATTTTCCTTGCCGTCTATTCTAGCTCTTGATCTTGGTCATAGCTTTGCTCTATTTTAGGCCATATAGTGATCTAGCAACTAAGGCTACGTTCCTTGTTGCCATTTTCGCTTACCGACTGTCCTAGTTGCTAAGCCTAACGGGAAAGGAAATAACGATCGCAGAACTGACTGCGAAATGGGCAGGTGAAAACAAGCTGGACATACCCTTAGACTCAAATGGTGCGACATTCGTCAGCGAAGGAGACTAACCTATGAGATTTTGCCCTTGTATATCTGTGGTTTCATTATTAGTTGCGGTTCTTGGCTGCACAGGATCTGACAGAAAGGACGGATCTAAAAACAGTCAACCGCGCACGGTGGCCATAGTGAAATTCGCTACTCACCCAGCCCTGGATGACACCGAGGTTGGCTTGGTAGAAGTGATCGAGAGAGCCCGAG